>CAYNZV010000322.1:0-1512 GCA_964401715.1 uncultured Gemmatimonadaceae bacterium | reverse complement strand
TTAATTAGATTAACTTCACTTTCTGATTCCACATTAATTAAGAGTACTTTTTTTATTATAGCCATTCTGATTTCATCTTCGGTTTTTCCAATTCCAGAAAAAACGATTTTTTTAGGATAAATCCCAGCTTTGGTTGCTTTTAATAGCTCTCCAATTGCGTCCCACTCTCGAAGCAGCCCAGTTACTCCTAAAACGGACTCAAGAAGAGAGTAAGAGGAGGCCCACGGAGGAGATTTGATGGCCCCAAAAACAAGTCAGAACGCCTTCGCTTTACCGGAGGCACTTAACGAATCGAGATCCGAAGAACTCGACAAACTCTGGGCAATGATTGTCTCCCAAGGAGGCAAAGAAGTTGACGGGTCGAATGTCTCTTCACTGGATTCAGAGGGTATTAGGCTACTACTTGAAGGATTAAATGGCCCTGCTGATGGACTCATAATTCGCAATCCTTCCACGACTCTCCTCGCCGCTCAACAAGCTCTTCGCCTGGAAGAAAAAATATCTTTCGTCCCGAGCGAATCGCCATCAGAAACCTTTGTAGGCCGACGACTCGGCGAAGTCCTAGTAGATCTCGGACTCATCGATGAACGCCGCCTTGGGGCTGCGCTCAAAACATCAGAAAATCAACCTGGCGTTCAGCTCGGACAAATTCTGGTGGAGCAAGGCCTACTCGAGCCAGCCGGCCTCGCTCGAGGCTTGGCTGCTCAAAACGGGATGCCTTGCCTGAACCCACTAGAAGATGGCGTTCTGGATGAATCGCTAGACCATGGAGTCCCATTTTCAGAATTGCGAGCTCATGGCGTTCTCCCCTTCCTGTCTCTGGATAATTATGTTGCAGTAGCCGTTGTAGACCCCTCCGATGTTTATGGGGTAGATCTAATCCGGCGCCGTTCCGGTAAAGAAGTCCTCGCCTGCACCGCTACTTCAGAATCAATACAAGCAGGATTAGACCGATTACAGCGGTCTGCTGCCAGCACTGCGGAGGACGAAAACACTAGTGAATCGATTGAAGAAAGGTTCGACGATGTCATGACAGCCGCACTAATAGATGGTGCAAGCGACATACACTTAGAACCTTCTGAGACCGGCTGGATGCTTCGCTATCGAGTCGATGGACGACTACGCGAAGCCCTTCAACTCGCAACCGAAGAAGGCGCTGCACTGATGGCTCGCATCAAAGTCTTAGCGGAATGCGATATTTCGGAGAAACGACTACCTCAAGACGGGCGAATTCATTTCACCCAAGGTGGCCGTGATGTAGACATCCGAGTCAGCACTCTCCCTACAGTGTTCGGGGAAAAAGCCGTTCTGAGAATTCTTGATAGAGGTCAACAATCGCTTGGACTGGAAGAGCTAGGCATTGAAGGTGCCAATCTCCAAACGCTTCGCCAAGCTGCTTCAACTTCTCACGGATTAGTTTTGGTCACAGGACCAACTGGCTCCGGAAAAACGACGACTCTCTATAGCCTGCTCGAGGATCTCGTAACTTCTGAGACAAATGTAGCTACGGTC
>CAYNZV010000321.1:0-1518 GCA_964401715.1 uncultured Gemmatimonadaceae bacterium | reverse complement strand
CGCACCGCACGCGTGGTAGAAAGCAGCGCGTCGGTAACGGACAGGTCGAATACAGTCATCGTATCGTTCCTCATGATAAATTTTAAATGCTAAGACACCGTATGGCAGTGCCCATCTCAATGCAAGACCGCGATCGATCGGCACAATCTTCCAGTGCAGTTCCGCATCCACGGGAAGGAATCGTGATTCCGATTTGAGCCGCCTACCCTGAGGACTACAGTTGAGGTTCTTGCGAACCGACGGGGAGTATCGGCGAGAAATAAGAGAACAGCGAAGACGACGTCACGGTGGCCCCTATTAACGGCCGTCGGCGATGCCTTCATGGCGGAAGCTCGCGGCCACCAATCCGTCCACTAAGTCGATACAAATGCCCATGTCGTCCAGCACGCTGATGCTGAACGACATGGGCCAGGATGCGATCTTGGGCGCCTCCGATCGAAAGCGCACCGTCCGCAGAACGTGACTAGTCAGGCACTGCCGCAGGCTTAACCGAGTCGCGGTACTTGTAGGCGTTGGCCCAAGCCTTTTCATAGGCCCGCTGGGAGTCGAGAATCTTCTGGAACCACCCACCTTCCTCGGCCGCTACCCTGTCAGCCCAAGCGTAGGAAAGCTCCCTAGCACGCTTGATCACGTCATCGTCGAGAACGACGATTTCGTTACCGGAGTTGAGGTAAAACTCATAGGCGGGCGCATCTTCATGTCCGACGAAGTGGTAAAAGTCTATGCTCATCTTGCGGGCAGAGATTTCGATTATCTTCTTCTGACGATCCGACAACTTGTTCCACACATCCACGTTGAAGTTGCATGTACCCACGGCTGCAGGCTGATGGATGCCTGGCATGATCAGATACTTGGCGACCTTGTGGAAGCCAGCCGCCTTGTTGACCGAAAGCTGTGCCCACTCAACGGCATCGACCACACCGCGCTCCAGCGCCGCATAGATTTCCGAGCCAGGCAGAATCACCGCCGAGACACCCATGTCTTTTGAGATCTCAGCCCAGATACCGGAGGTGCGAACTTTCAAGCCTTTGAAGTCCTCCAGTGTCTGTACTCGCTTGGTGCTGTGCAAACCCATTTCTCGAGGTGATATACCGCACGGAAACGCGATGACGCCAAATTCCTCCAACTGAAACTCTTGGATCATCTCTTGACCGCCACCGTGGTAGAGCCAATGAATCAACTGCTCGGCGTTGAGGCCTCCGGCGTAACCAGACAACAGCGCAACGGCCTTGTTTTCGCCCCAATTGTAGCCGTCATAGGTGTGGCCCATATCTGCGACCCCGTTGCGCACCGTCTCGGTAACTGTGTTCCAAGTGCCCAAGGTGCCACCGGGGAAGACCTCAATCGCGATCTCGTCGTTGGTCAGGAATTCGACCATCTCGGCGAAGTACTTGGCTTGCTTGTCCATCACCAACCCACCGCCCCAGGATGTGGCCATTTTCAACTTTATTTGCTCCGCCGAAGCCGCGCCGGCAAAGAGTCCAAGCGCCACCATGGCACCCAGCAAAGTCGTAATAA
>CAYNZV010000320.1:0-1548 GCA_964401715.1 uncultured Gemmatimonadaceae bacterium | reverse complement strand
CCCGACTGGGAGCGGCGCTATGATTGTATGCTTAGTGGGGAAACCATCGTCATCGACGGGGTGGCCGACGAATTCGCCTGGCAACTTGCCTCGGAAGTGGGTGTTTTTACACGGTTTCAGCATAGCGATAGTGCGCCGCGCTACAGGACCACGGCGAAGATGCTTTGGGATCGGGACAATCTCTATTTTCTGGTCGCGGTCGAAGATCCCGATATCTGGAGTACCATGAGAGAGGGCGATAGGGACTGTTTGTGCCGCGAGGAGACCATTGAACTGTTCATCGATCCCGACGGCGACGAGAAGAATTACGCTGAGATCCACATCAACTGCCTCGACACAATCAATGATATCTGGATACCCAAGAACGATTTCAAATACGCCGATGGAGCGCCGGTGGTCTGGCCCGACCTGTACGCCTGGAACCAGGAGGGCATGCAGCACGCGGTAAAAAATCATGGCACGGTGAACGATAGCACCGATGTCGACCAGGGATCGGTTTTCGAATTTGCCATGCCGTGGAAGGGATTCGGCAAAATTGCCGCTACAGCCCATGTGCCGCCACGCGCGGGCGATGTCTGGCGCATTAATATCAACCGCTACGAACGGCCCCGCAGCGGTGCCGAAGCGCCCGAACTTTCGGGGTGGGCGCCCTTAGATTTGCAGTCTTACCACGTACCCGAACGCTTTGGCTACGTGCGCTTTGTCGGGGCGAGCAATTGAGAGCTTATAAAAAAATTCCGGCGACTCCACCTCAAAAAGGGCGACTTGTGGATCCAGGATCCTCGGCCCTGCACCGCGGCACTCGGTAGTAGGTCAGGTGAACTGATCGCCCTGAGCCTCCCAGGTGCCCGTCACCACCGGCGTCCAAAGAAATTCCTCGCCGAATATTGTTGTCGCGGGGTCAGCGGGGTACCCCTCCCAGTCTTCGTCTTCCTCAACCAAAGTCCGGACGATCATATGCGAGAAGGCCCACAAGTCAATGACTTACGGGCCTTCTCGGAACTACTCAGATTATTTTCTGGTGGAGGCGGCGGGAATTGAACCCGGGGGAGCGAACAGTTCGAAAAACGCAGATTCACAGCAGAACCTCGCGAAATCGAGACAGATCAATGCGTTAGCGAACACCTCCGACCCAGGCGAAACCCCCTCGGATTGCACTTCTGAGCAGTATCCGCGCACTTCCGCGACACATCCCGACACCGATAGGTTGTACGGTACAACCAAGATCCCTGCCGACCTGGCTGAGTTGATCGACGCCTGGCCCAACCTGAATAATCATGCCAAACGGGAGATCACGACAACCCTTCGTAAGGCGCTCCAAAGATAACCGTTCTGCGACGAATAGAGCCCTCCAAGCGGTGGTCATCGAAGACATGTATGGCTACGTGGGAAGCTATATGGCCGGATGGGTTGTTGATCTCGCCCGTTCATACGGCAAGCTCAGAGATGAACTACTCAACAGGGAGATTCTCACAACGCTGCAAAAGGCAAAAGTGTTGACGGAGGGCTGGCGTCGGGAATACAATCAGGTCCGACCACATAGTGCGC
>CAYNZV010000319.1:0-1561 GCA_964401715.1 uncultured Gemmatimonadaceae bacterium | reverse complement strand
GTTTAGGTCGGTGGCATAGTGTATGCTGTTGGCTCCGAAGTCACCGTTTTCTTCCCCGGTGATCGTGTCGCCATCTCTTCCCCGCATGCTGAATACGTCATTGGCAACACAAACTCGCATGAATACGCGAAGGGAACCGGACCACAAGTCGTAGCTCTTCCTGACAACATCAGCTTCGACCAGGCCACCTTCTGGCCCCTGACCACTAGTGCCGTTCAGTGGGTTGAGCTCTATGATATTTCACCAGACCATACCGTCGTTATTTTGGGCCAAGGCCTCGTGGGCAGCTTAATGCTGCAAGTTGCTAGGGCAAATGGGGATGGGCGTCTGATCGCTGTCGATGCTCTTCCGATGCGATGTAACCTGGCGTCAGCTCTTGGAGCCGACATTGTTGTCAACGCCTCAACGGAGGATCCGCTTTCTCGTGTCCTTGAAATCACGGATGGGGTTGGTGCCGACGTTGTCGTCTATGCGGTGGGCGGACGTGCCGGGCTTGACGCATTCGCCCAGGCCCAGCAGATGGTGGCCCGAGGCGGTCTCATACATGTTGTCGGTAAATATGAGGATGCGCCGTTGCCGCTGAATTCGCATATCCAGCAAATACGTCTCATCGTTGGAACATTGCCCGACAGCGATCGGCAGCAAGCGTCTGACCGAGCCCTAGGGCTCCTCACGGACGGCCACATCGCGACTGATCGCATGATCACCCACAGGTTTGACCACCTTGAGGCAGCGGCCGCGTTCCGATTTCTTCATGACTGCCCGGCCGAAGCTTTCGGGGTCCTACTGACATGGGACGCGGATACGCCAGGCGCCTAAATATCGTTGGAATCCACGTACATCCCGTACGGCGCAGGGAACATTGAGAAACGATCTGAACGGCACATCACCGTTCCTGGTTGCGGGGGTCGGATTCGAACCGACGACCTCCGGGTTATGAGCCCGACGAGCTACCACTGCTCCACCCCGCGATGGATTCTACCGAACCTGAACGCCACATCCCTCAAACAATGAAGCACCGGACCGACCAATAAGCCGCATTCTGTCAGGGGCGACCATCTATCTGGGGCCTGTGTTACCACAAGCCTCGTGCAGCCTACCTGGAACTGGGCGAGCAGCCTCATAGCGTTCCGACTTGACCTTGCTTCCGGTAGAGGTTGGCCGTTTCACTCCTGGCTGACCGTGTAGCCATACAGGCATCGTCACTGTGCTCCTATTCCGACCCTTGTCAGCGCGAACTGCTTCGGGCGACGGGTGTTACCCGCTACCGTGCTCTATGAAGTGCGGACTTTCCTCCCCGATCGATAATCGGAGCGGCCGCCTGGCCGACCCGATGCTCCGGGGACATCCTGACACAAAAATGAACCTTAACCTGGGAAGAGTGAGTGTGAGGCACGCCGATCATCTGGACTCGATGGGAGTAAGTTTGGCGCGAAGGAGTCGCGAAAGCGACATTCTTCGTGAACGCTCAACCTGGGTGGCCATTCGATCGAAACCGAATGACACATTCCCTAGAAAGGAGGTGATCCAGCCGCAGCTTCCGCTACGGCTACCTTGTTAC
>CAYNZV010000318.1:0-1579 GCA_964401715.1 uncultured Gemmatimonadaceae bacterium | reverse complement strand
CGTCTCTGAGCACGAGATCGCCGAAATCGGTATCTTGGAAACGACGCAATCCCCTTTCAAGCGAAGGTCCACCGAGGGCTCGAAAGACTTCGAAAACCTTAGGTGTATCTTGCGGATTCGCGATTAACGCGCGTAACGCACGCGTGGCTACCATCGGCTGCATCCGCTGTCGTTTCGTTACCCCATCCACATCTGTCTCTCCGTTTAGCTCGCAATCCCGTGCGGTTCAAACGAACACGAGCGAAGACAGTCTAAACCATCACGAGAAATTGAGTGGACTCACCTGCACGCGCTGCGTCGCGGTGCGTCCCGTGTCGATCACCAAACCGATGCCGCCTTCGGTTAGATCATCGTCTGCGAAGGATAGAATCTGTTTACCGTCGAGGTAACCGTCGAGCTGGTTTCCGCGCACATGCATTTCAAGTTCATAGTTCCTGTAGTTGTCGATCGACATCGGCTCTTCAGCAAGAACAGCGGTGCCATCGAGTTACCGTGTCAACTGGACGCCGCGGCCTGGTGTAAGAAGTAATGCGTAATAACGTCGCAAGCCCTGCACCCGCGTGGCGATACCGCAACGGGATACGAGGTGGGGCGTTACGTCAGCCTTCAAGCTGTAATCGCGCCAATCGCGACTGCCATATAGGAGGAGGCCAGTTCCATTGTTCTGGATAAGTCGGAAGCTCTCGGGATACCGGGGGGCATAGCTATCGACGCCGTTCACCCATGCGCGATGCCACATGCTGCCCTTTCTTTTCTGAAGAACCATGTCAGGTGCTCCTTGCCAGTCATACCGGTCGACAAACAGAATTCCTCCGACGGGCGCTGCGACGATTTCTACGCCGGCGGCAGCAATTGGATAACCATCGAGCGAAGGTATTTGCCAAGACAACGTTTTACGCTCGCCCGGCTCGATACTGATTGAACGATCTCGGACGGTTACCGTTCGATTTTCCGGGTCAAACACGTGGATACACAATGCCACCTCGATTGCCTGCTCCACATCCTTTGCGAGGAGGACATCGCTTGAAATGGTTTGACCCGGATTCAGGGTTGGACTGGCCATGAGACCGTAGCCCCGTTGCTCAAAGTAACGCGCTGTCTCTCGAGACTCGACGAAGGTGCCGGTGACGGCTTCCGCAGTTTTGCCGTTGGAGAGAGGGTCGAAGTGGACTGCAAGAGCCCGTTCTCCGCCCGGCAGCTTAAGATTGTTGACCATGCACTCTCGTCCACGAAAGCCCTGGACTGACCCAGGATAGGAAAAATGGTAACGCGCTCCCTCCTTGGGGGATTTGAGCTCGGATCCGTTAAGTTTTCGCCCCATGGCAGCAATGCGTCGGGCTTCCGTTGCGGCATCCGAAATACCGCCCCCGCTGTCGGCTGTGGGGACGTAACAGATGTCGGCGACGGGGCCGCGCCAGTCGACCCCTTCATCGAACGCAGCGAGCCCGTTACGAATTCCCAATAGACAGCCAAGATTTCCGGAATTGCAATCGGTGTCCCAACCAGCGGAGTTGACAATTTTTAGGGAATCTTGGAAATGTCCTTGGCCATGCAGGAGAGACATAACGATTAGCCCATG
>CAYNZV010000317.1:0-1614 GCA_964401715.1 uncultured Gemmatimonadaceae bacterium | reverse complement strand
CCGTTGCACTCACCGCAGCGGAACCCGTCGTCGGTGTTGCCCGAGTCCACCTCCAAGTCCCACACGCTGTCGCAGTGCGGACAGGCAACCTCCACGGTGCCCGTGACGCCCCCTTCCTCGGGGAAGATGAACTCTTCCATGATGAAGAAGTCGAGTGGGGCCATCAGACATTAACCGTTCTGAAAGTTCGGGTGCTGCCGCAGAATCTCGACAACGGATTCAGGGAGTTGGCCTAAGGCGAGATCGTGGGTTCCGTCGTACTTGCTGCGCTTCTCAACCGCCGCTTCCGAGAGGCTCGTCAGGCCGTTGAGTTCGAATTTACCCCGGTACTTGCTGAGGCACTCGGCGATATCATCATTGAATTGGGTGAAGTCACTGAGATCAACGGAATCCGCATACGGCAGGAACTGTTCAGCAAACTCCTTGGCCAGACGGTTCTCGGCCATCGTCGGTCTCCTCGACAGCCCCAGTCTCACCACCCCCGGCGTTCAGCTCGCTGGATCCGAACGAGGGACTCGGACGGCAGGGGAGTAGTTCCAACCACGGTGTCCACACAAGTTCGCGGATTCCTTTTCAGCTTCATTCGGAATTCCTCGAAGTTCTCTTTCTCTCGTAATCACCCGTGTTTTGTTTGTTGTCAAAAGATACCACCACCACACAGACCAACAATGAATAAGAAACCTCCGCCAAAAAGCAGAAACGCGAGACATCCTGTCCCCGTCTGATTATCGCTATCTTTTTCTATCAACATTACGAAGAAGCCAACCCATGTAAACACGGAGGCGATCATGGCTCCTCCGAGTACGGCCATACCGTAAAAGAAGCCGTGTAGCGTCAAATCAAATCCAAGCATTTCTGTACTGTCGCTGCCAAAGATTGCAATCAGCGTACTGCCGAATCTGTAGATCACGAACACAACGCCTGCGACGAGTGCCAGCCCCACCGTTCCGCCAATAATTGACCAAATGGAATCGGCCACGCTTGATTCTGAATCCCACGGCTCTTCGTCAACGTCAGTTGGCTCGTCATCCTCTGGAATATCGATGGTGGGTTGGCGTGTTTGTCTTTGAGCCGAAACAAGTTTGGCTGCGACTAATTCCGGATACACCGTTGCCAGGTTGTCTGGTGCGACCCACTCGCTCCCGTCTATCCGACGTATGCGGACGGCCGGAAGTTCGACGTAGTTCCTCAACTCACTTATTGGAATAGGCCCCTGCTTCTTCTTTCCTTTTTCAAGGACCAGCCACTCCGCTTCTTCGGCCGTGGATGATTTCAAAGGAATTATGCCGGAGTCGTCAGTTGCACGGTCCGGAATTATCGAACGCAGACGGCGAAAGGAATTCGCAGGTTTCCAGGGACCGTCTTCTGATCGCGACAGTTCGTCATCTGCACGCAACTTTCCCTGCTCGGCCATCTCCCTAACTACGTTTGACGCAAAGGGGCCACGGATCTTCGAGTTTCGCCTTAGAAAGAAATTGGACATAACTCGCACCACATCGCCCCGGGCTCGGAAACGGTCCCCCAGTCTCCCCTCCCCAGCCCCGGCGTGCTTCCCGCCAGGTCCGAAGCATTGTCCCAGGTGTTGGACCGCGGAGAGTGCTCTTGGTGATTCCT
>CAYNZV010000316.1:1264-1616 GCA_964401715.1 uncultured Gemmatimonadaceae bacterium | reverse complement strand
CGCCTTCGATCGAATGGCGGCTAGAAAACCAGGACAAAATCACCCACAAGTACTATCAACGCGGGTGGGACGGCGAACTGTAGTTTAATTCAGCGACCGCACGACCTCCCGGCATATATCCCGCACGCTTGAATAAGGCAGCGTGGGATTAAGCGGCATGATGGTTCTCAAATACGCCCCGGTCCGGTCAAAGACACGCACTTCCCCCACGCCTCCGACTCTCTTGGGTTCGCAGAGCACAAAGAGTTCGCCGTTCTGTTCATCAATCGTTAGGTACCAGATGATCCCACAGGCATGCCTTGTATCTGTTAAGTTTCCGCAGATCAGAACTAGCGGTCTACGAACCGTTGTT
>CAYNZV010000316.1:0-1254 GCA_964401715.1 uncultured Gemmatimonadaceae bacterium | reverse complement strand
ACGCCCTCTAGACGGATCTTGTATTTAATCACTCTTCGAATTCGCTACCGGTGGTTTTGATGCTTTCAGGTACGCCACCAGGTCCGCGATCTCTCTTGGTTTCAATACTTTCTCAATCCCTTCCGGCATCAAGGAGACGTTCGAGTACCTGGCCTGTTCGATTTCTCGATAGGCAACCGATTTCACGACTCCCTCTCCAGACGAGAGAAACATCTGATCGACTGTTTCCTTCACGAGCAGTCCAGTGAACACTTTCCCATCCTTCGTCCGGACATTCACTACTTCGTGGTAACGAGCAATCGATGCACTTGGAAAAACAATTGCCTCCAGCAGATCCCGCTCGCTACGAATTGCTCCAATCCAAGTCAAATCCGGGCCTAAGCGAACGCCTTTCCCACCCTTGAGATGACAGGTGGTGCACTTGGAGCGATCTCGATTGTTAAACAACTTTGCTCCGCGTTGCGCGTTGCCGTTTGGCAGGAACGCTGCCAGCTCAACAAGGCGTTGTTTCTGTCGAGCGATCTTATCGGGATTCGGCTTCATGGCTTCCGCCAACTGGATTTCAGGAAAGACTCCTGGTGCAACATTTCGTCGCTCCGTCTCTCGCATACGCCGCAGCTGTTTGCTCAGCGGATGCCCTGTCGGCAGGCTGCGAACAGCCCCCATCTCATACAGTGCATAGGTGGTCGAGTGTTTTAGGAATGGGTCGATTTCGCTGGACCATGAATCCAATAGTGGCTGGACTGCTTCACTGGCACCGATCCGGCCCAGCGCCATCGCCGACAAGCGACGCAGTTGCGGATCCTCATCAGACAACAGTTCCAAGAGTTGCTGCAAGGCCTCCTGATCCCGCCACAGTGCCACGCTGTGGATCGCTGCCACACGAACGTCCGAGTTTTCTGCTCCCAGGAATTCTCGCACTGCTCGGCGCGCGTGCTGAGCTGGAATCCGGTGCAACGACCAAACCGCAGGAATGCGAGCACTGGCCTTACGCAGAGTATCGATATTGCTTTCCCTGGCCAGTGCGGCAACAGCCCGTTTGACAACCGCTGGCCGCTGATCAGAAAGCCAACCAACACGAGGTTGCTTCCAATCTAACTTAAGGCCGCGACCATCCTCCAGCGACTGCGCACCCTTCTTTTCAATCCGATAGATGGCCCCCAAGACGTCAGGCTTAGCGATCTTCGAAGTTGGGCAACAGATCATGTACCAACTGCCGGTATCGGCAACAAGCAAGCTGCCGTCCGCATCCTC
>CAYNZV010000315.1:0-1647 GCA_964401715.1 uncultured Gemmatimonadaceae bacterium | reverse complement strand
GCGTCCGATACTTTCGCGGTGCGGCGTATCAAGCCAGATAGCACCAGTTGAAGGAGAGCGAGGTCACGTCGATTAATGTATCAGGTAGGCCGATTGGCTACCGGCTTCGTGGACGGCAAACCAGCTGCGGTGTCCAATTCTTAAGAACGAGTCGTCGAAGATAGAGAGCTCGAAATCGTGATCTTTTCCACCACCCACGTGTTCCTCGTGCTACTAAGCGGGTAGCGTAGGGAAGTCAGAAAGCACGTGTTGTGTGAAAAACAGGTTGGGCGCGATCCGGGAGAAGTGCGTTACGTAGTCATTGTGATCGTAGACTCCAAATTCTGCTTAAAAGTGGGATATAATTATCGACACCATCCGGCTATTTCTATGATCGCGAAGGCGGTATGCGCAGCTGACCTTTCTTCTGGGTCGGTATGGTTACATCGGGG
The DNA here is from genome assembly GCA_964401715.1 of uncultured Gemmatimonadaceae bacterium. Lineage (GTDB taxonomy): Bacteria > Latescibacterota > UBA2968 > UBA8231 > UBA8231 > CAYNZV01. Next base: position 1,216 of record CAYNZV010000315.1, on the reverse strand, counting down.
TATGACGGGGAATTAAGGGCAGATTCCTAACGCGTCGGCGGTAGCGAACTGCGGGACCGGGGAACACGCATTGTTGATCTGTTCCAGTAGGTTCTGGGGGATTTCTGCGCCGTAGCCGGTATCGTTTCGACCATAGTCTGGGACATGTTCCGCAGAAGGACAATGTATTCGGTCTTTTCAAAACCACTGACTGTCAGACTGCCGAGAGAAACGAGGTTTTATTATCGCCATGAAGAACTGTCTCGGGCGAAAGAATGGGATGATCTGTTGCGGTTGAAAAACGGTCGCGGAGGACGAGTTGCCGGTTTGTTGCCGGCAGTCCAGCAGATTAACCAGAAGCGCTGCGGATCTGGTTCTTGGCGTAGTCTAGGATGCCCTTTACCACCTTTTCCGCGTCTCGCTGGCGTAGTTGCTCGAATCTCAGGGCCCAGGCATGATCTGTGTAAGCCAAATTCCGCAATTCGATCAGCACCTTTACATCCGCCGGGTTGTTGCGCAGCACCCCCAGTGGCTGACCCCGCACCCGAGCTCCGGCACCAAGAGCAGGCAGCATAATGCGGGCAAATCTCTTTGAGGCGTTGTCGCGCCGCCGCCCGTCACCACTCTCGTAGTAGAGTACCAAGGGGGCTTCCGGTGCGTTGGCGTCGATGTCGGCGTGGAAAGAGATGAAAACCCGGCGTCTGGCCGCGGTTCCCGTGAAGGCATTGCGGGCGATCTCCACGCGAGATTCGAGATTGCCGCCGCGAGGCCAATGTCTTTTGGTGTTGGGGCGATTTAGCGATAGACTGTTGTAGACCTCATTCTTCTGGTTGACAAAGGTCAGGGTTGGCGGAGTGCTTTGACGGATCAGGTGATTTGGGCTGAGAAGGGTTGTGGAAACTTTGGCGCTGTGCAGGCGCAGCAGGACAAATGTGCGCATGGCGATGTCGAAAACATACTCGTCCTCGACTACGTAGAGAGGGTCGCCGTTTCCGTCCAAAGTTTTGACCACGGCACCGGGATCCAGCCCGCCGTGGCCGGGATCAAGCACGATATTCCAACCCTGCAAGGTATTACTCAGGCGGCCGAGTTCATCAACCTTGCGTTCGAATGACCGCCAAACGCGTATCGCCTTCTTATATGTGGCTAGCGGCGAGCGCGGATGCTCCTCGTAATAGGTTGATCGACGCTGTTGCTGCGCTTTTGGTGTCGCGTAATAATACGGACCGTTGTTGGA
>CAYNZV010000314.1:0-1659 GCA_964401715.1 uncultured Gemmatimonadaceae bacterium | reverse complement strand
ATTCCAGTTGGGTTTCGCCGTAATGTTGGGCGTTTTGATCGATACTTTCGTCGTTCGTTCATTCCTAGTGCCGAGTATGACCGCGATGTTCGGCCGGTGGAGTTGGTGGCCAAGGACGCTAGATAAAGCGTAGTTGATGACGCCAACGTGGCCGCATGACGGTTGCCGATGCTGTCGCTTCAATCAGGACACTCAAAGCCCCAATACTTCTTGCACTCATATACCACTCGACGCCAATCACACGAACTCGCATCGGCGTTCCGATTGAAAAGCGACTCACAACCAATACCCCATAACGACCGTACCAACTTGCTCTGTGCCATCGCAATTGGATCAGGCCAGCGGTTGAGCTATAATCGCAGTGTTACTCTTTATTGATTATGTCTGCACAGCTACCGATATCGAATAAGAGGTACGGTTTGAAAGGAATAGAATGAGGATTAGGCGCTATATCACACTCATTGCAGCTATTACCACAATAGCAATGATTGCCACGGCTTGTGGCGGGGATGACCCAACGGCTACGCCGGTTCCCCCGGCTAACACGCCGACTGCAGCCCCACCAACCGCGACACCCGTTCCGGGCGTGACGGTCGTACCACCGACGGCAACGCCGGTACCAGTTGCGACGCCCACTCCATCGTTCGATGCCGAAGCTTATTTCAAAGGCAAGACGATTCGCCTTATGGTTGGCTATAACCCGGGTGGTGGAACCGACTCTCAAGCGCGGTTCATGTCTCGAGCATGGGCGCCTTTCATTCCTGGAAAGCCTCGCATGATCGTCACTAACTTGACGCCGAGTCTTACTGAACGCAACTTCGTATGGAACGCCAAGCCCGATGGGCTAACGATTTCTCTCGACGCCAACCCTGGCATATTTGACCAATTCAATCCCGTCGCTCAATGGGACATGCGTGAAGTCTCGATGATAGGTCTCACTTCCGGTAAAGACGCTATCTGGATGATTCGAGGAACGATGCCATACAACTGCGGGCCGGATGCCCACAACTCCACGGGTGAGAAGCTCGTGATTGGCACATCCGCGCCAACTCCAGCAGACGTTGGTTCTCAAATCGCCCCTGGTTGGTATGCAGACCAATTCAACATTCCACTCCAGATTAGAAACCTTGCTGCTGCTGGTTCAGCTGAGCAATACATCATGATCGAACGTGGAGACACGAACTCGTGGTACACCTCTACACTCTGGGGCCAGATGCCCAAAAAGCGTCCAGGCTGGGTGGAGAGTGGATTTATCCGCGGCTTTATGGACATGTCTTTCCCCGGTTACGAACTTGACGGAAACGTAGAACAGCCGGTGTTCCCATGCCCAACCGTAGATTCCGTCCTCGAAACTGAAGAGCAGAAGGCTTTCTGGACCGCGATGAACGGGCCACGGACCTTCTCATCTAAGGCTCTCCATGGTCCTCCGAATATGGATCCCAATGTGCTGGGTGCCCTCCGTGATGCTCTCTCGACCGCGATGAACGACAAAGAATACGTGGCGAGTATGGAAGGCTTTACCGGTATCAAGAGCAGGTTTAGTCCTGGTGACGTCGCGCAGAAAGAACTTATTGATACTGTAAATGCCTACTTAGAGATGAAGGGTGAGATCGATAAGGTTCAACAGACGGTCTTCGATAAATTCGTGTACTAAGAAGT
>CAYNZV010000313.1:0-1668 GCA_964401715.1 uncultured Gemmatimonadaceae bacterium | reverse complement strand
GTGCCCTCGATAACTCGTTCGGACAGGTGTACTGCGGTGAGGTCGATAGTTACTTAGGGCACTCTGTGTAATTAATCCGCCGTTGGCTAACATTTCTGCCGCAATCAATTGAGCGGTACGACCGCTATAGAATCCCGCGGGGCCCTCAATTGCGATCCGTTCGAGTGTGCTCGCCAACTCCTTCTGAACGAAATGGTCGCCCGCTTGGTAGGGTTCACCACCATCAGAAAACTGCTGCAAAGAAGCTTCATATGAGCCCATTTGTGGCAGCACCGAAGCCAAAGAAGCCGCCAAGTCATGTGATACAAAAAAGCCATTGCGGGCGAGATCAATAGCAGGAGCCACAAGGCGCTGCCACGGCAGCCGACCATGATCGGACCAAGCGAGATACAACCCCGCAACGGTACCTGGCACACCAACAGCAATGTGGCTGTTGCGATGCCGGTCACCGTCGTACATTCCATTGACCAAGAACATAGACGGTGAAGAAGCGGCCGGAGCTGTTTCACGAAAGTCATACGCCACAGAAGAACCTGCCGTCGGACGAAAAATAATAAATCCCCCACCACCCAGGTTGCCTGCTCGTGGATACGTGACCGCCAGCGCAAACGCCGTCGCAACAGCAGCATCGATCGCAGACCCCCCGTCACGTAATACTTGAAGCCCAACCGCCGTTGCTAACGGTTCTGCAGCGACAACCATCCCGTGACGTGACGTGACTGGTCTCGTACTGGCGGCCAGCATTTCACCACTGGCTAGCATCGAAACTATGAGCACCAGCGCGATCATCTGGGTCAGACGTCTCGTTTTCAGTTTGAGTACAGCGGCCGGGATTCTCACGATCATCCCCATGACCAAATCATAACGCTTGACGTCCAGAACAAACATGTTTCAGTTCTTGCACAACCCACAGCAACCCGATGAGCGGTTCAACGTGATTCTCTGATGCGCTAGAACTTTACCTATGAAACTGGAATTATCGGCCCTGAAAACGTGTTGTCACACGGTTTGCCGTAGACGTACGCCATTAACGCTAGATGGAGTTGTGATGTTCGCGCATCAGCGAACAACCGTGCTTACACCTTCGGATGTTCGACAATTCCCGTCGCTGACGCCGCATCGCGCAAATTAAGCGCTTGACGCGTTCAGCTCAAGGGCCCCGCCGCTTGCATATTCACTTATTACTCGACCCAGCCGAGGTCCTTCATGGCCAGCCACGAATGCCAAATCTTCGTCATGTGTCGAATCTTGTTGTCTCCGTCGAATTCGATGACGTAGACATAATCCGTGGACGTACTCTTTCCCGTCGGTGGGCAAGGACCACCCTCTCCTGTATGCGTCGCTGAAAACACCGCATAGGCGCAGACTGCCCTCCGTTCTTCATCAGTGGCAAACGACTTGATTTCATATCCTGCGTCGGGCATGAAAGTGTGCAACCCCTGCATCCAGTCCGCGTACTGTGCCAAAGTTTTCACGTCGAGAAGCGGTTCGGATTGGGCAGAAAAAGTCGCGTCGACGGTACAGTATTGGCTGCATCCCTCCCAGCCTTTACCTTTCTCACAAGCTTCAAAAAATGTGCGGGCGATCTCTGTAATCGATGACATTACTTCAACTTTCTTCGCAAACGATGCTCTAACTAGGGGTCTGCCGTCTATCGCATCGAACGAT
>CAYNZV010000312.1:0-1670 GCA_964401715.1 uncultured Gemmatimonadaceae bacterium | reverse complement strand
TTCCCACCGGCGACCAGGTAAAATCGCTCAACGCCTCCGTCGCAGGCGCGTTGGTGTTGTACGAGGTGTTCCGGCAGCGGCGCACGGTGGAGTTCGGCTAGTTGGTGGGGCGTTTCGGTGTTGCTTGGGCGATCCTCTCTTGTACGGCGGTGGGGGCCGCAGAATTCCCCGCCGACTCGCTGGTGGTACGACCAAATATAGCAACGGAGGCGGTACTTCTCGAGTTCGAACACACAGACAGAAAGGGTTTCGAGTATAGTGCCGACAGCTTTGTAGTCTACGGCCAGACCGACTCGCTCTTTCTGCAGGGCAATGCCACGGTGGTACACAAAGGAGTGGAGCTGGGAGCGGCCGAAATGGTGTATCGACGTCAAGCGGAAATGGTCGAGGCGCGTTCCGACGAAGACAGCAGCGGCGTGCCCATCGGCCGTCCGACGCTCACCCACGGGGAAGATGTGTTGCGGGGATCCCGCATTGTCTACGCGATGGAATCGGAACGAGCTACGATTATTGACGGACGTATCCAGCGGGATGATGCGTATTACGCCGGCCAAGTGATAAATACCTTGAGCTCCGACGAGTTCCACGTGAACCGCGGCGCATACACAACCTGCGATTATTCCGAACCACACTTCGATTTCTACAGTCCTCGCATCAAGGTAATGACCGGCGATATGGCTATTGCCAAATCAGTGTACGTGCGCATCAAAGGTAAGCCGGTGTTTTGGATCCCTTTTTATGTCTTCTCATTGCGCGAAAACCGTCAGTCCGGATTGCTTACGCCCAGCTTCGGCCGACGCCCCATCCGTTTCGACAGCAACGAACAAGAGTGGGAAATCCGCAGCTTGGGCTATTATTACGCACCGAATGACTACATGGACATGACCGTTGCTGGAGACCTACGCACCAGTTCAGGGTGGCTGACCAGTATGAACTTGACATACGCGCTCCGCTATCTGATGAACGGCCAACTGCAAACACGTTTGGAGAATCGGCACTCTGGTGGCAACTCCAATTGGAGCTGGTGGATCAGCGCTAGGCACAGCCAAAAATTGGGTGAGAGCACACAGTTCCGCGCCACAGGAACGTTTCAGAGCAACAAGAATTTCATTCGCAACAACAGTGTCAATCTCAACGAAAGATTGGACCGGACACTGCGCTCTAATGCCAGCTTCAGCAAGCGGTGGCGAGATTCAGGAAACAGCCTGAGTATGAATGTCAGCCACACTGAGCGCCTGGATGATGATCGCTTCGACACGGTCCTCCCCGAGGTGAGTTTGCGCAAGGCTCGAAAACCGATTTTCGACAGGAGTGAACCCGATTCGCCTCGCGGTGCCAGAGGTGTTTCTACTCCATGGTACTCGCAGATTTTCTACGACGGATCGGCGCGCATGAGAAATTCTCGCTTTCGCCGCGGAGCAGGAAAGATCGAAAACCAGACCAGTGCCGATCTCAATTTGAGAATATCAACCCAACAAAAGCCGTTTCCATGGCTTCAGATTGCACCGCAACTGAACGAATCCTGGTCGGACCGAGATCTTCGGACCGATTCACAAGAGTCGCTGCGCCGTGAACGCTTCAATACCAGTGCCCGCGTCACGCAGACTTTCTACGGGATGTTTTTTCCGCAGATTGGCCCGGTGACGACCTTTCGCCATGTGGTGAAGCCG
>CAYNZV010000311.1:0-1687 GCA_964401715.1 uncultured Gemmatimonadaceae bacterium | reverse complement strand
CCAGCCGTCAGGACCGTGATGGGTCTTGGGATTGCACATGAAGAACATGGCGGTGAGCGCTGCATCCGATGCCTGCATGATCTGGCGGCTCACTCCAAGAGTATTGTCGTCCAAGCTGAACTCTACCGTATCTGCTGTAGCAGCATCCACCACAGAGGTAATTACTATGCGCGGCTGTTTGGCCTTGTTGTCGATGCCGATCAGCTGATCCCACTCCAACTCACCAGCCCAGATCTGGTGCTGGCACTCAACGAGCTTCTCATAGCGTGCCCTGAGGGACTCCAAGCGATCGGGAGGGACAACCTGGCTATCTTTCAGCCTTCAACAAAAAGATAGCCCATATACCCTATGTAAATGGCCAGCATGATTCCTCCCTCCCAACGATCCAGTATAGAGCGGCCACCCGTGAACATGAAACCAAAGACAAATAAATTGGCCGCGATCATGACCAGAATATCGGTATTCATGCCCGGAGCGAGGGGCAAGGGAAAAATCGTCGCGCTGATTCCCAGGATAAGAAAGACATTGAGCAGATTGGACCCAATCACATTGCCGACAGCGAGATCCACTTTCTTCTTTTTCGCAGCCGCGAACGACGCGGCCAACTCGGGCAGTGAAGTACCGAAAGCGATTATGGTCACACCGATGGTTTTCTCACCCAGCCCGAAAACCCTGGCCATATGAACCGCGCCATCCACAATCCAATTACTCCCGAAAGAAAGCCCGGCCAGTCCAAGAATTACCAGCCCAATCGAGAACAGGATTCCCTTCTCTTGCGTATCGCCGGTCTCTTCCTGCATCGTTTTGCTGGTCTGGGCGATACCGAAGAGATAATACATAAAAATACAGAAAAACATCAGGAGGATCAGGCCATCGATCCGGGTCAAAGCGGAGAGTGCTGCCCCGTCGAATAATGCATCATTGACCAACACTGCCAGAGCAAGCGAAGCCAAAAGACTGAAAGGGACTTGCTTCCAAATCGTATCCCCGGTCACTTTGATCGGACAAAGGACCGCAGTCACACCGAGGATAAGAAAAATGTTGGCAATATTACTACCGACAATATTGCCGATCGCAATATCCGTCGTACCCTTCGAAGCGGCAATTATATTGACGAAGAGTTCAGGAGCGGAGGTCCCGATAGCCACGATCGTCAGGCCGATGACCAGGTCTGATACCTGCATTCGCTTGGCGATTGAAGAAGCCCCGGCGACGAGAAAATCCGCTCCTTTGATCAAGAAGACGAGTCCGACGACGAAAAGAACATACGTGAGCATATTGACATTCTCAGGATAGTGTATAGGAAAATATAAATCCCTTTTTACGATTCAGGTCAAGCAATTTGGTCGTGTGCTCGGCCGGTTTGCCGCCGGGTGCGCGACTGTAGGCACCCCCATATCAGGGCGTGGCCAGCCGGTGGATGAAAAAGGAAGGGCCCACTGGGCGAAACAGGGAGTTTTCGGTCCAACGCGTTGGGAGTAGGCAGACGACACCATTTTGCCGGCCAACGCGCCCCAATGGATAAAGGCCACAGCATCAATGGACGTTGGGCTAGCAGGCTAGGTAGAAACCTTCCGTTGCGCACGAGCCTCACGTGCGGTCTGATGTGAGCGTTTCCAGTAGTTGACGATGGCTACCTTTCGCTATAGGGCAGGCAAGCGGAAGGACAAAATATAGGCTCGGCGCG
>CAYNZV010000310.1:0-1710 GCA_964401715.1 uncultured Gemmatimonadaceae bacterium | reverse complement strand
ACAAATCCAGGACTGACTGCTAGAACCCTAATCCCCTCTTTGGCCCACTCCAGAGCCAAGACCTCCGTGAGAGCAACTACTCCGGCTTTAGCGGAGCAGTAGTTTGCGTGCGTCGCCAATGCATTGGTAGCCGCTGCCGAAGCAATATTGACTATCACCCCGCCTCTAGCAGCTAGCTGTTGATAAAAGGCTTTGCATGAATAAAAGGTCCCACTAAGGCACCCGGAGATAACGCTCTCCCACTGAGCTGGGGTCATTTCCGCTGCTGGTGCGCGGTCCCCGAACCCTGCCGCATTGACTAGAAAGTCGCATCGGTCGAGATTTTTCGCGGTTGTTTCCAACTGATGGCTATCGGTTACATCAGTCACCACCCACTCGACGGAGGAAGACTGGCCTTTCCTTAGGTCGAGACCAACTACCTCCCATCCATCCTCGACAAGCAGTTGCGCTATCGCACCTCCGATAGCCCCAGCTGCTCCAGTAATCACCGCCGTCTTCTGATCTTCAGACAAGATCTACCTCCCTAGGGTTCGACAAGTGGACCGGCAAATTAGAAATTTGTTGCTTACTCGACAGACTTTCGGAGTTCTTTTTTCCGCACCTTTCCTTGGTCATCAAGTGGCAACTCGTCAATGACTCTGTAGATCTTCGGGCGTTTGAATGGGGCAAGTAATTCTTTGCAGTGAGTTCTCAAGGAGTCTTCTGAGACTTTCGCTCCTCCGACTGATTGCACGAACGCGGCAACGACTTCTGACCAGTCTTGATCCGGCAATCCGATAACCGCCGCATCCTTAACCGAAGGATGTTCACGTAGCACGCGCTCCACTTCAGCAGATGAGACATTCATTCCACCCGTTTTGATCATCTCCTTCTTCCGATCAAGAAAGAAGACGTTCATTTCGTTGTCAACACGAACGATGTCTCCGGTGTGAAGCCACCCATTGCTAATCGTCCGGTCTGTTTGTTCCGAATCTCCCAGATAGCCCGCCATGATCCCTGGCGACTTACAAAGCAACTCGCCCTCATCGCTATCCCGGCCCAAGTTGTCGACCACCCGAATTTCAAGCGCTTGCATTGGTCGACCAATCCATCTCAGATCGCCGTGAGGAATGTCTTCGAGAGACGAGAAAGTTCCCGAAATCCCCAGCTGAGTCAACTCGCTCTGGCCCCAGTAGACCGCCCACACAAGATTCTCGTTCTTCTCCATTATGCGCTGCACCACATCGGCCTGAATTTGGCCTCCATAGAGGTGGCAATGACGTAATGAAGAGAAGTCGGCTTTGGCAAACGCGCCGCACTCAACTAGTCGCCTATAAAACGTAGGTGTTTGTGATGTGTTAGTTATCTTCTCTTCGTCAATAACTTTTGCTACTAGATCAGGTCCACTGCCTGACATAATCACGACAGTTGCTCCCACCGAAAGCAGATTTGTGGGAGTACCAATACCCGCCATTGTGTAAATCGGAGCCAGAAGAAGAAATCTGTCCGACGGCAATATATAACTATCGATAAGCCACGACGGCGTCGTGGCAATCATGAAATTCCTATGCGGAATCTGAACCGCTTTCGGCATCTCCTCGGTGCCGCTGGTAAAGACCACTAATGCCACATCAGTCTCTCTGACGCTGATTTCCGTTTCTATTGGCGACTCGGTGTTAACGAAACTCTCCACCGATGTAAAAGAGGAGGAAACGATGTCTGAATTGTCCC
>CAYNZV010000309.1:0-1724 GCA_964401715.1 uncultured Gemmatimonadaceae bacterium | reverse complement strand
GGTAGTCACATGGGAAGCTTATCCATACGGACCGGAAGAAAAAGCAGAGGCTGCACCCGAACACGCCAAGGAGGACGAAGTTGTCTGACCACGCACATAGCCTGCATCACCTCCATCAGTTTGAGACTGCTGAACAGCAATACGAGTCTGCAACGCTGGGCATGTGGGCATTTATCGTCCAGGAAATCCTTTTCTTCGGTGGGCTATTCGGGGCCTATACCGTATACCGCAATACCTATATTGAAGCCTTTACCGCTGGGTCTCACCATCTCGATATCTTCTGGGGCTCGTTCAACACGGTGGTTCTCATCGCAAGTAGCCTAACTATGGCCTTGGCTGTCCGTGCTGCGCAAACCAATAGCGGTCCTGGAGCCATTGTCGGTTGGCTGGTCAGCACCATCATTCTCGGCTGCGGGTTCCTTGGGGTCAAATACATCGAGTATAGCCACAAGTGGCACGAGAGTCTGATTCCCAGTAGCAGCTTCCAGTGGAATGATCCGGCCTTCCCTGAGGTGTCACTTGGCAATGCCAAGATCTTTTTCTCTTTCTACTTCGTGATGACTGGAATGCACGCCCTGCATATGGTCATCGGTGTCGGGATAATGCTCTGGATGATCGCCAAGGTCCGCCGCGGTGAAATCGGCTCGCAGTATTTCACACCGATCGAAATCAGCGGCCTATACTGGCATTTCGTCGATATCGTGTGGATCTTCCTCTTCCCTTTGCTCTACTTGATCGGTCGCCACGTCTAAGCGAAACTGGTAAGGATTATGTCTGACCACCATATTGTCCCGCTCAAGATCTATTTTCTAATCTTCTTCGCCCTGATGATCGGTACAGCGATCACCGTCGCCGTCGCTTTCGTCGATATGGGTTTTATGAATACACCGATTGCCCTGATCATCGCCCTAGTCAAGGCCTCGCTGGTGATTCTGTTCTTCATGCACGTCAAATACAGCCCCAAACTCGTTGGGCTGTTCGCAGTAGCGGGCTTCCTCTGGCTCGGAATCATGCTAGCGCTGACGATGCAGGACTATTATACCCGAGGTTGGAATCAGGAAGCACCGATAGAATTCCTCAAAGCCGGTAGTTTCTTTTAGATTTCTGCAATCATATAACACGAAAAGCCCCGGGCATTTAAACCCGGGGCTTTTCTATTTCAACTACGCCGAATTTCAGGCGATATCGCGAACCAGGACGAGAATAGCCGCCTGAGGAACGACGATAAATTTCTCGTCGTCGAACTTAATTTCGATCGCGTCCTTTCGCAGAAAGATGGCGTGATCCCCCTTCCTGGCCTGCAAACCAATGTAGCGCGTTCCCTCGCCTTTTTCTTCACCACTCCAAGGGGTCTCGTCGTCCTCGCCTTTAGGGGGCAAGGGGAAACCCGGCCCCACCTCCTCGATGCGCCCACTCTGAACATTCTCTTTTTCAAGCGCGGTCGGTGGCAAGTAGAGACCAACTGCTGTCCGTTCTTCCATATCGTCAATCCTGATCAACACCCGGTCCCCGACGACATAGAGTTCCTTGTCTCCCCTGATCATCTGCGAACAATACCTCCTTCTACGTTAAAGGGTTCATGCCGCTCTGCTGCGACAACTTCGCCACGAGGGCAATAGGGCCCCCAACCCAGTGATGGTCACCCAAACCTTAATACTGTACCACCACTGTTTCCCGAAAAACAATATATCCACTAATCGGCTCAAGTGCGCCCTTCTACAGAC
>CAYNZV010000308.1:0-1734 GCA_964401715.1 uncultured Gemmatimonadaceae bacterium | reverse complement strand
CACACGTGGAAAACATTTGGAATCCATTCGCGAGAACGGACTGAAAATAATCCGCGCAGACTCAGAATTTGTAGTTGAGGTCAGAGCTACCGACGACCCTTCAGAGGTTGGCCAAATCGACCTGATCCTGTTCACTGTTAAAACTTTCCAAAATCGCCACGTCATCACCAGTCTCAAGCCATTGATGGGTCCCAATACATCAGTGATCACTTTTCAAAACGGTGTTGAAAGCCACGAGCAGCTGGGAGCGATTCTGGGTCCCAACAACATCCTTCCAGGCGCCTATTGGGCATCATCCCATATCGACTCACCCGGGGTGATCGCAGAAGACGTAGGAGCCAGAATTTCCTTCGGAGAGCTCGACGATACCGATAGCCTTCGTGCTCTTGAGATCAGAAAAGTATTTCGGGAGGCCGGGATAGAAACCGAACTCTCTCCAGATCCGTTGGGAGTGCTATGGGAGAAATTTGTTGTGTTGAGTGCTCTTGCAGGGATCACCAGTGCAGCTCAAACCCGGGCCAAGGAACTACTTCGGTTTCCGGACGCCCGCAAAATGTTCTGCGATGCGATGGAAGAAGCACTCGCCGTGGGATTGGCAAAAGGAATAGAACTACCAGAAACCCTGGTTCAAGATTCATTGAAGTACGTTGAAGGACTGCCCGATTTCCAAAATTCAATGCACAGCGATTACGAGAACGGAAAGCCCACTGAATTGGATGCAATGTCAGGATCTGTGATTCGACTGGGCAAGCAAATCGGGATTCAGACGCCTATACACAACTACCTTTATTCCATTTTGCTGCCCCACAAAGACGGGATATCCGAAGAGGAATGACCGACCTAGAACGTGCGTTGACATTGAATACCCCGGATCGGATCACCCATTCCCATCTGCAAGTCTGAATGGGCCTTATCTTCTCCCCGGAAAGGAAATGCTAAGCGAGTTTTAATCTAGTTGGAGACGCGACGCAACAATGTGTCAGATTCCAAATAGACTCATCTCGGCCTATAATAGTATGGCGTACAGTCAATTTCGGAGTTACTAGTGACCTCATTCCAAGCGCCCCGCGGAACAGCGGACCATCTGCCTGAAGAACAAAAATATTGGCGATATATCGAGTCCAAAGCCCTAGAGGTTGCCGAGCGGTTCGGTTTCGGCCGCATTGACACACCAACTTTCGAAGATTCCAACCTTTTCAGACGATCAGTAGGCGAAGGGACCGACATCGTCGAGAAAGAGATGTATACCTTTGATGACCGAGGAGGTGATAGCGTCACGTTACGCCCCGAAGGCACTGCCCCGGTGTGCCGTGCCTATCTGGAACACGGCATGCACAACCTTCCTCAACCCGTACGAATGTACTATTTCTGCCCAGTGTTCCGCTACGAACGCCCTCAGGCTGGGCGTTTTCGCCAACACCATCAATTCGGGGTTGAAGTGCTTGGCGATGCAGACCCTTCAGTTGACGCCGAAGTCATAGACGTCGCCTGGGAGCTAATGATTAGTTTAGGTTTGAGTGAAATCAATCTCTTAGTCAACAGCGTGGGAGACCCGCAATGCCGTCCGGCCTACGTAGCCAAATTGAAAGAGTATTACTCAAATCACGAAGCCAGCCTGTGCAGCGACTGTAAATCCAGAATGGAACGCAACCCTTTGCGCCTGCTTGATTGCAAGGTCCAAGCATGTAATGCCCTCGGCAATGATGCGCCTAGATCTGCTGATAACCTGTGTGA
>CAYNZV010000307.1:0-1773 GCA_964401715.1 uncultured Gemmatimonadaceae bacterium | reverse complement strand
ACTGATTTCAAATTGGGAAATACCCGTTGATACAGGAGATAAAGCAATGGCTTCCGACAAACCCCTACCCCTGCCCCTGCTCGATCACCGCGATATCTGGCCGTCCCATCGCAAGATCGAAGAAGATGGTACCCTATGGTCTGACAATCCTCCGGAGGGCGTAAGGCTAGCAGTCGAACCGGCTCGCAAGTCCGACGTGTTCTTCGCCGGTCAAAGACCCTGGGAGCGGGATGCCCGTGTCCGCATCAGTACCGTGATCTACGAGAACGGTCGCTACAGACTCTGGTACAGCTTCACCAGAACTTCCAAGGCCGCCAGTGACAGTTTCACCGCGTACGCGGAAAGCAGCGACGGTTTCGAATGGGAGCGCCCCGAGCTTGGTCTCGTAGAGTTCGAAGGCTCGACCAAGAACAATATCGTTTCCAGCCAAGAGCACTTCCTGCAGACCATCTTCATTGATCCCGACGCGCCTTCAGAATCCCGCTATAAGGCAATCGCGCCCCAGGGCCGATACTTCCGCAACGGCAAATACGACCCCAATATGACACAGCAGGAGGCCAAAAAGCTGATGCGCGACCTGGACCTTGGTGGCGTATCTCCCGAGGACCGACGCAAACAGATACAGATTCACAGTACCGTACGCGCCTCCGTATCGCCGGATGGTCTGCGCTGGACCAACCTGGAGGATCCCCTGATCGACGTTGGTCCCACCGCGCTGGATACCCACAACATGGCTACCTACGATCCCTTCGAGCAGCGCTATGTGCTTTATCTCCGCGGTGGCAGCGACGAGCGACGCCGACATGTACGGCGTGCAGACAGCAAACAGTTTCGCGATTTCGAGAACTTGCGGCCGTGCCTGGTGTGCGACCCGCAGGATCACATGAGCGACGACATCTACAATCCCTGTTACAATTCCTATCCGGGAGGCCGCCAGTTCTATCTGATGTTTCCATCGTTCTACCACCGGGTCGAATCCACCGTGGATGCGTACCTGGCGGTGAGCCGCGACAGCCACCTGTGGCAGCGTCCGGAACGTCGCCCCATCATCGACTTGTCCTACGAGAATGGCGAGTACGGCGCTATCTATGCTGGTCCTGGCCTCGTGGCGCTGGAAAGTGGCGAATGGCGGCTGCCGATTGCAGGCTTCCAGCGCAAGCACGACTTCCGCGGTCGCGATTCCAAACCGCAGAAGCTCGAGAACGGAGATATCCGTTGGGCCGTCTGGGGTGCGGACCGGCTCTGCGGTCTGGAGGCAGCCGGAGAAGGCCGGGTGATTTTGAATATGCGAAAGTGTGCAGGCGAGCAGATGCGCCTGAACTACCGCACCGAAAAGGACGGCTGGGTCAAGGTGGAGCTCATTGAACCGACCTCAACGCCGCCACGACCCATTACACCTTTTAAGGGGTTCTCGCTCGCGGAGGCAGAGACCCTCAACGGCGATGAGTTGGCGCGGGTTGTCCACTGGAATGGCAAAAGCGACCTCTCCAGCCTGGCGGGCAGGGAAGTGGCGTTGCGCCTGCATCTCAACAAGGCCAAGGTATTCGCCACTGCTCTTTGAAGCGGCACCGACACCTATTCTACCGCCGCCAAAGATGACCTGGGATCGGGCCTTGTTTTCGGGTTCTAACAAAACAGGCGAGGTCGTGGTCCAGTTAAGAGCCGATGATTATGGCAACAGTGTGGTCGGTGCCTATAGCCGCAAAGGCAGATCCAGTCCTCTTCAAAGGTCATCTTGGGTATCGAGGCGAAGCGACTGCTGCCCGTTACTGA
>CAYNZV010000306.1:0-1793 GCA_964401715.1 uncultured Gemmatimonadaceae bacterium | reverse complement strand
GCAATCCGATCAACTAGCGCTGATCCGCCCACAGCGGCATCCGCAATCTCTATTATCGAGCGCACTTGTTCAGACTCGCGAATGCCGAAGCCGACCGCAACCGGTAAGTCGGTGTGGTGTCGTAGACGGTTGACTGCGGAACGAACCGAATCTACGGCAACGGCCTGAGTGCCGGTAATCCCGGTGATAGACACGTAGTACACGAACCCGCTTGTGTTTTTCAATACCGTGGTCATTCGTGTTTCGTTGGTGGTTGGTGTGATGAGGCGAATCCAATGAAGGCCCGCCGTCAACGCAGGTTGGCATAACTCGTCGTCTTCTTCGGGCGGTAGATCCACGATAATCAGGCCATCTACCCCCGCGTCAAGTGCATCGTCGACGAATGTTTTTGGGCCATAGCGGTAGATTGGATTGAAATAGCCCATCAGGATGATGGGCGTTTGATCATCTGCCTGGCGAAATTGGGACACAAGCGACAGTGTCTTGGGTAAGGTCATCCCAGCATTTAAAGCGCGCTGACTGGAAGCCTGGATCGATGGGCCATCCGCCATCGGATCAGAGAATGGCATGCCCAGTTCAATGACATCGGCACCAGCTGCAGGGAGCCGCGCCAGGAGCTTTGCCGATATGGCTGGATCAGGGTCTCCGGCGGTGATGAATGAGACGAGCGCACCGCGATTAAGTTCTCGTACGTGCTGCAGTCGTTGTGATAGGCGTGATTGTGGGAGTTGCAGCGCCGTCACAGTGTTACCCCTAGGGCTGATGCAACGGTGAACACGTCTTTATCTCCTCGGCCGCACATATTCATCACCAGCAAGTGGTCGCGTTGCTGTTGTGGCGCGAATTTCACTACGTGAGCCAGTGCGTGCGCAGGTTCCAGTGCCGGAATTATTCCTTCACTTCGGCAGCATAGTTGGAACGCGTCGAGCGCTTCGGCATCGGTAATCGATACATAGTCAATACGCCCTGTCTCATGTAACCACGCATGTTCAGGTCCGATACCCGGGTAATCGAGGCCGGCCGATATGGAGTGGGCATCAATGATCTGCCCATCATCGTTCTGCAGTAAGTAGGTTCGATTTCCGTGCAGGACGCCCGGTACACCACCGGTCAATGAGGCAGCATGTTTGTCTGTATCAATGCCAAGGCCAGCAGCCTCAACGCCGATCATATGCACATCCTCGTCCAGGAAAGGATAGAACAGCCCCATAGCGTTTGATCCCCCGCCTATTGATGCAACTAAGGAATCTGGCAACCGGCCTTCAGCGGCGAGCATCTGCTCGCGAGTCTCCACACCAATGACGCTCTGGAAGTCTCGAACCATCGATGGGTAAGGATGTGGTCCGGCCACCGTGCCGATGATGTAGAAGGTGTCTTCAACGTTTGCTACCCAATCGCGAAGGGCTTCATTCATAGCATCCTTTAGCGTTGCCGTGCCACTATGCACGGGTATTACTTCGGCGCCGAGGAGTTTCATCCGAAAGACGTTAGGCGCCTGGCGATCAATGTCGGTAGCCCCCATGTAGCCAACACACGGAAGGTCGAATAACGCACAGACGGTAGCGGTGGCAACACCGTGTTGGCCTGCACCAGTTTCGGCGATAATGCGCCTTTTGCCCATCCGTCGAGCGAGCAAAATCTGGCCAAGTGTGTTGTTGATCTTGTGGGCACCAGTATGATTAAGCTCGTCGCGCTTGAAGTAAATCCTGGCACCGCCGAGATGCTGGGTGAGACTTTGCGCAAGATAAAGGGGACTCGGCCGCCCAATGTAATCGCGGGCATAATTCTCAAAG
>CAYNZV010000305.1:0-1820 GCA_964401715.1 uncultured Gemmatimonadaceae bacterium | reverse complement strand
TACGCGACACCAGCAAAGACGGCAAAGAATGGATTGCGCGGCAGCAAATGGCGGAACGCGAGCGTACCGGAATATCCTCACTTAAGATAAGCTACAACCAGGTATTTGGTTATTACATAGAAGTGAGCAAGGCGAATTTGGATCGCGTGCCGGAAGAGTACATCCGCAAGCAGACGTTGGCCAATGCGGAGCGTTACATCACCTCCGAACTGAAAGAGTACGAAGTCCGCGTGCTTGAAGCGGAAGAGAAGATCAAGGAACTCGAGGGTGTGCTTTTTGTGGAATTGCGCATGCACGCTTCCGAATGGGCTGAACTGGTTCAACAGATAGCGCGTTCCGTCGCCCAAATCGATGTGCTCAGCGGTCTTGCGGAAGTCGCGCGCAGGAATGACTACGTGCGTCCAATGTTGGATGACGGCAACGTCATAGAGATTGTGGGGGGACGGCATCCGGTTGTTGAAAACCGCATGTGCGATGGTCGTTTTGTTCCGAATGACACGCGAATTGATTGCGACCGTGATCAGATTCTATTGATCACAGGTCCCAACATGGCCGGAAAGAGTACCATTATTCGCCAAGTCGGTTTGATTGTTTTGCTCGCCCAGATGGGCAGCTACGTTCCCGCCGAGCGTGCTCGCATCGGCATCGTCGACCGGATCTTTACCCGTGTTGGTGCCGCCGACAACCTCTCGAGCGGCGAGAGCACCTTCATGGTGGAAATGAACGAGGCGTCCAGCATTCTGAACAATGTCACCTCGAAAAGTCTCATTCTCATGGACGAGCTGGGACGGGGAACCAGTACGTTCGACGGTTTGAGCATCGCCTGGGCGGTAGTGGAGTTCCTGCATGGCCGGGAAAAGGTGAGGCCGCGCACCTTGTTTGCAACTCATTACCACGAGCTCACCGACCTCGAGGACCTGTTGGAAAGAGTGAAGAACGTTAACGTGGTGGTTCGGGAGGAAGGCGACCACGTGATGTTCTTGCATCGGTTGGAGAAAGGGCCCTGCGATCGCAGCTATGGTATCCAAGTAGCGCGAATGGCCGGTATGCCCGTTGAAGTGGTTCATCGCGCCGGTGAGCTTTTAAAGGTGTTGGAGAGCGAGCAGATCGATCGAGAGCGCCTGACCGCCCACGGTGACCTGAGTAAAAGCCGAAAAGGTGGAGCAGGTAGAGAGCAGTTGGAACTCTTCGAGACTCAAAAGCCTAGGTCATCTTTTCTGGAACGGGAGTTGCAACTGCTGGATATCAGCAGCACGTCTCCGCTAGACGCTCTGCTCAAGTTGAATGAATGGAAAGAAAAATTGCTCAAAGAGGGTCGGTAAGGACGATATGGCATCAGCTGCCAATAGATTCTCAACCCTGCAGAAGGTGGCGATCTTTCTCATTTGCCTTGGTCAGGAAAAAGCGCGCGAAATACTGGATGGGGTCGACGCAGTGGCTCTCCAACGGCTCAACGCCACCATAGAGGAACTTGGTGACGTGACTGCTAAAGAGAGAGCCGCGGTGATGATCGAATTCGGCGACTTCTTCTACAAGGGGAAAGAACTGCTACCAACAACCAAACCCAAGAAAGGTACAAAACCCGCGCGCAAAGCGGTGAAGAAGCCGAAGCAAAAGACCAAATCTGCCACGAAACTGGCCGAGACAACCGAGGCAGGAAAAGATCCAGCGGATCCGAATTCTGAGTGGATAGACTCGACGGTAGCGGACAGCGAACTCGCGAAATCGAAATCCGAGGAGAAGATCGTTATTTCCGCTCTCAAGAAGCTACGCGAGAAGGTCGATCCCAGAAAAATCGATTGGAGCCGTGCCGGCTACGA
>CAYNZV010000304.1:385-1836 GCA_964401715.1 uncultured Gemmatimonadaceae bacterium | reverse complement strand
GAGCCCTGCCTCTACCGCCCTCTGCACCTCCGCCAGTTCCCCGGTTTCCACTGCTGGACTGAGATCCCCTCCTACAATATCCCTGCGTCTCATCTCGACATTTGCCGCCTTGACCATCGCATCGGCACCGACGACCAACGGGGTTAAGCCCTGCGTTTCCAAAAGCCCCAACGCCTGCGCCCCAACCACCTCCACACCCAATCCCGCACCGTGCGGCATCGCAGCGGTGGCCAGCGTTTCGGGACGAGGAACGATCTGCGAACGAATCAACTCGCCGGCGCGGTTGGCCTCGGCTTCGCCTACGGCGATAGCCGCTTTCACTGCCGCCACCTGCCCCTCGATCACCACCGTCAGCCAACCTGAACCAATACCGTGGCGACCACAGATGCGGACTTCGGCAGCTTTGAGCATCGTATCGGAAGCCCCCAGCAACGAGGCCATCCCACGAGTCTCCAATATTCCGATCGCTCCACTATTCACCGCCTTCTCCTATCGGCACTGCGTAGGCAGCAAGGACCTCGGACCGCGGCTGCGGAATCAAAGCCGTACCCATCAAGTGTTCATAGCTGGCGAGATGACTACGTGCCGTGGCTATTGCTTCCTTGACCGCACCGACATCGCCGAGGACCAGCGAACACACCACCCGGTCGTGAACCGTCAAAACGTTGACAATTTCGACAGCGGCGGTCTTGACCATCTGATCGTTGGTGTCTATATGCACGCCATAGCCCCTGGTCTCAACCAACCCCAGTGCCCCTGGAGGAAACTCCATATCTTCGCGCACCGGAAAGCTAACGAAATTGCGAGAGGCCGGTTCGGGCTGATTCAGCGGTGCGGCAACCACGTGATCGATGATACCACGGGCCGCCTCTTCACCATTTTGCAGCGCCGCAGCCACATCGGAAATCGAACCGCTGAAAAAGGCAGTGGTATAACCACCGATCGAATCCCAGCCCATCAGCCGAACTTCAGCCGCCTTGCAGGCAGCGTCCGCTCCGACAATCGCAGCAGCCACCCCTTTTACTTCGATCATCCCGATCGCTGCATCCATTGACTAGCCGTCTTCCAATCGGTGAACAACCAATGCGGAAACCTCCCGGATCAACTCTTCGGGATCGGAGGCCTGTCCCTTTTCCACCAATTGCATAAGCGTCTTATGCCGATTGCATCCTTCGCAACTGGCATTTTTGTCCCCTTCAAGCTTGAGTTTGTGAATCGCACACTCGCGACAACACGACGGCTCGACGTAGCCCGAGCCAAACTCGTCTTGTACACAGCCCATCGGACGCTCGGGATGCTCGCAACGCCCTTCCCCGGTTTGGTGGCATTCATTCGCCGTTGGTCCGATGGGTTCGGCAGCCTGTTCCAACTTCGCCGTTGAGCCGATGGGTTCAGCGACCTGCTTCGACGCAGGCTACACATTCTCCCCCTGACTCAAGACCAGGCGGTGC
>CAYNZV010000304.1:0-375 GCA_964401715.1 uncultured Gemmatimonadaceae bacterium | reverse complement strand
TTCAGGAACAAGACTGAGTTCGCGCTCACCCTTGTGCTGACGACCGATCAAATCCCCGGTGATCACCGGGTCTTGGAGGTATAAGACTCCGGCCATATTTCTAGCCGATATGGTCCGTCAATCCATCGACCGGCCGAGGAATCACGTGGACGCTACGCAACTCTCCCACTCGTTGAGCAGCTTGCGCCCCAGCGTCTACCGCAGCCTTAACCGCCGCGACATCGCCTTCGACCAGCACGGCGACCAGACCACTCCCCACCCGCTTTTGCCCCGCATAGCTCACATCTGCCGTTTTCAACATCGCGTCGAGGGCTTCGACGACGCAGACCAACCCGCGGGTCTCTACCATGCCCAATGCTTTCATTATTCAGCTCT
>CAYNZV010000303.1:0-1846 GCA_964401715.1 uncultured Gemmatimonadaceae bacterium | reverse complement strand
AGTCCTTCTGGGTGCGCCATAATAAACAATGACTTGCGAGTCTATTTATGAGAACGTGAAAGTCATTGTTTGTTCTTTTCGCCGATATTTCACCAAACTAAATTTTCTTGTGTTTTGTCGTCAGTGATTTCAAAAGTAGCCGGTCGTCTGTGCAGTGCCACAGAAGCACACCAGATCATCCTTCCCTCGGCTTCATACGAATAGATCAGGGGACGGAAACTCATTCCCAGAAGGGCTCGCCTTCCTTGAGTTCGGCGCGCAATACTTCGGGCACCAGTTCAATACCCAGTCCCGGCCCGTTGGGCACCGCCATTTTGCCGTCGATCAGATCGAAGCCATCGAGCCCCCCCATCTCGGCGATGTACTGACGTGAGTAGAGTCGAGTTTCGCTCATGCTGAAATTGCGCACACAGGCTCCGAAATGGACGTTGGCCATATTGTGCACCAGCGTACCGCAGTTGTGCAGCGCCACCGGCAGGCCGTAGTGATCGGCCAGCTCGGCAATCTTGCGACCGCCGCTGATGCCGCCGCACCAGCACAGATCGGGGTGTAACACGTCGATGCCGCCATCGACGATAAAGGGGAACCAATCGCGGTACCCCTGAATCTTTTCCCCCGTGCAGACAGGTACACGCGATGCCGCTCTGAGCGCCTTGTAGCCGTCGTTGGACCAGACCGATAGCGGATCCTCAACCCAGATGGGACGCGCCGCTTCCAACGCCTGACTAAGGCCGATAGCCGTAGGCACGTCCCATTCGTTGTGACAGTGAACGATGAAGTCGAGATCCCACCCCAGGGCGTCGCGCATGGTCTCGAAACCATCCCGTATAACTTTGAGGTCACTCGCTTTTAGCGATTGACTTGGTGCTGTCGCTTCGAAGGGCCGTGAGAGGAGCGCATCGTCGGGCTTCGGGAAACTACATTTCAGCGTCCGGTAGCCGTGAGGATGGGCGCGGAATTCGGCTACCCAGTCGTCGACGGCAGGGCGATCTGACCAGTCGGATGGCGACCCGTTAAAATAGATCTCGACGCGCTCGCGATAGCGGCCGGTCAGCAGCTGGCTAACGGACTGGTTGAGGATCTTTCCCGCCAGGTCCCACAGCGCAATGTCGACGCCGCTTACCGTCGGCACATGCGCCTGATAGTAATGCTGCAGCCCCAGCATCTGGTGATAGAGCTTGTCGATGTTGAGCGGGTCGGCCCCGATGAGCACTTGTTCGAGCCCTCGCAGATTCGCCCTGCACGCCGGACCGGCAACTCCTGCTTCGCCGACGCCGTACAAACCTGCGTCGGTCTCCACCCGAACCAGGCTTTGCCCCGTAGAATTCCTAAGCTCCATAGCCTTGATGCCGGTGATGCGCACCCGTCCGCGTTCGCCTTCTGCGCCTTCGCCTATTGCAGTCATGTTCAGTTCCTTTCAGTTGCCCATCCCGATGAAAAGGACGGACTGGATGGTTGGTCGCTTACCACAAACGGTGAAAACTAGACCAGAACGATCTGGTCCGATAGAGCCGATGCTCCATTCCACGTCGACCGGTCAGACCACTTGCTCATGGCTAACTGATTTGGCTTTCGGTGCGTCTGACCGCCAGCGCCAATAAAGCCATCGCCTTCACTCCCAGACCCTGCATAGATCAGTTTCTCGCCCGTCTTCGAAGAAGAGCTGCTTGCTGGATCCAATCTCTAGCATCGGCATCCATTGTCCTCTATTGTATTTGGCTCGCGTATCGGTCCGGCCGGTGCACAGACTGATTATAACCGCGCAGTGGCTGTGCCCATCGCTCCATTCGTTGATCCTCGTTTTTCATGCGCCAGCGCAGCAGCTTGTGGCTGTAGTGCAACTCGG
>CAYNZV010000302.1:0-1869 GCA_964401715.1 uncultured Gemmatimonadaceae bacterium | reverse complement strand
TCCCCGCGCGAACCATGTCGCCGAAATCGTAGAGAGCCACTCCCGGCATCACCGTGTCCAGATCGACCACGCAAATACCTTCTCCTGTTGTATCATCGATGAGAACATTGCTCGTCTTGGTATCGTTGTGAACGACACGCTCTGGAAGCTCTCCCCTTGATTGCGCATTCACTAAGCGTGTGCTCAGATCCTTGCGAGCGAGGGCGAAATCGATTTCGGTCCTTACCGAAGATGCTCTCCCCACCAAATCCTTGGCTATCGCTTCCTCGAAGGTGCGGTAACGGCTCGGGGTATGATGGAATTTCGGAATGGTTTCGATCAACCGCGGCTCGGGAAGATCATCTAACATCCGCTGGAAGTGGCCGTAGGCGCGGGCGCACACTTCCGCATGCTCCGGCGAGCGCACCACCTCATAGGACTGCGCCCCTTCGATGAACTCGTAAACCCGCCAGTATTCGTTGTCCCCGTCGTGCCAGTAGGGGTTTCTTTCCAGCGTGGGCACCACCGTCAAAGTGCGGCGTCCCACTTCTCCTTTTCCTTGGGCCTCCAGTTTGCTCCGCAAATGAGCAGTTACTCGCGCGATGTTGGACATGACAGCCGCTGGATCTTTGAAAACGTTCTGGTTGAGCCACTGAAACAGAAAACGTCGTTGCTCTCCGTGCATGCTGTAAGTAGCTGCATAACTGTCATGTATGTGGCCAGTCCCGTACAACTCGGCGCTAACAAACTCGCCAACGATGGAAAAACGCCTCCCTATGTTTTCTATATTAGGGCTCTTGTCGGTTGTCATAGGTGGCCCAAAACAGAATGGATCTAAGCGAGTTGGTTGCGTATCGCTTCGATTAATTGCGGAAAGCGTCTACAGTTTATTTGGCTGCGTGACATTAGTAACACTTGGCTCCGGCTTCCTGGGCAATCACCTTTCCTACTCATGCGCGAGAATCGGCCATCACCTTGATAACTACGTCAGCGTGTGAGTGTGCTATAACGGACATGTTGACCGCCGGGGATTCGACGCCTATGACGCCCAGATTCTCATTTTTCGCGAAGCCACCTTCTGGCTTTAGATATAAAGCTGCGCCACGGGTTCGAACGACACCCCGTCATCCAGTGGAAACATCGGCCGTTGGCAGTATCGATGGCCGAGGGTTTTCAGATCGGCGCTGGTGGATCCCGGCACGTTGACGTTGAAATACCCGGCCGCCCATGCCTTGTAAAACTGGTCCTGACAGTGAGGTGATTTCACCACGACGAGATCGAATCGCCGCGGATCGCAACCGTGGGCCAGGAACAACGAACGGTCGAACAGGTTAACAGCACGTGTTGTCAACACGACGGTGATTTGGTCGGCCACCAGGACAGCTGTGTCGCCACCGTCCTCTTCGTTTTCCCAGGACTCGAAAAAATACGGACCTGTCGTCAGCATCTTCACCGATGCCTCCAACTCCAAGGGCTTATAACGCGGGTCGATGCTGCCACCAAGACGGAATCGAGCCGAATTGCCGACTCCAACGACAAACGCTTGCTCGACGGCCGGTCCATCCACCAACGGCGCGAGGACCTTGCCGTTATACCCGCTTTCTAATAGGGCCTCCAGCACCGCGTTACTGTCACCGCTAGCTCCCGAGCTGGTAGCATCGGCAGCATCCGCAACGATAACCGTACCGTCGACGGTTCGCGCTCTTTCGATGGCTGTGGGCAGCTCTACCAATTGCGCCTGCATTTGCGCCCGCTGTTCCCAGAATTCACGCGCCATCTCCAGCGCAGCGCGCTCCGCTGCCTTGGGATCGTTGTTGGTCACCACGACCGCCTGAGAACAGAGCTCTGGGACATCGGTGAAGGGGTTGCCGATCATCATGGCCGCTGCCA
>CAYNZV010000301.1:0-1895 GCA_964401715.1 uncultured Gemmatimonadaceae bacterium | reverse complement strand
GCAACACCCACGATGATCTGCTGGCGGCGGAGAAGTGGGCGACCATCGCCGACCTTGTGGTGAAAGATTACGATTATCCAAGGCGCGTGATTGAAGAAGCCTATAGACAGGTCTTCAACTACGACGAGCACTGTTGGGGAATGTGGAGCCCGGGCGGACCGGCGCAAGCGGGATGCTGGAGCGAGAAGGGTGGATTCGCCTATCGAGCGGCGGCACTGACTCATGATCTGGCCATTAAGGCGAGTAATCGGATTGTCGACCAAATCGACCTTCCGGACGAGGGCTACAGCGTTACTGTCTTCAATCCGCTGTCGTGGGAGCGTACGGATATCGTGCGGGCACCGCTGCGCATCTGGCAGCCGCACGGAACTCCGCTGCACGTCGTTCCACCCGAGCAAGATGACGAAGGACCGAAGTTCGTTCTCGGCGGTGCGATCGGCCGCGGGATTGTCGATTTGCCGTCGGAAATCGTTGAAAAATCCTTCGAATTGGTGGACCTGCACACGGGGCAACGAGTCGATTATCAGATCATACGTACGACGGAGCCCGGGGCCGCTGTGCCATGGGCGCCGGAAGGTGTCGCCACCGGGAACATGACGGAATTAGTTTTTGTCACCGACTCGTTGCCGGCCATGGGCTATCGGAGTTACGGGATCCGCCCCTGCGATCAACGGCCGCACTTCGCCAATACCTCCGTGGCCACGGAAGAGGTGCTGGAGAACGGTTTTTTTCGGCTCGAGATCGACGGCGAGCGAGGCGTTGTCAGTAGCTTGTTCGACAAGGAGCTCGGACGGGAGTTGGTCGACGCTGAGGCACCGCACGGCTTCGGGCAATTAATCGTCCGCGATTGCGGCACGGGTGAGGAGGAGGCCAGTCATCGCCCTACGAGCGTCTCGCTGGCTCAAGATGGGCCGATACTATCGCAGATCCGACTGCAGACGGCAGCCTCCTGCTGTCCACGGGTGACTGTGGAGATAACCCTCTACCACAACATCAAGCGAGTCGACCTCAATGCTCGTATTCTGCGCGATTCCACGCCGACGAAGGAGGTGTTCTTCGCCTTCCCTTTTCACGTGGAGAAGCCACGCTTTCACTTCGAAGCCCCCAACGCTGTGATCGAGCCGATCCGAGACCAGCTACCAGGTTCCAACACTGACTACCACGCCGTGCAACACTGGACACACGTGGGTAACGATGATTGCGGGGTCGTATGGAGCGCGGTGGATGCTCCGATGGCGGAGTTCGGTGGCTTGTGGCCCGGATACATGTCCAGCGCCCATCACCAGGCCCGTGGTCCAGGTTACGGGCACGCTTTTCTGCATCCGGGCGAATTGACTAGGGGATATATCTACTCTCTGA
This sequence comes from uncultured Gemmatimonadaceae bacterium, assembly GCA_964401715.1. GTDB lineage: Bacteria > Latescibacterota > UBA2968 > UBA8231 > UBA8231 > CAYNZV01. The sequence goes on along the minus strand of CAYNZV010000301.1, from coordinate 536 downwards.
TCAGCTATAACAATTTCAATACGAATTTCGTCAATGCCCACGCTTGCGAGTACTTAGTTCGTTATTCCTTCAGCAGCCATGCCGGCAGCAGGTGCGATGTTGCACCTTTCGGCTGGGGTGTAGCCAACCCCGCGCATGCGGTCTGGATGGAGGGACGTCAAGAGAGCCGCGGCATTCTGCCCACGTCGGCTTCGTTCTGTCAGATCGATGTGACCAACGTCATCGTGTTGACTTTCAAACGAGCGGAAGACGGCAGGGGGCACATCCTGCGCCTACTGGAGACAGCAGGTAGAGAGACATCAGCGACGGTTAACCTGCCAGCACTCTGCTTTAGCCAGGTTTGGGTTACAAATCTCGTAGAAGAAGATGAGTACCCGCTTTCCGCTACAGGGGTATCGCTGACGGTGGGGATCAAACCTTACGCCGTCACCACGTTGCGACTGCTGGGAACGTCTGAATAGGTAGATGTTCCCAGCGGCGGATCCCCATATGCTGTGCCGAGGATCATGCAGATACTGAGGGGGTCGTGGTCCCGG
>CAYNZV010000300.1:0-1933 GCA_964401715.1 uncultured Gemmatimonadaceae bacterium | reverse complement strand
GTCCGGTAGTCCGTTAGTGCGACATTGAAGCCAAAGGTGCCCGCCTGGCTGATAGTTCGTCCACATAGAACTGCTAATTGGCCCTAGGCCAAAATGTCTTAGTTGCGTTCATGTCTTGGGAAGGATACAACTATGAGGATGCAATTATCCTGAGCGAACGCCTAGTAAAAGATGACATGTTTACGTCTATACACATCGAAAAGCATGAGATGGAGGCGAGAGAGACGAAACTGGGCCCCGAAGAAATAACGAGAGATATACCCAATGTCGGGGAAGCGAGTCTCAGGGACTTAGACGAAATAGGGATAATTCGAGTTGGTGCTGATGTAGGCCCCGGAGATATATTAGTAGGGAAAGTCACTCCTAAGGGAGAAACCGAATTAACTGCCGAAGAGAAATTGTTACGGGCTATATTCGGCGAAAAGTCCCGCGATGTTAAAGATACGTCACTTCGTGTGCCGCACGGAGAACACGGGAAAATCATAGAAGTTAAAGTGCTGAGTAGGGCCAACAAAGACGATCTGCCTCCCGGCGTTAATGACGCCGTACGAGTATGGATAGCTCAAACCCGAAAAATTTCTGTTGGTGACAAAATGGCCGGTAGGCACGGAAATAAAGGGGTAGTCTCTCGCATTTTACCCCAGGAAGATATGCCCTTCCTTGAGGACGGTACACCGGTTGATATCATCCTCAATCCCATTGGCGTCCCATCACGAATGAATCTGGGTCAAGTATTAGAAACCCATTTGGGTTGGGCCGCGAGAGGGTTGAATTTCCAGGCACGGACCCCTGTATTCGACGGGGCGAGAGACGATTCAATCGAGGACTCTTTGGGTAGGCTCTGGTTCGCCGAGCAGGCAGATGCTATTGATCCGAGCCCCACGGATTGGTCCCCACGGATTGATTATGACAAAATGGCCGATTGGCTAGGAACACAGGGTTATGATGCCAAGCGCCTTTTTGACGACGCAATAAAAGGGGAGGCGCGTGAGGCATCCCTTAGAATCTGGCTCAGAAATGTCGCGGATGTTGACCCAGATGGAAAAGACGTTGAAGAAATCCATCAAATCGCATTAGACATTCACAGGGAACGCCAAATCGCACCTCCGACCTTTGGAAAATTCCAGCTCTATGATGGCCGGTCAGGCGATCCCTTCGATCAGCTAATAACCGTCGGAAGCATATATATGCTCAAATTGATTCACCTAGTTGAGGACAAAATCCATGCGAGATCAACTGGCCCATATTCTATGATCACGCAGCAACCCTTGGGAGGGAAAGCTCAGTTTGGTGGGCAACGCTTCGGTGAAATGGAAGTCTGGGCACTGGAGGCATATAGTGCTGCCTATAATCTGCAAGAGGTCCTAACTGTAAAATCCGATGATGTTGCTGGCAGAGTAAAAACCTACGAAGCGATCGTGAAAGGCGAACCAATTGGGCAGCCCGGCATCCCAGAATCGTTCAACGTTTTACTCAAGGAACTCCAAAGTTTAGGATAGGCGGTTGAGTTACTACGAGATGGACCCATGAACTCAGCTGATCAATTAATCCCCGAGACACAAGAAGAATTTCAACCATTGGAGGCATTTTAATGGTTAGAATGTCAGATAGAGCCGAGTCTACTGCGGCAAATTTTAACGCAATACGCATTTCAGTAGCTTCCCCTGAGCAGATTATGAACTGGTCTCACGGAGAAGTCACAAAACCCGAAACCATAAACTACAGAACCCTAAGGCCTGAGAAAGATGGTCTCTTCTGTGAGCGGTTGTTTGGTCCTACTAAGGACTGGGAATGCTTCTGCGGAAAATATAAAAGAATTAGGTATCGCGGGGTAGTTTGTGATCGTTGCGGTGTCGAAGTTACCCGATCCAAAGTACGTCGAGAACGAATGGGGCACATCCGGCTAGCGGCTCCAGTTACTCACATTTGGTTC
>CAYNZV010000299.1:0-1943 GCA_964401715.1 uncultured Gemmatimonadaceae bacterium | reverse complement strand
CCTATTACTGGGCGCTCATTGTATGCAATATCGTGGTGCCGCAATTGCTCTGGTTCCGTCACTTTCGCACCAACATGTTCTGGCTGTTTTTCGTCTCGCAGTTCATAAATATCGGTATGTGGCTGGAGCGTTTCATCATCGTCGTAACCAGCCTGCACCGGGACTATATGCCCTCTTCCTGGGGTATGTACCACCCGACGATCTGGGATATCGCGATATACGTTGGAACAATAGGTCTCTTTATTGTCTTGTTTTTCCTCTTTATCCGCGGCCTCCCGATGATTTCCATCCACGAGATCCGCACTCTGCTGGTCTCAGGTGAACACAAGTGAGTCAATAGTCTATGCAGCACGAAGAAGAATCGACACTCTACGGCCTGATGGCCGAGTTCGACAATCCGGATGCGCTACTCGACGCAGCGAAGAAGACGTTTGCCGAGGGCTATCGCAAAATCGACGGTTTCTCGCCTTTGCCCGTACACGGCCTGGGAGAAGCCATCGGATTTCCACGTACCAAATTACCGTGGCTGGTGTTCTGCTTCGGCATTCTGGGTGCGATAACCGGTTATTCCCTGTGCTACTGGACATCGGCCATTGATTACCCAATGAACATAGCGGGCAAGCCCCTGCACAGCGGCCCGATGTTTATCCCTGTGACTTTTGAGTTGACAATATTGTTCTCCGCGCTCAGCGCGGCGTTTGGCATGTTCATCGCCAATGGTTTCCCCCAACCATACCACCCGGTGTTTAATGTTCCAAATTTCGCCCGGGCGAGCCAGGATCGCTTTTTCCTGTGTGTCGAGGCGGAAGACCCGCAGTTCGATCTTGAAAAAACCAGGGGATTCCTCAACAGCTTGAATCCGGATGAGGTTGCCGAAGTTGAGAAATGAAATGAGCAGAAAATTCCAGCGCCCGTTCCTGACCGCAGGCGCTGCAGTCCTCCTGGCATTTTCCTCGGGTTGTGAACTGCGCCAGGCGATGTACGATCAGGAAAAATACGAACCACTGGAAGCATCGAGCTTCTTCGCCGACGGCCAGACCTTCCGGCCGCAGGTTGAAGGCACGGTGGCCCGCGGGGAGCTCAATCTCGACGAGCACTTTTTTCAAGGCAAGGTCAATGGCCAATTGGCTACCGCCCTGCCGGTGACGGTCGATCGCGCCCTTTTGGAAAGAGGCCGTGAGCGCTACGACATATTCTGCTCGCCCTGCCATGACAAAACGGGTTCGGGCAATGGCATGATCGTAAAACGCGGACTCAAGCAGCCGCCGAGCTTCCATCAGCAGAGGCTGCGCGACATTCAGGTCGGCCATTTTTTCGACGTTATGACCAATGGCTATGGCGTCATGTACAGCTATGCTTCCCGCGTACCTGTTCAGGATCGCTGGGCCATAGCCGCCTATATCAAGCTATTACAGCGTAGCCAGAATCTCGAACTTGACCAACTGCCTGCAGAGGATCAAAGGCAACTTCAATGAACGAGTCGATCACCCAAGATTCAAGCGCCCTGCATCCCTATCTAGACAACCTGCAGAAGCGTGCACTCGTGGTAGGCATACTCGGCCTCATCGCCACCGCTGCCGGTTATTTCACTGCTCAGGAGCAGTTTTTCCGCTCCTACCTACTAGCGTTTGCCTTCTGGATCGGTCTGCCATTGGGCAGTATGGGCATCCTCATGATACATCACGTAGGTGGCGGCACCTGGGGATTTTCCATCCGGCGCCTACTCGAAGCAGGCACCCGCACCCTGCCGCTGATGTTTTTGTTGTCGCTACCGATCCTTTTCCTGGGTTTGCACGACCTCTACGAGTGGACGCACCACGATGTGGTCCATCACGATGAGATCCTGCTGCACAAGACGCCGTATCTGAACGAACCGTTCTTCATCGCCAGAACTATCGCCTATTTTGCCATCTGGGGTATCTTCGCCTTTCTGCTCAATCGAT
>CAYNZV010000298.1:0-2013 GCA_964401715.1 uncultured Gemmatimonadaceae bacterium | reverse complement strand
GTCCTGCGTATTACCTTTACCCTCGCCCAATCCAGCGACCCTAACGAGCGTTTGAGCCTGCCCTCCAGCGACAAGATCGTCGAGATCGCCATATCGGGAACTCGCCTGACTCTCCGAGAACGCGACGGTAACCGCCACTATACCCGTATCAACTGAGATAGCCACTCCATCGCAGCCCATTTCTTGCTCCGGGTAACCGGCTGCTTATATTTATATCCTTTATCATCTCCTTTGTTTGATAACGGATCATTTGTCGGGCATAGCCGTCATCGATTTCGGTGGGCAGTACGCTCACCTGATCGCCAATCGCATTCGCCGCCTCCGGGTGTTTGCGGATATCCGTTCCCCCACGTCGTCTGCTGCTGATCTTGCCGATACCGACGGACTCATCCTGTCGGGCGGACCCTCGAGCGTCTACGCAGACGATCAACCCAGCTACAATCCCGACATCTTACAGGTCGAAAAGCCGATCCTTGGATTATGCTATGGTCATCAGCTTCTCTGCCAGCAGTTCGGTGGAGGGGTGTCCCCTGGCGACACCATGGAGTTTGGTGCGGCGCAACTGGAAGTTAAACGAAGAAACGGAATTTTCGACGGTCTAAACCGTAAGGAACAGGTCTGGATGAGCCATCGGGATGCGGTGGCTGCCTTGCCGCCCGACTTTGAAGTCCTCGCCAGTACCGAGGATTGCCCAGTGGCCGCCATGGGCCATCTGCAACGGAAGGTATATGGACTACAGTTTCATCCCGAGGTGAGTCACACGGTCAACGGTGTGAAGATTCTGGAAAACTTCGTGAACCTGTGTGGAAGTCGACGAGACTGGACCATGGAGCATTACATCGACGATGTGATCCGGCGATTGAAGGAACAGACCTCTAGCCGCAAGGTGTTTCTGCTTGTAAGCGGCGGCGTTGACTCGACCGTATCGTTTCTGCTGTTGAATCGGGCATTGGGGGAAGAGCGGGTGCTGGGTTTGCACATCGACAACGGTTTCATGCGCAAGAATGAAACCGTGCAGGTTACCCAACTTCTCGATCGCTCTGGTTTCAAGAATCTGAAGGTTGTGGATGCCAGCGACAGTTTCCTGGAAGCGGTAAAGGGGGTGGTTGAACCGGAGCAGAAACGCCGCATTATCGGACAGGAGTTCATCAACGTACGTGATCGCGTCCTGGAAGATCTGAACCTCGACCCCGAAGAATGGCTGCTTGGTCAGGGTACGCTGTACACCGACACCATCGAGTCCGGGGGCACCGAGCACGCTGCGGTGATCAAAACCCACCACAATCGCGTCGACATCATCGAGCAGTTGTTGGCGGAAGGCAAAGTAGTGGAGCCGCTCGCCCAGCTCTACAAAGACGAGGTTCGGGAGTTGGGGGAGCGGCTCGGTTTACCCCACCACCTAGTTTGGCGCCATCCATTCCCGGGACCGGGCCTTGGTGTGCGGGCGTTGTGCAGCGACGACGAACCTGGCTCCAAGGGGCTGGCGGAAACGGTTCCAGCCGTGAAGGAGATCGGCAAGCGCTTCGATCACCTACGGATCCGCATTCTTCCGGTGAAAAGCGTCGGTGTGCAAGGGGACTCCCGCACCTACGCCCATCCTGCGGTCATCTTCGGCGACGCTGATTGGGACCAGCTGGAGGAACTCTCCACCGAGCTGACCAACGAAATCCCCCAAATCAACCGAGTGGTCTACCTGCTGGGGCCGGCGGAATTGACCGAGCAGGGAATGAAGCCGGCCTTCCTTAGTCGTTACCGTCTTGACTTGCTGCGCGAAGCGGATGCTATCGTCATGGAAGCGCTTGAGCGCCACGACCTGATGACGGAGGTGACGCAGATGCCGACGGTTCTGGTGCCGCTGTCAACCGACGGCGTCAACGAAAGTATCGTGCTGCGACCGATCTCCACTGACGACTTCATGACCGCGCGATTCAGTCATCTGCCTGCGAAATTCATTGACGACGTGACCCACCGCTTGCTGGGGCTCGATGGGATCGAAGCGGTGTTCTACGACGT
>CAYNZV010000297.1:0-2027 GCA_964401715.1 uncultured Gemmatimonadaceae bacterium | reverse complement strand
TTAGCAACCCCCACTTGCAAACCCTCCTCTTGGTTCCTTTTGAACTGGAGACGCACCCATGAGCGTTCAAACGCTACGTGCAACCGCCCACAACGATGTCGACGAAGTCGTTTTGGATACGCTGAATGCCATCGAAATCGGGCCGATTACGACCCACCGCAATGTCTCCGTTGCGCCGATCCGATTGCCCTTTGAAGCGCGGACGATTTACTGCGGGTGGCAGGAGGCTTTTTCGGTCGGCTCGATCGAGGTTCGGGAAATAAACAAGACCGGGATGGTGGAGCTGCTCTCGGTAACGAACAAATCCCCGACTAAAGTCCTGTTGCTGGATGGCGAAGAGTTATGCGGACTCAAACAGAACCGAGTCCTGGGGACGACGGTGTTGATGCCGGCCAAGTCCAGGCTCACCATCCCCGTCAGTTGCAGTGAAGCAGGCCGGTGGTCGCCGCTCGACAGCGTGCGAGCGTCTACGCCGGAAGCCCTGATGGCCCGAAGCGGCCGGGTGAATAAGATGAGGGCGACTCAACGGAACCCGAAAGCGCATGGTCCCCGATCGCAGCGCTACAGGATCGATCAGCAGCAGGTGTGGGCGAGCATTCGGACCTTGCAACAAAAACTCGGCGTGACATCAAAAACCGAAGCGCTGCGCGATATCTATATCGCTAAGAAGGAAGCGATCGCCGAATACATCGCCGCTTTTGAGAATGCCCATGTCGGCCAGGGCATAGTAGTATGGCTGAACGGCCGATTAGTAGGAATGGAACTGTTGTCGCTCCGCAGGGGATACGCCGCGATCCGTGAACAGCTGCTACGTAGTTACATCATCGACGCGCTGCGATTGCACGAGGGCATAGCCTTGCCTGCCCACCCGATGACGGTTGAGCACTTCATCAAACGATGCACACAAGGAAAGGGCAGGGGGATGAGATCGGTCGGATTGGGAGTCGATGTCCGCTACTCAGGTGAATCGGGTTTTGTTGGTTCGTGTCTGGTGCACGATTCGGAAGTGGTCCACGCAAGTTTCTTTCCCGCGCCGTGAAAAATCCCCGCCGTCTTTACACGTTTAAAGATCTGGAGGAGCCCGCTCGGCATTATTGCTACCACAAGGCGTGAGGTCCATCCAACTCGTACTTTTCCGCGTGCGCAGCCTCGAACTCTTTGATCGACTTGTAGACCTCGGCATCCTTCAAGTCACCACTATACCACGTGTAATCCGCGGCGAGAACTACCTTCTTTTTGCCACTTCCCGTGTATTCAATGAAGGCAAAGGAACTGGCGGATTCCATGTCTTCTAACGCCCCCTTGGCACGCGCGACGGGCTCTAAGATTTCGAAGTATCCATCATCCGAATCATCCCGGAACAGATCACAGTATTCATCTTGCAGAATGCCTTCTTTGCTCGCTTCCTCAAACTCTTTATAGGTCTCCGGTTCGACGTGTGGTTTGATTGCAGCAAGAAGATCTTTGTCGTTGAGCTCTCCCGGGTCTCCGCGAAAGGCGATGAACCTTCCCGATGTAAGACCGAGTGCATCGGGATTACTCGACAACATATCACAAACACGGGTTATGAGGTCTGTAACGTCGATCTTTGGCTTTTTCGCCGCACCGTGCACGAATGCACACAGGGTGTCCAGATCGCACTTGATATCGTCCATGGTTTCGCCGCCTTGGTGTTGTGCATTGTGCGTAGCATACGCCTGCCGGACAATCGGCCGGGTGCGGGTATTGGCTAAGCGTAAAATACGTTGACACCCTTAAAATTCAGAGTCTTTTTTTGACACATGTCGTTCGTGTAAAAAGGGAATTGGAATCTTGCGTTAGTGTGAAATCGAACCGTTATTTTTAAACCGATTCGACTTCTGGAGGTAGGTTTTGTCCACGTGTGTGTCCACAAATACAAGGCGCCTCTCGCATCCCGGTCCTACGGAATAGCGCAAGAGGCGCCTTAGGCCTGACACACAAATGGTTGTTAATGATTCAGTTGTAATTGGCGGGAACGTGTGGGAATCGAACCCACCCAGCGCAAC
>CAYNZV010000296.1:0-2078 GCA_964401715.1 uncultured Gemmatimonadaceae bacterium | reverse complement strand
GCTGCAGAAGGGCGTAGCCCTTCCGCCATTGAGGATCGTCCATTGAGCCGCGCGCGCCCCGCTTATCAGCCGCCGAACCCTCTTCAGTCGATTTCGGCTTATGGCGAATACCCCGCACCTGGGCAAAAGCAGAGTGACCCTTTAAGACTTCCTCGATATCGGGGTGGTCGAACTGGGCTTGTGCAACGAAGACGACTGGATGGGGTAGTTTCCGGCTGATACGACTCAGCCAGCGAGTCTCGCCGACCGGGTCATTCCGATTCCATTCGGCCTCAACGTGGACCGAGCCTATGATCTCCAGTCCGGCGGTGTCCTGCGCATAGTCGCCGGGTAAATAGTTGCGCCGGATAGAAGCGTAGTCCCCATAACGAAACGGCAGGGGAGGGTGATCACAAAGCCAAGGATAATAGTTTGTGTCGAGATCCCAAAAATGCTGATGGGCGTCTAGAAATTTCAAGTCTCAGTGTTTTCGTTCTTCTGGATGAGTCACGCTGTCGTGACCTTGTTCAAAGCGCTTGTCGATATTGTAAATGTGATCGAAGTCGTAGCTTCGCGTTCGGACGTCGACTGCTTTCTCGCTGACCCAGGTCTCATCGATCGCAAGTGTGCTGGCGATAAAGTAGTGAACGGCAAGCACGATGCTCCAGGCCATCATCGGCCAAAAGTGTAGCCAGTTGACCCCGATAACTTCTGCAGTGATAGAGACAACGGTTACGAGAACATAAAGAGATATATGATGAGGGAAATACAGGCGCCCTGGAATATAGTTCCTTTGGCCGTCATAGACGCTCACTTTTTAAACAACCGGCGCCTGGGTTGGGTTTCTCCCTTAGGTATGGGTAGGCTGTGATAGGCTCGTGCCAACCTGATCACGCGCAACGAGTACCACAGCATGAGCAGCACGAGAAAAATCACAAGCAAGGTGTCAATACGGTGTCGATCGGATTGAAACCCGTAAATCAAGAGGTAGATCAGTCCCGCGACGGGCGTGGCACTTAAGTAAACTGCCGCATAGTAGCTTTTGGCGAAGCCAAAGGTGATTGCCGCGAGGACTACCGTGATCGCGTAAAGAGTAATGAATGGTGAGCGACCGTGTGGTGTGGCATCACTTAGTGAGGTGAGTGCAACAACCCCAAATAAAACACCCAAGAAAAGACAATAGGCGAGTATCTCGTTGTCGGCCTGGAGCCGATTTAGTCGGGAGAGGGGAACGAAGTATGGTGTGGTTCGATCATCCCATACGTAGCGCTTAAATAGATTTTCCCAGTCGAGCACCGTGGATTATCCGAGAGGCTATTCTTACGTGAATCTTTTGGCCAGTGACCTTATTCGCGTTTGTTTTGTTGTTCAGCATCCGATGCAACCTGCTGCTCCCGCATGCGAGCTGCTTGAATCTCAAGCTGGTCGTCGAGTTTCTCGAGATCCATTCGTTCTTTGCCTTCCGTGCGGGATCCTGTCTCTTCGGGCCATTCGATTGTCATCAAGTCGAATCGCCAATGTTGAGGACCAAATAATGCAATCGCCACCTGCAGCCAGACAGCGATTCCTGCAAGCAGTGCAACAACAAGGCCAAAAACGAGGACGGCTTTAATGAGCCAGCGGTGTGAGAGTCCGACGAGTGATGCGGATATCTCACCGCATTGCCACCACGCACACTCATCATGCCGATTCAGTGCCCAAGAGTCGACGGTATACATATAGGAAAAGTAGATGATGATGCAGGTAAAAGGAATCAGGAAGATGCTGATACCTATGAACTCCAGCCAGGCTTTTTTCTTGAAATTAAGGTGCTCCCTGACGAGATCCACGCGTACATGGGTGTTCCAAACGTAGCCGAAACCTAGAACCAGAGCAAACAAGGCCGTGTGAGAATGCCATTCCAGTTCCTGGAGGAGCGTGGAATCAAATACCGGGCTGACGTTTTCGCGTAACCAGATTTGCCAGGGGTCTCCTGCAATCTTAATGAACTTGGTTTTTCGTATTGTTAAGTCAAATGCCGTGATCAGTATCATCGGCATCGCGAACCAAGAGCCGAAACGTCCCACGCGATCGACGAAGCGGCGCAGCGCTTCGCTGAT
>CAYNZV010000295.1:0-2173 GCA_964401715.1 uncultured Gemmatimonadaceae bacterium | reverse complement strand
CGATTACATCATGGAGAATGTCCTTTTCAACCGTGGCAACCAGCCTCTAACGTGCCAACGGTCCGCGAACTGGCGAGCAGCGAAAAGGTGAACCCGAACACGGTATCCCGTAGCTACGCGTGGCTGTAGAACCGCGGCATCATCACTAAGCAGCGCAGTTTGGGCTGCTTCGTCGATGATGTCGGTTTCAAACAGACGCGCCAGCTGAAGATGGCAGAGTTCGTGGAAAACGACATCCCGGCATTTTCCAAGCCCACGAAGCTTCTGAGATCCGAAATAACCGATCTGGAGTCACCGCTGCGGTTACACCGAAAATGAGGAGTTAAGATATGAAAACGAGTAGCAAAGCCCTTTTGGGAACGGCCGGCGCAATCATCATCTTGATGATCGTCATCGCACTAGTGATCCGGTTCTCCATTGATCTAAAATCCACCGACGCTCACAATGAGGTTTCCGCTCTAGATATAGAAACAGCAGGTGCAGGTGACGTGAGTCGAGACAAGACGCTTTTACTAGCGGAACGTGGGAGTCACAGTCTACCCTACGTTGATTCATCGGATCGATTGGGCCGCTTGGGGGGGCCAGTCCTTTATCTTCGTGTTTGAAAAAGACAAACTTACGATCCGACAATTCGCGTTTGATCTTTTGGGCCAATTCCGCCAGCTCGGATTCGTCTTAGCAGCTACCTCTCAGACGTACGTACCGCCACGAAGCCGTGCAATTGCGCTGTGCGGCTCACACAGGTGATCAGCGGCCTCGGCAACAGCGAAGTGCATTATCCCACCGCTATCCGACCGATAAACTGCGGCTTATCCCCCCCCGGGATCTGTAGTTGTGGATATGCTAACCGGGCTTACTCCTCGATCCAATACGAATAGAACCTGGCATCACGCAGGCTAAAGCGCAAACTGATCTCCTTGTCGTACTGCCCAGCCATGTCACCACGTTCCCACAACACCTGAGCGCTGGGTTGATCTTCATTTATGGGTACCGAAACAGCCGTCTCTTTGCCTTCGCAATCCAAGACCTCGGCCCGCAGCTCTCCACCCGCCGCATCGACGTTGACTAATAAGCTCTTGCCAGAAAGAACAAACGGTTCTGTTTGAACTGTGCCACCGGCCTCGTCCGCATCGAGCGAAACAAACCCATCCCGGCGCAGCACGGCCAAGCAGATTGCAGACGCGTCCTTGTCCAAGTCGCGCCGATTTTTCTCGGCGGTCAAGGCGCGATATTTGAGCCCACTGTAGTAGAACCACAGTTCGTCGCCGCGCACAACCGCCGATGCAGGACTCATGATCTGAGTCAAATCGTAGGCACCGCAATCCCCTCGAGACGGTTCGATGAATGCCTGACGATCTCCCAAACGGGACCAATTTTTAAGATTGCGGCTCGCGGCAAGTTCGGCCACGTGAAAGCCGTCGGTGTTTGTGTTTGCAAATCCAGGACAGACGGCGTGGTAGAAGGCCGGCATCCCCCAGTAGGCCGATTCATATCGAAAGGGGCACATGTGATACACATCGATGTTGTACACCGACGGGTCGTTGGAAAGAAGCGGCTGATACGCTGGATCAGCCAGTCGGGCTTCGATGCGCTCGACGCCATGGCTCTGATCCTGGTCATCGGCTTCGAAGATCAACTCGGGCTCGCTCCAATTGCTGAAGTCTTTACTGGTGGTCAACCAAATCGCCCTTCCATGGGCCCCACGTCGTTTAAGGTAGTGGAGAAAGAGATGCTCCCTGTCGTCGAAAGTCAGGTTCCATTCATCTCCCGACGAAATGCCCGGATGGCTGATCTCCGACCACCGGATCCCGTCGGGTGAAACCGCATATCCACCCTTACCAGCGTCGAAGACATTCGGCGTCGCCGTCTTGTAGCGCCGGTTCGGATCGGGGTCGGAATCATCGCGCACAATGCACTCTGCCCTGTGATGCAGACCTCCAAGCATGACGGCCACGAAGTTATTTACCTTCGACCCGCGGTATTCCACTTGGCCGATCTCCGGCTTGGACCAATGCAAGCCGTCCAGGCTTTCGTAATAGCCGCTGAAATAGACTCCGGTTCCGTCCAACTTGGACGGTTCGGAGGCACAGTCCCACAACTGCCACACCTCCTTCTCGGGGTTCCATATGGGAGCCATGCGGATCTGGATGCTGTTGAATCCCATGGCGACGTC
>CAYNZV010000294.1:0-2174 GCA_964401715.1 uncultured Gemmatimonadaceae bacterium | reverse complement strand
AAATTTAAAGCCCCTCTTTCAAGTGCTTCCGGCACCCAAGCATCGGGACATTGATTCTATGCAGGCACGAAGGATAAAACCTACACCTTCTTGACTTCATTCTCAGCGACGTGGAGTCGGCATATCTCGGCGATAGCCCACCTTTCAGGTGATCCTGTTTCTAAGCAGCATGTGCTATCCCACGAGGCAAGTCTCCCCCTGAAGCTAGAGCAGATTTCAATTTCCGTGCATGAGAGCAGCTTCCTCGATATTCAAAACCGGGGCAATTACATACCACGTCTTGGCCATCTACAGTAAGTTCATACTTCGTATCGGGACGGGAGTTGCTAACGACCTCGTAACGACTGCTCTTCGGTCCCCTGAGGACATCGACCAGTATCGCAATCGCTTCATCACTTATCGGGGGAAGCCTATCTCCCTCCAATACCTTCTGCTCCAAGCTCTCATCCTTATAAATACTCCGGGCGTTTTCCAGGAGCGCCCGAATGCGCTCCGCGGTCAACCCTTCGGAAATCTCATCCGATAGTTGCGGCGAGAGATTGCGCATCAGACTTTGCAGCTCTGTCAGTACGTCCCCGCCGATATCCTTGTCGAGGCCCTCTCCATCTATGACAGCGGATACCAGTGCCGCCTTGGTTTGCAGCACCATTCTAACAAACTCGTCTATTGTTCCGGCCGCGATCATGTAGGCTGCTTGCACTCGACTCTGTTGTCCTATACGATACGCCCGATCTTCCGCCTGCCAGTGATTCGCCGGAACCCAGTCCAAATCATTGAAGACAATTTGGCTTGCAGCGGTGAGATTCAGGCCAACCCCACCTGCTATTATGTTTGCTACAAAGACGCGTGTGCCCTCGTCCTCTTGAAAACGATCCACCAGTGCCTGACGCGAATCTACTGGAGTCGCTCCAGTCAAAATAACAGAGCAATCCTCAAAGCGTTCGTGGATCTTGCGCAAGGGGGCATCGAAGCATGAGAATACCAATATCTTCTCACCCTGATCTAGCACGTTTTGAACGTATTCGCTCGTGGTCGACACTTTGGCCTCTGCCAGCTTTCGACGAACTGTGGAAAGCTTCGCTATCAGACGACCACGGTCTCGACCAGCCGGCGTTTCGGGGGAAACGCTATCTCTTTCACGACGCTGCCCCTGCAGCAGTATGGCGAACGCTTCTTCGGTCTCTTTCTGTGCAGTGGACGACGGCACATCGACATCGAGCCAAGTGCGTAATTTCGGCGGAAGATCGAGCACGTCCTCCTTGGCTCGTCGAAGCAGGACACCCTGCAATTCGATTGCAAGTTCCTTCAGGTTCGAGGCTCCGTCGGTAACCCAACCATATTCGTTTTGAAAAGCGTCGCAGTAGCGCTTTGCATATGCAATAAAGCTGCGCCCCATAGAGTGACCGACGACTTGTAACAGCACGAACAGATCGCGGGGTCGATTCATCATCGGCGTACCGGTCAAACAATAGACCACGGGATCGCCTGGGCACTCTTCGACCAGACTCCGGCCTGCGCGACTGCGTTGACTGGTATGATTCTTCAGATAGTGGGCCTCGTCGAAGATTATCCCCTGCCAAGAGAACGCGGTCAAGACTTCCCGGTGGCGCTTCAGCAGGTCATAGTTGATGATAACCCAACCCGTCCATTCGGGTCCGGGCGGATCCCCCGGACCGACAAACCGTATTTCCGGGTTTTGACAGACGAGTTCGATCTCGCGACCCCAATTGCGCTTTACAGATGCCGGACAGACTACCAGATACGGTCCTTGCGTCGTATCATGGGTGACTGCGACTATGGCCTGTCGCGTCTTGCCGAGACCCATGTCGTCAGCCAGAATCGCTCTGCGCCGTCTCATTAGAAAAGCCACCCCTTCCACCTGATGGGGGTATAGACCACGCGCAATGGCCAGCGCCTTGCCCGTATAATCTCTATCTGGCGTATTCATAACGTCCCTCCGATCTTGTGGCTGTTCATCAAGCCATTTTTTTCATCGACTGCAATGACCAACTCTCTGCGCATCGCATACATTCTCATTTCTCCCTACCGACTCGGGTGGGTAACGCCCGACTATCTATTGAATCCCCATAAATCCACCCGCCTTCGTGGCCGCTGCGGTTATGGGCACTCACGCCCCACACCGCTCCCACAAGCCCACTAACGCTTCCATTGCT
>CAYNZV010000293.1:0-2176 GCA_964401715.1 uncultured Gemmatimonadaceae bacterium | reverse complement strand
GAAGATGGTGATCCCGATGACCCTGGGGCTATTCATCGCCTACATCGGATTGGGACGTGTGATCGCGGAAACGGGTGTGGTGTACATGAGCATGCCCATCAACGAGGCAGGCTTTGCGGACCTGTTCTTCCACCCGACGGACTATTCAGCGGGGGCGCGAACATCGATCACCCTATTTTCCGCGATCCGGACACAGAGCAAGGCCATGTTCATGGTCCCGCTGATTCACGCGGCTAAGCTCGGAGATCTGATCAAAGACTCACCGAGACGGCTTCTAGGCGCGATCGTGCTGACCCTTGTTGTCGGGGTGGGTGCGAACATTCTCTACACGCTTCATCTGAGCTACGCCTACGGAGCTTTCAACTTCAGCGATTATGCATTCACGCGTTATCCGCCACGGGTCTACGATGCCTTGGTTAATCAGATCAAGGATGTACCGGTGATGAAGCCGGAACGGTATGCAATCATGGGAGCCGGGGTCCTGATCTTCAGCGCCATGAGCGCGCTGCGCTACCGGTTTACCTGGTGGCCGATCAACCCCATGGGGATGATCGTACCGGTCGGCCACGCCAAGCATTCCACCATGTCGATCTTCCTGGCCTGGGCGGCCAAGTCGATCATCCTCCGGATCGGGGGGATCCAGCTCTACAACCGTTGCCGGCCATTTTTCGTCGGGATTCTTGCCGGTTACGCTATGGCGGTCTTTCTGTCGTTCGTGGTGGATTCGATATGGTTCCCCGGGGCGGGGCACCACATGCACTCCTGGTAGCGACGGCAGTACAATCACGTCCGACCGCACAGCGCATTAGGCTATCGACCACCCGCACCGGCGGTCATCAATCCGTCCATCGCGGCTGCATCCTAACTTTGGATGTGGATACATAGATGGGAGCAGGTCAGTATTTTGCCCGAAAGTTCAATTTCTTTCCGGAAAATCTCAGATCCACGTAACCAGCATCACCAGACAAATTCTCTGCCGAATCCCACGTGCGGGCTCCGAAACCGCTAAACGGCAGATTGCTTCTGCCGTGGCCGAGGGTGAAGTCAAGCCCTGCCGCTCGATTGTATCCTAACCAATTACCCCCGGCATTTGCAGACTGCTTATTGACCAGGCTCAGTCCCAGCGCGGATTTTTGTAGCAGCTCCCTCTTGATACGAGTAACTGAATAGTTCCTTAGGAACGCCTTTACAGTGTCACCATCAACCACGAGGAACGCTTCGTCCGTAAGAACGTTCAGGACACCTCGGTCGTCAGAAACATCATCACCCCTGCGCTTTTTCCTTAGAACTGGCGAAAAGTACAATAAAAAAGGGCAGAGACGTGGATCGCCTCTACCCTATAAAGCCAGCCGCCCCCCAAAAAACTTGGTAAGGGAATTATAATTCTACAGCAGTTTTCTCATTTCCAGCCTTATCCGCTAGTGTTGGTAGGCTACAGATTCAGCGGTCATATCGAAGATTCCTCTCCAGTGACTTATCAATCCGTCTTTAAGGGTATAAACCATTGCAAAGTCTGATGCCCAATCACGACCAGTCTCGATGACCTTGAAATGGAAATGACCTAGCGCAACAACCCTATCACCATCAGAGAAATATTCACGTGGCTCGAACTCGAGAACTTCCTGAGTTGTCGACAGTGTGCCCAAAAACTCCATCACACCTTCTTTGCCCTTGTAAAGTTTATCAAGAGGACTATCTGGTCCACGATGATCCCACTCTATATCATCCGCACAAAGATCCAAGAATCCGGGCAAATCTCCCTCTGAAAAACGCTTGAATGCATCTTGGACGGCTAAAATATTTTTTTCGCTCACGATTCACTCCTTGGAAATAAGTTCATTTTGCAATGTATCAACCAGATTAAATACCGGAGTCGAGGGCCCGTGGATGCTTTCTGTTTCTATACTGACAAAATGCACTACTCAATCCTACAATTAACCTAATTCCGACACCGAAGACCCCAGACCCTTTAACACTTGAAGCAGTAGAACGAAAACGCTGAATATCCAGAATGGGCAGCAAGTTCTTATCCGCGAGGCGGCGAAGGGCTCGATGTAGCCATTTACCCAGGGGCTGCCTCGTTCGATGAATAGCGTCTCGACGCCAAGTCTGGAAAGCCAGGATCTGACCTGCCCCCACCTATGTGTCCACATCCAAAGTTAGGATGCAGCCGCGA
>CAYNZV010000292.1:0-2191 GCA_964401715.1 uncultured Gemmatimonadaceae bacterium | reverse complement strand
ATTCTATGGCAGGCCGACAGGGGTGAAACCGCTCAAGCCAACTGTCGCCAGCATACCATATCGGAGCAGATCTTATACCTGTGGAAAAAGAAAGCGCAGAGTTATCTCACCTCGAACGGGTCGCAAGCCAAGAAGGCTTCGGCGGCTGGATCGAAACACCTAATCTTAACCGACAAGTGAAATAAGTGAACGTGATGAAATACCTCGCCGCTGGTCTCACACTATCAGGCACGACTCTCTGCCTCGCCAGCGACAAACCGCTCGATTTCTGGGACGAAGAGATTCGGCGCTTCGGTGCGGCACCACCGGGACAGCACGTAGACGCATCCTTGGCAGACCGCCGCAACATCAACTATCGACCGCAGGGTTTCGAACTGGATCATGCTGATCGTAGCGAGGGGGATCTGAGCGTGCTCTACACGCCGTACAAAGCCGGGATGCCATCACGCTTCGGTTTCGTAGCTGGGCTCTGGGGTGAAAGATGGGACCTGTCCTCGGCGATGAGTCTACGCCTCTGGATTAAGGTGCAGGACTCACAGCCGCCTGATGCCTGGGTGATCCGACTCGTCGATCAAGCCGGAATCGAGTCAACAGGTGAACTTTCCGGCACAGATACCGCAGGGAAATGGAAGGAATTAACGCTTCCACTCAACAGGCTGCAGACTCCCGCCGAATTTGACTGGAAACAAGTTGCTCTATGCGAATTCGATGTCGACTTCAGTGAAGAAGCGCGCATTCATCTCGATGGCATCCGCTTCGCAGAGTCCGGCGCGCTGATCGGTGTAACCGACAAGCCTCTCGCTCAGCGCATGGCCGAAGCCGAGGCCAGCCGTAAGGCCCGCCTGACCGACGCCTTTGAACGAACCGCACAGAAGGACGCCGCCCCCATCGTCAGCGCCTTCGCCAAAATGTTCCTGGGCGAAGATCTCGACACCGCCAACCAAGTGCTGGCGGAGGAATTGGCGAAGAGTTCTGATGGTAATGCATGGAGCTTGCTGCACACGCCGCTCTACTGCCGTTTCTACTACATGTTCTCCGGTCGCAACGGTAAATTCCCGGGGCGGCTGACTCCCGAAACCGAAGCGCTGTTGCTCGCTACGCTCTGGCAGCGGACGGCGGTCAAGAACGATATTCACTGGGCGCGCCAGAGCACTTGGTGGCTCGATGGCAGCGAAAACCACGATCTCAACGCCAAAGCCAGTAATTTGGTGACGTCCCGCATTTTTATGAATGAACCGGACTACGCGGACCGCATCTATCCCGACTATGGATTCGGCGGCAGTTATCACTACGGCCACGCCGGCTATTACGGACCTGGAGTCGACATCGCCAGCCGTCATGGCGGCGGACGCGCCAATCTCTCCGATGGCAAGGAATACAACGCAAGGGACCACTATGGGGCTTGGCTCGCGTTTATGAAGAACTATTTTCGCGAAAGGGCGCGGCGGGGTTTTTTCCTCGAATACGGCTCACCCTCTTATAGTAAACACACGCTGAACCCAGTAGATCTGGCCTACCAGTACGGCGGGGACGAGGAACTGCATCGATTGATCGGTGATTTCATGACGCTGTATTGGGCGGAATGGGCGCAAGTCTCCATTTCCGGTGTGCGCGGTGGCCCCAAGACTCGTCATCACAAGAGTGTTGAAGAGAGTGACGCTACGGCCAATCTCATAAGTTTCCACCTCGGCGGTCCGGCCAATGCCGCTACATGGTGGTACTGGAATCTCATCAACGACTACAGACTTCCCCCGGTGATCAGGCGCATGGCGTTGGATAGAGATGGCATGGGCAGTTACACCTATTCGGCGCGGGGTATTGGCGAAGAAGAAGATGTCTGGCCCCGTCCGCTGGGTACAGAACGCACACTAACGATTGATGCCAAAGCTCGTTTTCTCAAGACCACCTATGTGACGCCGGATTACACTCTCGGCACTCAGATGGACCACCCGGCGGCTGTGCATTCGCATTTGAGCATTACCGGTCGTTGGCACGGGATGACCTTTGCACAATCCGCGACTTCGCGCATCGTCCCCGTGGGCCTGGTGTCGCTCGCCAATCCTCACAACCACCTTGTAAGCGCTGACAAGAGCTTTGACCTGGAACTCATGCTGCAAACGGTGCAGCATCAACAGACTCTGATCGTCCAACAGGCGCGTCGTTGGACGGCTGTTCATCCAGAGTGGTATCC
>CAYNZV010000291.1:0-2214 GCA_964401715.1 uncultured Gemmatimonadaceae bacterium | reverse complement strand
ACAATATTCCAGTACCCGTGGGATAGCACCGATGCAGAGCGGGTGGGCTATCTGGTCCCGACCCGGGACGAAATTGGTGACGGCCTTGAGGCCGACCCGATTGCGTGTGGACTTGTGTCCGACCCGCCGTAAGGTATGAATGCTGGTGTATTGTGAAGACGGCTTTGACGCCGCTTTGAGGTGGGGGTAGCTTGGTGCGGTAGTCCCCAACCCACCGCGGTTTCAACATCTTTACTGAGAAGCAGGTAAAGATAACGTGGCTGCAGTGGATTAGGCCGCGCCACATAGTCGATCTTTGGGAATTCTTGACGATTGATAGGAGGTTAGATGTTCAGAGTTGCGATGCTAAGTCGTTGGCATGTCCATGCCAACGAGTATGCGAAGGAGTTTGCGAACCATCCGGACACGCAGGTTCAAGCGGTATGGGATGAAGATCGGCTGCGCGGAAAGGCGTGGGCCGACGAGCTTTCGGTGGACTGGTTCGAAGATTTGGATCAGTTGTTGTCCTCCGATTCCATTGACGCCGTGGGTGTCGTCACACCGACCAATTTACATCGCGAGGTGATGGTCAAAGCGGCAAAAGCGGGCAAACACATTTTTACTGAGAAAGTGCTTGCAACCACGCGATCTGAAGCGAACGAGATAGCCAAGGCGGTAGGCGATAGCGGAGTGACCTTCTGCATTTCCTATCCACGACGAAACCTACCGGAAATTCTGTATGCGAAGCAGGCGGCGGACGAGGGCCTGTTCGGCAATATCACCACGATGCGTGTTCGCATCAGTCATGATGGTGCGACCAGAGGTTGGTTACCTGAACATTTCTACGACCCCATCGCGTGCGGCGGTGGTGCGATGATGGATCTCGGTGCGCACGGCATGTACCTCACGCGTTGGTTGTTGGGTAAACCCGCGAGAGTGTCGTCGATCTTCAATCACGTCACAGAGCGCGCTGTGGAAGACAATACTGTCACGCTGATCGAATACGAGAATGGGGCAATAGCCATCAACGAGACGTCGTTTGTGAGTTATGGCGGTCATTTCACGGTAGAAATCGACGGCACCGACGGCGGTTATCGGATGCTCTCGCCAGGCGAGGCAATGATCCGATCTCAACACCTGAAAGAGACGGGGTGGCAACCGGTCGTGGACCTTCCGGCGCCAGGGATTTCACCCATTGGTCAGTTTGTACGGGCCGCGCGTGGTGGCGAACCCGTCGATTTTGGGATGACCGAGGCTCTGCAGTTGACGGCTCTAATGGAAGCCGCGTATCGCGCCCACCGGGAGGCAAAGACAGTGGCATTGAAGTGACGTTGAAGATACGACCCTCGGCTCAAGACATAGCCAATCGACTATTTGCTGGGGCCGGGCCTTACAAGGGTTGCGGTATCGCCACAACAAAAGGAATCGGAGCGCGGCAGCGAACTAGATTCCTCCCTTATCGCCGTAGACGCTTTGCTTCAGGTCTTTAGCAAAGGTCTTGCTCCACTGTTTGAGTGGCAGTCAGAATCCATGAGATCTGCTATCTTCGACCGGCGATTTACCTGGAGGAAGGACGTTGGAACCAGCACAAGACGTGGACGCATTTCGGGAAGAGGCCCGTTCATGGCTCAAAGAGAACTTCCCCGAAAAATTAGCTCATAAGCGACCTCCGGGAATTGCGGGCTTCGGCTCCAAACTAACGGGCGACTGGAAAGTCTGGCAGGACCGCATCGGTCAGAAAGGCTGGTCTACGCCGACCTGGCCGGCTGAATACGGCGGCGGTGGGTTGACTTCCGATCAAGCCTCGATCGTCCAGCAGGAGATGCGGACCCTTGGCGCGATCAGTCCCATTGGCGGTTTCGGTACCATGATGTGGGGACCAACGCTCCTTGACGTTGGCACCGATGAGCAGAAGAAACGATACCTGCCTCCCATCATCCGCGGCGAAATTCATTGGTGTCAGGGATATTCGGAACCGGGAGCTGGATCGGACCTGGCTAACTTGCAGAGTTTTGCCGAGGACATGGGCGATCATTTTGTCCTGAACGGATCAAAAATATGGACCTCCGGAGCGATGGAGGCCGACTGGATGTATGGCGTCTTCCGGACCGATCGGGACAACAAGTACGAGGGCATCAGTTTCCTCACCCTCGACATGAAATCCCCCGGGGTGGAAGTAAAACCGATCACTTTGATTTCAGGCGAGTCGCCGTTCAATGAAGTGTTTTTTACCGA
>CAYNZV010000290.1:0-2217 GCA_964401715.1 uncultured Gemmatimonadaceae bacterium | reverse complement strand
TCCAGATAACCGACATGAATTACTGCGGCCGTGCGCTCGGATCGTCGCCGGAGTCGGTTGGGTTGTTGCGCCGCTCCGATGATGCTGTGGCCGATCGCGAAGAGCTATGGCGTCGAATGGAAAGCGATGGATATCTCTACCTCTCTGGTTTGTTGTGCCGGGAGGAAGTCCTCGACGCGCGCGGCGAAATTTTGCGACGTCTTGCCGCGGACGGGGAACTGGATTCAGGCCAGCCTTTGATGGAGGGAATCGCCCGCAAAAGTGCACCCGGCGAACACAACCGCGACTATCACGGCCCTTCGCGTGCTCCAAAAGCGATCGATGGAATGGGGAGGTTGACAAGCGACAACCCGTCACTTCAAAAGATCTTGTACGACGGTCCTATGATCGATTTTTACGAATTTTTCCTCGGTGACAAGGTGCGACATTTCGACTATACCTGGTTTCGAGTAAAGCCTCCGGAATCGACATCCACCACTCCACACTACGACATCGTCTACATGGGGCGGGGCACGACCCAACTGTTCACCTCTTGGGTTCCTTTCGGCAAGACGCCTTTGGACATGGGAGGATTGATGATCCTTGAGGACTCTCACAAGCTGACCGACCTGCGCAACACCTACGGCAGAACCGACGTGGATCGCTATTGCGAGAACGAAGGCGATGCCAAGACGATCGTTGACGCTGCGAAGGAGGCCGGGCGTCCCCTCGAAGCACGCGTGCACCAATCAATCCGCTGGAACTCGACGGGTCATTACTGCCAAGACGCAATCGACGCCCGGGAAAAGCTCGGTGGGCGCTGGTTGAGCGCCGACTACGACCTGGGCGACGTGGTAATCTTCAGCATGTACACCATGCATGGCAGCGCCGACAATCAGTCCGACCGCATTCGCATCTCCTCGGATTCGAGATACCAGCTCGCCTCCGAACCGGTGGACGAACGCTGGATCGGTGACGACCCTCCGGCCCACGGAATACGCGCCAAGCAAGGCATTATCTGCTGAAATCACGGTGCTTTGTTTTGAAAACCCCCGCCGAGACCTTGTCTGGCACCGGGGTGTGCATTTAAAATTGTAGGTGTCATATTGGTCTTGGTTTAAATGAGTTATCGACTACACTTGTCTAAGTGCTGACGACGCATAGAATGTAACGCCATACAAATCATGCAGGAGCTCATGATGAAAAAGTTACACATCGCCATTGTAATGCTGACTCTTGGCATTTTGTCGGCGAGCATCATCGAAGCTGGCCAACGCGGCTTTCGACATAGAGGCCATCGGGGAGTTGGCTTTGGGCAGGGTATCGGTGTGTTGGAATTGACCAAGGATCAACGCCAGTCGATTGACGCTTTGCGGCAGGAATTCCGCCAGACCGTGCAGGGCATCCGCGGTCAAGTACAAGAAGGAGACCTGACCCGTGAGGAGGCCAAGTCCCGGATAAAAGCGCTGCGGGAAGTGCGCCGTGCTGCTGTGAAGGACATTTTGACTCCTGAGCAAGCGGAACGGCTGGATCAGCTTCGCGATGAAAACGCGGATCGACGTGGTCCCCGCGGATTTGGACGCGCTCTCCGGGCATTGGATCTAAGCACTGAGCAACGCGAGCAGATCGTATCGTTAAGGAGCCAACATAAGGAGGCTATGCGCCAGCTCTGGAGCGGCGGCGAGCGGCCTGAACGAGATAAGATACGTGATCTGCGCCAAGCGCACCGCGAGGCTGTCAAAGCCATACTGACGGAGGAACAGCTGGTAATGTTTATGAAATTGAATAAACATCGTCGCGAGCATATGCGTCAGCACGTACAGGAGGCCGAAGAGACGAAATATGAAAACGATGACCGTGCCGCGGACGGCCGATTGCAGCCGTCATCTGGTGTCGCGTCGTTGTTGCACAATGCTCCCAACCCTTTCAACCCTGAAACCGAGATCCGCTTCGAGGTGCCGACCGAGGCATATGTGAATCTTTCGGTCTACAACGCTGTAGGGCAGAGGGTGGTGACGTTGGTAGATGATTTCGTGGGCGCCGGGATTCACGCCGTGTCTTGGCATGCCGAAGACAGCCCGAGCGGTGTGTATTTCTACCGGTTGGAAAGTAACGGCACGACCGCAACCAACCGGATGTTGCTACTCAGGTAAAGGGGCGCCATTTTTCACCGTAAGCGCCTAGCGAATTGGCTATTTGCCGGGTATTTTCATTTTACGAACTGGAACGCGAACAGTT
>CAYNZV010000289.1:0-2321 GCA_964401715.1 uncultured Gemmatimonadaceae bacterium | reverse complement strand
GCTGCAGTGATGTCTGCAGCCACTGCATCGGGATCGAACGGAAGGACAGAGCCAGATGTTGTTGAGGTAACAGCTTCGGCTGCGATCCGGTGATCACAAATAAGGGCAAGATGTTCTGGATCGTTGAAAGAAAACTCTTCCGACGCAGTCATCAGCTGATAGAGCTGCCCAAAAAATTCATGGTTGCTGAGATCGCATTCGTAGTCCTCGATAAGGGTGTTGTCCCATAAGGGCAGACACATGTGACGGTGTTCCCCGAAGGCTTCACTGCACTGCCAGCCTGCTTTTAGTTCCCGTTTGTCGCAATCAAGGAACCTCCACCTCCAGTGACCCGATTTCGCGTATAAAAAAGTTGTTTCTTCCCACGCCAGCGTCCGAGTTTTTGGTTCAGAGACCGCTGCTCCCAAATACAAGAACTGAGTGGTCGCTTCAGCGAAGCCAGGAGATGTTTCGACGATGTCGAGAATGTCGATTTTCAGGTTGTATGGCGGCAACCCCTTGTCGGTGAGATAGGCCCGCAGGTTTGCCGCTTCTGCGACTAAGAGTTCACGATTCAGTCCGTCGCGACATTGTTCTGAGTAAAGCCACCACGCCTCGTTTTGGCCAAGCCGAAAATTCTCAAAGTTCTCAATCAGTAATTCCTCTGCAGCGTCTAGGTCGGACGGTGGGGGGTTGAGGGCGTCTTCGCAATAAGAGTTCAAAGGCTTTTCGCGACAGGGAGCGAGTGCTTCTTCGCGAGTCAGACCAAGATCCGTAAGATCGTCGAAGGTGAGATCAACGGTGGGAGGTGGGGGATTCGAATTGGTAATCGAAGTCGAAGCTTCAGCACTAGTCGACGCTGGCGGAATCGACCCTTGACACGCAGTCACCAGCAAGACACATGTGATCGCTAACCGCGAATACCACTTAGGACCCCAACCTAAACCGGACACAGCACTGTTGTTCATAGGGCAACTATCGGCGAACGTTCCCGCGTTGGAAATGAGGAACCTTCCTCATTTCCGATTGGCGAATAGTCGCCGAACATTGAGTTGTGACAAAAATCTGGGTAACGAAGCTCGCGGCGATTTGTTTGTTGGGAACAGTGTCGGCGTGTGGTGGCACCGCCGTCCTTGATGAACCAATCGCCTCTGGACCACCAGAAACAGCTCAAGCGGTCAAAGTATCTAGTTCCTCGCAAACAGTTGAAACGATTGAGATTCCTTTTACTGAGCAAGGAATCGACACGGAAATACCTGAGAAACCGTTGACCCTTGACGACTTCCCAGACGCAATCATTGATGCCTTCTTCAACTATCAACCCTCCGAAAAAGTTCTGTCTCTCGAAGAAATCCGGCGGGCACGTG
The DNA here is from genome assembly GCA_964401715.1 of uncultured Gemmatimonadaceae bacterium. GTDB lineage: Bacteria > Latescibacterota > UBA2968 > UBA8231 > UBA8231 > CAYNZV01. The sequence goes on along the minus strand of CAYNZV010000289.1, from coordinate 975 downwards.
ACAAAGACGAAATGGCGTCGATGGCCAAAACGATCGGTTTCACTGTCGAACAAATAATTGATTACACCTCACCAGAACCGAACTACGGCGAAAGGCCCCTCTCAAATGCAGTAGCGGAAGCCTTCGGACGCCAAGAATCATGTGCCGGGCAGCCGATGGAGCCGTGGGACAGCTGTTCCCCGGACGGATCCAAAATTCTGACCGCCACTGGCAGGCGTTCCGGCTGTGGCAGTGATCTTCTGATCATTCGACGCGACGGTTCAACCGAACGACTTACCGACAACGAGTTCTACATGGACCGACCCCTTGGCTGGTCCCAAGATGGTCAAGAGATTTTCTTCACCCGCGTCCGCGATTGGGCCAGTTCTTGCGCATATTCCATTGAGGAACTTTGGGCTATTAGCTCCGATGGAACCAACGAACACCGCGTAGGGGGCTTTGGGTCTGATTACTTTAATTCTTGGCGTCCATCCCCAGATGTTGAAAACGAGGTGGAGCAGGAACACCTTCAGATAAATGACCCGGAAGGTCAGGGTTACACGTCGTGGCGCACTTACCGCCGCTGCTGTCCGGGTGGACCGCGGGTTGAAATCGCCCAAGGGGATTTCAACCTCCCGGATGCTCACATGACGATTGACCAAGGATGGAGACTTTATGGGACCCCGTTGCGCAAAAGCTGGGGCGAAGTCGACTACTGGAAGCGAGGAGCGATCCGCGAAGCAGTTGACGCAGCAGCAGCGGTAGCGGAAGAAGTCTCCACTTTGGATGTCGTCCGGTTCGGAACCGGATCTATGTTGAACGGAATCGCCTTAGACGGCTTCTATCTCGCGGGAACTAATGGCCCCACCCGGGCGTTTGTATTCATCGGCGGAGGAGGCAAACAAGGGATTTTAGCGACCGTAGCGATCTATATGCCAGTACTTGATTGTGGGGGAATCGGCGGCGTCCCCCAAGCGCTACTCAAATGGGTTCTCG
>CAYNZV010000288.1:0-2373 GCA_964401715.1 uncultured Gemmatimonadaceae bacterium | reverse complement strand
CGTTTACTGACGCCACTTGCGACAACATAGATGAACTTTCTTGAGGAACTTGTCGCTGAATGTTACGACTACCAAAAGTACTTCGTGCGGCGAAGGGCAGGCCCAGAAGGTTCCAGATGCGGTGCGCTGATTTCTTTCGCACCCCAGACCAGCCAGCGCAGTAATTACATAACTAACGCACTGCCTCCAGATCCTTGTCCAGTATGAGTGCTAGATGTGTGGGAACGTAGAGTAGGGGCTTATCTGGCGTCTCGGATGGGCGGCCTCTATAGGCTTTGGCATACAGGTGGAAAGATGAGCCCTGGCGCCCACCAGCCTGTGCCAATCACCTCGGCCCGGGCAACCATTGCTTCCCTTGATTCACGACCGTGAATCCTGGTAGTGAGAGGTTGGCACCTAACCCGGGCTCATTCCCCAACCGAACCTGGCCATCGACGGGAACATCCGACCCGTCAAAGTGAGGCGCTTCCTCGGCCTCTTCCCAAACCGGAACCGGGAAATACTCAACCATCCCGATGACGTTTTCGCTGGTAGCGAGGTGGAGGGTCGGCTTGCCGTAAGCGTGGGTGTAGACGGGAAGTCCTGCGGCTTCTGCTAAGGCGCAGACCTTCTTGGCCTCACTAAGGCCTCCGACCCGGGCGACATCGAATTGAATGATGTCAAGGGCTCTGGCCTCAATAATTTGAGCGAAGCCGTATCGGGTCGCTTCGTTTTCCCCTGCGGCGATTGGGACCGGAGACCCTTTTCGCAGTTCCGCATAATCACCTATCTGATCCGGCATCAACGGCTCTTCAATCCACTTCAGATCGAATGGAGCTAGTTCACGGCACATACGTAGTGAGTATTCAAGGTCCCAACCCATATAAGCGTCAGCCATTATGTCGACGCTGTTTCCCACCGTCTCGCGCAACAACTTCACCAAGTGCGCGTTGTGGTACATGCCCTGACGTCCATCAGCGGGACCGTGGAGAAACCGCATCTTCATCGCGCCGAAGCCTCGTCTCACATATTCAGCTGCCTCACGGGTGAACTCGTCTTCATTAGTGAAATGAAGATGGCTGGCATAGATCGACACTGAATCGTTTACCCGTCCACCGAGAAGCTCGTAGACCGGTTGATCGATGTGTTTTCCAGCAAGGTCCCACAGCGCTATGTCCACCGCGCTGATGGCAAAGATCGCAGGACCTTTGCGTCCGTAAGGCATGCTGGAACGGAACATCTGATCCCAAAGACGGTTCCGATCAAGGGGGTTGGCCCCAACCAGCAGCTTGGTCAGATGCCGATTGATGATCAAGCTGGTAGCGCCACAGTAATCCTCGCACCATCCAGTACCCACGAGGCCATTGTCGGTCTCTATCTGCACGACACACATCTCGTCCTTCGGAAACCAACTTGACAATGGGTGCTGGTATTCCGGGTAACCAGCCATCAGCGTGACTAGCCGGAGTTGATCTTGCCGACTGGCGAAGTCCCCCCACGCTGACACATCAACGTGGGTGACTTCGATCCTTGTGATCTTCATAAAGGCAGTTTCTCCAGACTCCTGAGATACGGGTTCGCTTCCATCGTGATCAAACTGCGGCGGCAAGCTCCGGCGTCGTATCGGACGGCGCCATTGTCTTGAGCGGGTCTTCCGCTAGGTATCCCCGTTGGACGTACCAATCGCACAGAGTTCCGATGGACTCGGCATAATTGGCGACGGTCTTTCCGGTGCGATCCTTCGAAAGTTCGCGTAGCGCCTTTTCCACGCGGGGAAGGACTCCAATCATGTCTTCCAAAGTCTGGAGCCCCAATTCTTTGGCCCACCATTGGAGCTGCGCCGTTCGCATTTGGCTTGCTTTGCATTCCCGCCATAAGTCGTCCACTCCTTACTGGCCTCTGCAACAAAGTGCTTAGGATCCTTAGGGCCCCAGTTGAGCTTAACGCCGCCGCTCAGGGTCACTCGCTCGCCGTCAGCAGCGCGATACGTTGAGCCCGAATCCTCCGGGCAAAGTTCCAACGGCTCCGGAAGGTAGTGCGTGCCTTCGTGGAAGACGACCTCTGCCGGGAACTCACACGACCTGAGCCTGTCACGGGCCCCGTGCAAGGTGGCAAGAGGCTCTTCCTTGGAACCAGGATTGTTATCTTCACCCGTTAGCGCAACGTGCAGAACTGTCGTCATATCCCTCGATTCAACATTGTTTTCGACATCTCATTTGTCTCGAAGCCACTCATGCACCCTCGCCTCAGAGTTGCGCGAAACCCCGCCGGAAAAGCTATATCGGCCGGCCGTACTCGGTAAAGCCAATCAATCCCCGGACGAAGAAAGACCAGACATCAAACTCGTTCAGCTTTTGAGCCGGGTGCTCGAAGGTCCGTCGATCCTTGTTGAAG
>CAYNZV010000287.1:0-2374 GCA_964401715.1 uncultured Gemmatimonadaceae bacterium | reverse complement strand
ACCTGGGGTTCCTCATGAGGTGAGGCCCCTACTCCGTGACCACAGTACTGCCGTACCACTCCATATCCCCTACCACTGGCGTGGTGGTACACAGCTTCAGCTATATCTCGGAGACGATTGCCTGGAACTGCTGCAGCCACTGCCTGGACTAGACACTCGCGGGTGGTTTTGAGCAGTTCCGTGACCGTCGTTGAGATATCCCCCACAGGCAAGGTTAAGGCAGCATCACTGAAGCAGCCTGCGAGGTTGACGCCACAATCGATTCCAACGATGTCACCGTCTTCCAGGCGACGCCGTCCAGGAATCCCGTGGATCACTTCCTCGTTGATAGAAACGCAGAGCGTTGCAGGATAATCAAGATAGCCGAGGAACGCTGGCTTAGCACCGCACTCTTCGATATGTACTCGGGCGATGCTATCGAGTTCGCCTGTAGTAATTCCGGCCTCCACTCGATCTGTGACGAGCCGAAGCGTCTCCGACAAAATGCTCGCGGACTTACGAATGCCGTCTATCTCTTCATCGCTCTTCAGCAACGTCATCGATGAACCTTCGCCGGGCGGTGGCATACTGCGTGTTCGTCGGGATCGGCCCGGCAGCCTCAACGCTCTACCGGCAACCGATGGATTGCGACGACGATTACGTGCTGTCATGCCACTCGCTTGCGCACACCATCGAGCACACCATTGACGAATCGGTAGGAGTCATCGGTGCCGTACTGTTTGGCGATTTCCACGGCCTCATTAATGATCACGGAGGCGGGCACATCACTTTGATACAAAAGACAATAGACACTTATCCGAAGGATAGCTAGGTCAACTCGGGACAGTCGCTGAAGATCCCAATGCTCGAGTTGTCGGTCAATACAATCATCGATGGCTTGTAAATTATCGATGCTACCAGCGACCAGAAGACGCGACAACTCATAAGCTTCGACGCTCATCGCATCTCGGTGAGCTTTGTCCATCCACGAGAGATCTACCATATCCATGACCGACTCGCCGCATAGGTCGTAACGATATAGCGACTGAAAAGCTAGTACACGAGCATTACGGAGGCTCTTTGTATCAAGTCTGTACACGGACCGTGCGGTGCTGTTCACAGGATCAATTATCGCCACATTGTCGACCGTGGCAAAAGACGAACCGTCGACTCAGAGCGTAAAGGCCATGAGCATTAATGAAGTAAAGAACTAACTGGCTTAGCATACTTTCTCAGGCAGGTTTCGCCGGGCAGAGACTGGCGAGGTTGTCTTCGAAGATTTCGATATCCGCCTGTTCACGCAACTCACCGACGACCAACTTCGCAGCCTGCTCCTGTGCACTGGCTCGGTGATTGGCCATGAGAAGAGCCGAAATCTGCTCCCGGACAGTCTGCGAAGATCGAGGAGCTACGGGATCATTCAGAGTCAAAAGACGTGCCGCGAGACGGTCAGCAAGTCTCAAGATGTGAAACCCAGCCTTGGACTCCACCACTGTACTCGTTTCCCCCACGTGCATAGAGAATAACGTCTCCAAGAACGCCCCTCCAAGCATTTCCAAGACGGCTGGATCATCACGACGCAAGTAGCGGTTGCCCAACTCACCCCCGTTGTAACGAGAAGTTCCGTCGTCAGAGTGATTGACAACCAGTTCGTCGAAAGATGCGCCGTCGCTCAGCTCCTTCAGCGCTAACTCGGACCGTTGTTTCGCCTGTTTCGCCCCGACTTCATCCAGTCCCATGGTGCTGAAATGGATATGATGGACCAGCACCATGTCTGGCTGTACAAGCTGCTGAATATTCTGGTTATAGAACTGCTGGATCACCTCTTCTGCAGGTTCTTGGATAGTCTCCAACCACTCTGGCTGCATCTTCGCCACTAGACGTTGCGTTGCAACGCCAACCGCGAACCGATCCCGATACTCTTCCAGAGTCAAACCGGTTCTCTCCTGGATTTGTGCTCTCCATTCTTCATCGCTTAACCGCTGGTCTGCCTGTTCTTCAATTTGTCGACGCAGTGCAGTCATCTGCTGGTCGACCTCTGCCTCCGTGAGGACCAATTGCCGTTCAACGGCCTCTTGCTCCAAAAGATGTTGGTCAATCAGAGTCTCGAGAACCGGAAGACATTGGTCTGAGGTCACCGCCCGTTCACCGCCAAGACGTCCCACCAAGGCTACAAACGCCCTGAATTGAGGAGACGAAATAATCTGTGACTTGTGGAGATGTACCGTTGCTACGGGCTTGGCGATCGACTGAGCGACCGCTCCCGTGGCACAGAAAAACGCTAATATGGACAACGCTATAATCGCTAACTTTCGACCACAAGCCGTGCGTGACTCCTGGATCCCGTTCCAATTCAACAATTGCCTCCTCCCTTCAAGATACTACCTCGGCTGTC
>CAYNZV010000286.1:0-2402 GCA_964401715.1 uncultured Gemmatimonadaceae bacterium | reverse complement strand
TCGCTAACCAACCGCGAATGTACCACCGGCCCGTCCCCTGTGGGTGATCGGGAGTTTTACGTCCCAACTCACAGCTTGACAGCCTCAAACCGACACCGTATGATGAAACCGATACGGACCTAGTAACGAGTTTCGTAAATATGAGATATTGGTTTCCAGCCTATTCCTTACTGTCGTTCGCTTTGTTGGTTCTTCCCATACGAACCATGGCGACGGTGGAACACCTCGCTTCCCCTCTATCATCGCGCGCAAAGAACGTTCGACTGTTCGAAGCGGTTGACACTCGGGTGATGCTATCGCTGGGTTATGCCCGCGATCCGGCCGCCGTCGCTTCGATGGCCCAACGTCCAGGTACCGTCGATGTGCGCGTTTACAACAAGGATGGGAAGTCGCCAATCGAACTTGCACTCGTTCAGGGAATCTCATCGGGATATGAATTTGCGCTCTTGAGTTCGCCCCCAGATGCCGATTTCAACGCGGTGAAAAAGCGACTAGAGAAACTGCTCAAGACTAGTGGTGAAGCGCGCCGGGGCAAACCAGACCTTGGGTACGAAATGACACGGTTGGGTAACGTTGAAGCCGACCGCGCACTGGCGTTGCTCAAGTCGCTTGGCTACAACACGGTCGAGTTTTCCAGCAAGAGCAAAGAGCGTGAAAAGATCTTTAAGTTGGAGAAGGGCAAGGGAGATGACCTTCCGCGCATCGTGAAGGTTATTAACGATTCGAAAACCAGCCTGCTTGAAGCGGATCCATATGGTTCGTCCAAGAAGACAAAAAGCAAAGGCAAAGGGATGCAGGGCGCTCCTCAATTGGGCGGTTCGCACCTGCACAGTACCACTACCGGTGCACCTCAGGAGCGCCTGCTGATTATCTACGACAAGAACGAACCCGAAGCCCTCGAAAAACTGATAAACGTACTGCACACGCAGATCGATGTCCCGGCGCAGCAGATCGTTATAGAGGCACTGGTCATCGAAGTAAACATCAATCGCCTGCGGGACGTGGGGGTGGAGTTGACAGGATCGCAGGACCACGTCAAGGGTTCCTTCGAACGTCCAGGAGGAGCGGGTAATCCTTTAACGACGTTGATATTCTCGCGCGATACCTTCACAGATTTCATCTCGTTGAAAGGAAAGTTGGAAGCACTGGTCGAAGTGGGTGACGCGGAGATCCTGTCGAGCCCTTCGGTATTGGTGCTCAACGATCGCCAGGCACGTGTACAGGTTGGGCGACAGATTCCGATCGTGCGCTCGACCACGCCTACGGCCGGGACCACAGTAAAAGGCATCGAATATTTTCCCATCGGCATCGTACTCAACCTGCGACCACGCATCAATCCGGATCAGAGCGAAGTTACGATTCAGATAGAGACGATCATCAGCTCCATATCTACCGAGTCTGCGACCAAGCTTGAGGACGGTATATCGGATGATATCTCCTTTGCCCCGATTGTAGACAATCGAGTAGTGGAGACCTACGTGAGAGTAGCTGACGGCACGCCGTTCATCATTGGTGGCCTGCTCTCCACCACACGGCTGGATAGCAAAGTTGGGGTCCCGCTGTTGTCTAGCATTCCGTTTTTGGGTCAATTGTTTTCGCGCAAGCGAGTGGAAAACACCCAACGAGAGGTGATCGTCGTTATAACGCCGCACATCGTGCCGCTGGAAGCCAGGAACTTCAGCTACCTGATTCCCAAAGATTCGGACCTCTTCGACCGCTTCGACACACGGCTTTTTCGCAACGCCTACCGCGTGCGCGACGACGACATCTGGGACCTCAAGTTCGTTCGCCAAAGCTCAGCGCTGCAGTCACTATTGGAAAGAGTGCGCGTAAGTGCCAGAGACAACGTGATGCTGCAGCGTCAGGAACCGTTCAAGCGGATACTTGCCGGCGAAATCCCTGGCGAAGAGGTTCTGGTACGGCGCATGTTGCGTGATATTGTCAACAAGCTGGAGTTTGGCCGTGAGGTCGATTCTGAGAAAGTGTTCTTTTTTCAGTCCTCCGACAAAGCGGGGGCAGGAGACGACCTCATCGACCGGAGTTTGAGCGACATCGTAGAGCCGGTACTAGAGGACCCCGATCGCGCGGTGATGCTGACCTTCGATGCCCAAAACAAATTGCAGGCGGGGCGCTCGTTTAGCTATCCGTCCGCGGTGGTGCGTGATACCCTCGTCCCCACGGAAGGCAAGGAGTTTGCCAGCTTTTTGCGCGGCATGAACCCTGTGGGCAAAACTGGGCAACCTTTGCATTGGACGATAGTTCTGGCCAACGAGGACGACATTGCACAGCTCAAGCGGGTTTTGGTACTAAAGCGGCTACTGGAGTTGAACGGCAATCTGCGACTCACCCTGCGGTCGTTCCATGCCGGTCTGCAGATCCTGTTTCCCACTCGCGAAGATATG
>CAYNZV010000285.1:0-2422 GCA_964401715.1 uncultured Gemmatimonadaceae bacterium | reverse complement strand
TCGGTTGGAGGTCCGCTTCGGTTGCTTAACGGCGGCGATTTCGTTGGCAGCTTTAGCACGATTGTGCCGGAGTTGGAATTGACGAACATCGCTCCCCCGGTTGATGCTACGGGCATCAGCATTGATCTCCCAGCGATAACCATACCTTTCAGTATTCCTCTGGATCAGGATCGGGTAACAACAACCAACTTCAGTCTCCTTCACGAGGGAGAGGTTGTGGCGCTGCGCGCGGGTGACCCAATAGAACTTGAGCGTGGATCCGGCATTTATGCACTGGCTCCCGAAGCAGGATGGGCAGTCGGCAGTGCCTACTCCGTACTAATTGCTCCAGGAGTAACCGGTCCACTGGGAAACGAAAGTCCGATTTCTTGGAAGTTCGAGACAGCCATCCCATCGATTACGAGCATTACCCCTGCTGACGGTGCTTCTATTTCCGCCGGTCGACAACGAGTGTCGGTTGTCTTCAGCGATCCGATAGACGCAAATAGCGTGATGAATTCGCGCTATTTCCTTATGAGCAAAGCCGGGACATCTTTAAATCTGCCGGATGAGGAATTCATTTACAATGATGAATCTCATACGGTCTATTTCCCGGAGGTGGAGTTGATTTCGGGTAGTGCCTATCACGTTACCGTCATGCCTCAGGTGCGCGGTCCTCGCGGTGCCGATGCGGCGCCAATCTCCATTCGCTTTACGACGGATCTTCCATCGGTAATCGGCACAGTCCCCGAAGCCAATGCTGAAGGAGTCTCGACAACTAACGCGATCATACAAGTCACTTTTTCAAATCCCATTGCTCTCCAAGGTGTCAGCGGATTCACCTTACAATCTCGCAAACTTGATGAAATGCTGTCCGGAGAAGAGGTATCGTTCGAAATGGCTTCGATTGCCGGTTTCGGCACCGACTCTACGCTAAGTGTTGTAAGCTTCGCCCCGCAGGGCGGACTGCAAGCTTTCACCGAATACCGGGTCAGCGTGGGCACCGAAATCTTCGGTGAACTCGCAGACCGTGGATTCGACTTCGGCTTTTACACCGCTGCAAGACTGAGCGGTGCCGACAAAGGGGGCATAGTAACTTCCGCAGATCGCAAGGTTGAACTTTACTTTCCGCCCAATGCTCTGTCGGGTGGAACGGGCGAAATCGTGATTCGACCCTACGGCGGCGAAATGACCCCATCCACAGGAAAATTCGGAACTCAGGATCCAACACCCGTTGGTCTGGCGTTCGAAATTGATGCAGGCACGGGCGTGTTGCGAAAACCGGCCACACTGACTCTGCGCTATGACCTGGACGACCTTGCGGACCGCGATGCGAAACGCTTAGGTATTTTCCGCCTTACCAATGGCAACTGGATTCGCGTTGGAGGCACCTCAGTCCCAGAGGACCGTTCTGTTCATACCACAGTCGAGACATTGGGAATTTTTGGCCTCTTCGAAGACCTCGATAGTGCGCTGGGATCGGCTGTTATCAGCAATCTCGACTGTCAGCCGCGCGCCTTTGCTCCGGCTGGAGGACTCAGTGAATTGCGTGGCAAAACGGACATTTCATTTGACCTTTCTGAAGGAACCAATGTCACGATTCGCGTGTACAATACGTCCGGACGTCTTGAACGTGTAATTAGCCGTAATGCATCCCTGGCGCGCGGGCGGCAATCCATCTCTTGGGACGGACGCGATGGAGATGGCACTGTAGTAGGCAGTGGTTTATACGTGATCGTCGTCAGCAGTAGTGATTCTCAAGCAGAGAAAATTGTGGCGGTAGTACGATGAAACTGTCAACGGGTAAAGTGGGTAATAAGATCTCTATGGCCATTTGCGCAGGGTGTCTCTTTATGCCCCTACAGACCGAGGCGCAGACGTTTGAAAACGCCACCGCGAGCAGCTCTACCGTGGTGAATCTGTACAGCACGAGTGGCGCATGGGGAGATTACGATAACGACAATGACCTCGATCTGTACGTGACTAATTGGGGAACTGCTGAGTCAGATCCGAAAAACGCTCTCTTCAAAAACGACGGCGACGGCAGGTTCACGGACATCGCAGCGGAGGTAGGAGTCGACAACAATCTTAACAGCGTCATGGCAGCGTGGGCGGATTACGACAACGACGGCGATCTCGATCTTTACGTCGCTGATTTTTATAAGCAGGACTTCCTCTACGAAAATCAAGACGGCCGGTTTTTGGAGGTCGGTAGGGCTCGTAGAATGATTAACTTGGAGAAGCGAGGTAGCGTCACTTCGATCGCCTGGGGAGATTATGACATCGACGGCTACCTCGATCTTTACTTGGGCAAATACTACCACGCCAACGAACTATATCGCAACAATGAAGGCCTACTGGAATCAACGACTGATCTGGGTGTCAACGATCAGCGAGATACTAACGGAATTACGTGGGTTGATTACGACAACGACGGCGATCT
>CAYNZV010000284.1:0-2499 GCA_964401715.1 uncultured Gemmatimonadaceae bacterium | reverse complement strand
GACCTAGCCAGATAGCGATTCAGGCGCATGGGAATCACTAACCAACAGATTCGCGTTCTTCTGGAGCGTCGACCGTATCATCGGTAGTGCCCTGCTGCCCATATACCGTTTCAGCTGGCAACTGGGAAGCTGACTCTTCTGCCAAGGATTCCTCATCGTCCACTTCAAGAAGCGACCTATCCGGACTGGCAGTTCCATCAACGTCATGCGCACCGGATTCGGCAGCGTCGGAAGGCGCCTCCGTGTGGCCGACGCCGACTGCGGACATGAGTTCCTCGAGTTCCTTAGGTTTGGGCAAATCCGCCAAGCTCTTCAAGCCGAACAAAGTCAGGAATTCCCGGGTAGTTCCGAACAGCATTGGTTTGCCCACGCCGTCGGACCGACCGACGATTCGCACTAGATTGTGCTCCATCAAAGTGTGCAGAACGCCACCCGAGCTGACCCCACGAATGTTGTCTACCTCCACGCGGGTCAACGGTTGTTTGAACGCGATGATTGCCAAGGTTTCCAGTCCGGCTTGAGATAGACGCACAGTGGCCCGGGATTGGTGAAATTTCCGTATCCAGGGAGCGAACGGCCTGCGCGTAGCAATCTGGAATCCACCTGCCAACTCGACAATAGTGAAGGAGTGGCCAGCCTCGTCGTACTGGGCCTTGAGCTCGTCGATAGCTGTCCGGACGTCGCCCCCCTTGGCATCGCTCAACAGGTCAGCAAGTCGTCCCGGAGTAACGGGCGAGTCCGCTGTCATTAAAACTGCTTCGATGATGCCTCGTACGCTCGGTGTTTCATTTCCAGCTTCGGTCAAATCGCCTCTCGAACCTCTGGGGCAGTTTCCCGATGTTCCACCCAGATCTCATCAAACGGTTGCGCTTGCTGAACCCGTATCTGCTGACCTTTTAGCAGCTCCAAAAGACTGATAAAGGTTGTGATCAACGTGTCGCGATCACTCCCTTGAACAAGCTCAAAGAAGCTGACTCGGGAGCGGCATGCCAACACGCCCAGCACTCGATCAACACACGTTTCGACGGTAACTTCCTCTTCGATGATGCGGTGGACCAGCGAAGCAGGTACTGTGTCCAAGACATGTTTGTACACCGACAGAAGGTCAAAGAGAGAAACCGGCTGCAGATCCTGTCCTAGGTCTTGGACCGGTTGACGGCGAAGAAAGATGTCTCGCTGAGAAGAGCGTTGGCCGTATAACCACTCGGCAATCTCCTTGAACTGCTGGTACTCTAGCAGCCGGCGCACCAATGCGCCGCGGGGATCTTCCTCCTCTTCTTCGCCAACTAGTTCGTCACGCGGTAACAGCAGTTGCGACTTTATCTTCATCAGCGTCGCTGCCATGAGGATGAAGTCGCCAGCCTGCTCTATGTCAAGACGTGGGATCTGGTTCAAGAATCCCAGATACTGGGCAGTGATATGAGCTATGGAAATGTCGTAAACGTCCAGTTCGTCTTTGCGAATCAGATAAAGAAGAAGATCGAGCGGACCTTCGAAAATTTCGAGCTTGATCTCGTAAGGGTCTCTTTCTTCAGACGCTGTTGACGTGTCAATCATGGTCAGTCGATGAAGAGATACGGTTTCCAGCGGTGATCGTGAATACCGATGAAGTTCCTAATGAAGCTGACATTGTTAGGACGTTTGGGTTTGCGCCCCAAAGTCATTCCTATCTGGTCCGGGCGCCGTTCACCCTTCTTGTTATTGCAGCTGGCGCACGCCGCTACCAGGTTTTCCCAGCTTGCCAGACCTCCGAACTTGCGAGGAAGGATGTGGTCAACGGTCAGTTTGTTTTCACGAGCACCGCAGTACTGGCATTGATAGTTGTCACGTCTCAAGATATTCCGCTTGGATAACACGACGCGGCGTCGAGGTGCGTGTATATAACGCTCTAGACGTACTACACTTGGTACCGGGAAATTCCTAGCAAACGTGTGAATCACTTCCTCCGCCACTTCCACGGCATGGGCTTTGCCGCGAAGTATAAGAACCACCGCTCTGCGGGCGGAACAAACGTTCATTGCTTCGTAGTTCTGATTCAAGACCAAGACACTTTTGCTCAGAACCATTTTTTAGGCCGATCAACGATGACGGAATCTTGATATAAGCCAAATATATTAGAGTACTTAATGTTTCAAAGCAAGGTGGGCTGGAGGGACGAGAAAAGTACTCGACAAACTGCGCGCTACTCGTCAGCTGCAGTTGGAAATCTGGTAGATAATTGCGCGTTTGTCACGTGCTGGCGAGCATGTCGGCGTAGTCACCGGCGCTCAACAACCGTGTCAGGTCGCTCTTTTCTTCGATGCAGATTTTGATGATCCAACCGTCGCCGTAAGGATCGTTGTTGATTTGATCGGCGCTTTCCTCCAAGCTCTGATTGATTTCCACCACCTCGCCCGAGACCGGTGCGTATAGATCAGACACGGTTTTCACCGCTTCGATGGTGCCGAATGGCTGGCCCTGCTTCATTGATTCTCCTACCTCTGGCAACTCGACGAACAC
>CAYNZV010000283.1:0-2508 GCA_964401715.1 uncultured Gemmatimonadaceae bacterium | reverse complement strand
TCCAGGTCGAGGTTGAGTCGTTCCCCCTCGTACTTACTGAGGCTCTCGGCCGCCGCGTCGGACAGGCTCGTCAGGCCGTTGAGAGTGAGCCATTCCTCGTGAGTGCAGAGGCTCTCTGCAGCATCATTATCGATTGCCGTGAATGCGCCGAGGTCCACGGAACCCTCACCCGCCAAGAACTGCTCTGCGATCTTCTTGGTCAGTCGCTTCGCGGCAGAGTCTTTCTTCCTGCCAGACTTCTTCTTGACGGCTTTCGTCTTCGTCGCAGCGACCTTCTCCCTGGCCGATTTCTTCTTGGCAACCTTCTTCTTCGCCATCAGAATCTCTTTTACCCGAAGCACATCCCGGTGAAGGTAACCACGACAACCAGCATCAGCAAGCAGCCACTACCACCACCGATCGGCCCCTCGCCTGTGGCCAGCATGTAGTCCACGTACTCGGCCTCTTCGGGATCTACGTCCGGAAACCGATCCTCCATCTCCTCGGCGTAGTCAAACTCCTCAAGGTCGCCTGGGGTTTCGATGGTTGGTCTCCGCTTCGTCTGAGTCGGTCTCCGGGAATGCCCCCAAGCTTCTCTATCCCCGCTCGGGCATTCAGTCTGCTGGGTCCGGCGCATGGCCCCTAGTTCGGACCGCGGAGGGAATTCCTGGTGGCGGAGACGCTAAGGCCTTGGTCGAAGTACAAGTCACTCAGTTTTGTCCGGCAGCCTGGTCATTGTTTCCAGAACTTCTGGTTCTTCCCCTATAAAGTAAAAATGGTCCGATCCTCCTCCGTTGTCGTCGTTATTCTCGATTGCCACTGACCAGAGTTTTCGCATTCCCGTTTCGATCACGAGCCTCTCCAACCTGTCACATATTTCGTTCAGGTGGAGGTGGCTTCTTTCGCTTACGGCGAAGGCGATGCCAGGTACGTCGAAACACTCTTCAAAGGCTGCCCAGTCCCGAAGGTCTTTCTGCTCAAGTACTTCTTCCATCCGAGCTGTTGGAGCCAAAAACAACCGCTGCTCCGGTCGTTTGCCAAATTCACTTAGGGCCTTCGCCCATTCGGGACTGTCCCCACTGTTGAGAGTGGCGATATCCAACGACAGGCTCCCCTTGTACTCAGTCAGGTGCATGACAGCTGTCGGCGAAATGTCACCACTAAGTGAAGATCCGTCGGTGGTGTCGCGAATCATCTGAGCCGTGACAGCGTCGAACGTCGTCCGGTGGTACCCGCCTAATGACAGAGCGTTTCCGGAGTGCCGTGAAAGACATTTCGCTGCTGAGTCAGAGAGTTGAGTGAGTCCGGCCATTTCAAGGCTGGCCTTGTGCTCACTGAGGCTCTCGGAAGCCGCGTCCGACAGGCGCGTCAGGCCGTTGAGTTCGAGGTCGCCCTTGAACCTGCTGAGGATTTCGGCGGCGTCATCATCGAGATCCGTGAACTCCTCCAAGTTCACGGACTCGTCATCCGCCAGGAACTGCTCAGCGATCTCCTTGGTCAGTCGCTTCTCAGCCATCAGTTCTCTCCGCTCTCGGGTTCCTCCAGTCTTTCATCGTGCCCCTTCATACAATCACCACACTTTTCTATCCAGTCGATGACCTCCTTCCGGGAGCCCGCAGTGAGTCCGGGAGTTCCCACCGCTTCGATCAATGGACTCAATACCCGCTCCATGTGCTGCTCCAGGTCCGAGTCGACCGCGGTATCGTGGTTCAATTTCACGGGCTCGTGTGAAAGACCGCTGAGATCCGCCACCCACAGGGGATACGGTGCCGATACCGACAGCATGGCGATCAGTCGCGGGTAGTTATATTCCCTCATTGCATTCCAGCTGTTCTCATCAAGCGGCATCGGGTTTGCCTGGCGACACTTGATCTCGAATCCGTAACTGTTGAAGTAGCAGTCTGGTTGACCTGCCCCGCGATTGTCATAGAGCTCGTCCCAATCGGGTTGGAGCTTGAGCGCTTCTACGGCAAGCGACTGAAAACGATAACCGAGTTCTGTCGCCGCGAGTTGCTCGCCTGCCGCTTCGAGAATCGCGTTGGCCGCATTAGACAGGTAGAACATCGACTTGGCCTCACAGTGTCTGTTCACGCGGCGTGAGCGTGATTGCAGTTTCAGAATGTCCTGACCACGCTTCCAGCGAGATCTCGAGAACCCGGCGCCTGCTTGCGAGGGCGGCGTTGATCAACTTGGAACGGAACTCGTCGTCGTATGTGGTCACAAACATCTGTCGCGGCATGTCATTGGAGTCCAGACCTCCGAGGTACGTTGCGACGGCACATCGGTTTGTCGGATCAAGTCCGTTGGTCGGCTCATCCAGCACGATCCATCCTGCCTGGTGCTCGGCCTCGTCGCGCACATAGCCCGTCACTGCCATGAAAGCGGCGAGATTGATGATGACGCGGAACCCCTCCGACAGTTTGCCCTGCACTTGCTCCGCATTGTTGTTGATGCCGTCGCCCTCGAACGTCGCATCACGGAAGAATGGATGTGGTGCCGCCTCTAACAGGCGATTGAATCGCTCTTCGA
>CAYNZV010000282.1:0-2537 GCA_964401715.1 uncultured Gemmatimonadaceae bacterium | reverse complement strand
AAGTGCTAAGGAGAGAAAACGGATGGTGACGGGCGCAGTCGCAGCGGCAGTTCTGGCCGGACACGGCCTGACAAAACACTATGGGCCAGTTTCTGCTCTCGACGATGTTGATGTCGACATCTATCCGGGAGAAATACTTGCAGTAGTTGGAGATAACGGCGCTGGGAAATCGACATTAGTCAAGATTCTTTCCGGCGCAATCGAACCCGATGCGGGAGAGATCAACATAGATGGAGAGACGTTGAAACTAGACTCCCCGCAGCGTGCCCGGTCGCATGGTATTGAAACGGTATACCAGGACCTTGCCCTTGTTCCAAACCGAGACGTTGTGCAGAACCTTTACCTAGGGCGTGAAATCTGCCGCGGCGGGATTCTGAAACCATTGCATCTTCTCAAATCACGAGAGATGCGCCACATTGCAGAGCGCCATCTCAGGGAGCTGGAGGTTGGGGTGCCACGTGTCAGTGGTTTAGCAATAGGGCGAATGTCAGGTGGACAACGCCAATGCGTTGCCGTAGCACGCGCAGCTTTCTGGTCCTCGAAAGTTATGTTCATGGATGAGCCGACTGCTGCTTTAGGTGTCCGCGAATCGGAGGCAGTCCTTCGGCTTATTCGACGGGTCGCCGAAGCTGGGACGGCGGTAGCAGTTATCAGCCATGCAATACCGCACGTAGTTGCACTCGCCGACAGAATTGTTGTGTTGCGGCAAGGTAAAAAGGTTGCTGATATACGAGGTAAGGTTAACGTTGAAGAACTAGTTAATATGATCGTCGGCTCTAAGGGAGAAGGTGAGCAATTTGCCAGCTGATTTTCCTATGGTTGTGAAAAAGGTCCGAGATGTCTTGATCCCAATGCGGGACGGCGTACAGTTGGCTGCCAATCTCTACTTACCGGAAAAGCCCGGGAAATATCCGGGCATCTTTTCGTTTTACCCCTATCTAAAAGACGGATGGATTGGCATTTCTCACGAGCCGCACCATCAGTACTTCGCGAGTCAAGGCTATGCGGTTATGCAGGTCGACTTTCGCGGAACTGGTGCATCGGGGGGAATTAACCCCTATGTGCTTGACTTGCAAGAGCGGATGGATGGTTACGATATCGTTGAGTGGATGGCGGAGCAGGCCTGGTGTAGTGGAAGCGTTGGAATTTGGGGGATTTCCTACGGAGGTATTACAGCACTGAGTATTGCATCGACACAGCCACCACACCTTCAAGCGATCGCACAAATTTCTGGAACTTTTGATAACTATGAGTGGTTATTTAGGACGCATGGATGTCGTGGCCTGCTTCTGGCAGACGTTGATTGGGGGACACGGATGGCAGCATGCAACCTTCTTCCGCCTATGTATCAAGATCAAGAAGGCCGCTGGGAAGATCTTTGGCGAGAGCGACTCGAAGCTAACAATCCTTGGTTTCTTGATTGGCATGGGGAGCCGCCAGATAACGACCATTGGTTGAGACGTCGGATTGAGTTAAAAGAAATAAAGGTGCCGACCTTCTCTATATGCGGATGGTACGACGCATACACGGCACCGGCATTTCGTGTATTCGATGAGGTCGATGCGCCCGCACGTGTCCTTATGGGGCCCTGGAAACATGCCCTTCCAGATATCTCACCAGTAGTGCCAATCGGTGGTGCCCATGAAATTTGTCGTTGGTGGGACCGGTGGTTAAAGGGCGTCGCTAATGGTGTCGAAGACGAGCCACCAGTGGCGATATATGTCCAAGTCCTAGATGAGTGGCGCTATGAAACAGAGTGGCCGATTGCTCGCACCTCCTTCGAGAGACTTTATCTTTCTACCCAGCAGACGCTCAGTGCTGATGCGCCGTCCTCAGTCGAAACAACCAGATACCAATACGACTCCAGGGTTGGGTCAGGCTCGATCAGTTACAACGGACACAGGGTTCATCTTCAAATTCCCGATGATCAGAGTTTTGACGACCATGCGTCGTTGGCATACACGGGTCAGCCATTGGAGGAAGACCTGGAGCTTACTGGGGAGCCGAAGGTTCAGGTCGTTTTATCGGCAAGTACAGATGAATTAACCCTAGTCGCAAAACTTTGCATTGTGTCCCCCGATGGAAAGTCGCGTGTCATCAGTAGAGGCAATGCCAATCCTTCTCGGAAAAATGCACATGCGGTATTTACGCCATTGGAAAAAGGTGAACGGCGCACGGTCGAGATTTCGATGCACCCGACTTCTATCGTCGTACGTAAGGGCGAGTGCTTGCGTCTTTGTCTGGCAGGTGCTGATTTCCCGGAACTGTGGCCAACGCCGAGACCCTACGATATGGAAATTCACTCAGGCCAAGGGGAAGAATCATGGGTTCAACTTCCGATCGTCCCACTTCGATCCGAACCGATTTTACGACCTGAATTTGAAGCGGCCCGAACAGACCTCAGCCCGCCAGAAACCAGTTTGGAGGATCCTGATAGCCGTCAACAATACGATATTGTCCATCAACGACTCGATAAACGCGTGACAACCTTCAAGACACGGCAATCCATGCGAAATCGGGTAGAGAGTGGAACAGTG
>CAYNZV010000281.1:0-2547 GCA_964401715.1 uncultured Gemmatimonadaceae bacterium | reverse complement strand
GACCACTTGGCGGCGGGTAATGTTGGTTATGGCAACTGGGGTTATCATCTCATCGTCGGCGATGCACTGATCGCACGCTTCACGCCGCTGACTCTCTCGAAGGTAAACTTCAACGGCATGCGCTTTGATCTGGCCACCCCGTACCTGCAATTCACTGCTCTCGCTTCGCGGGTGGAACGTCCGACCGACTCAGTGAACGCCACCTACTTCACCGAGACATTTCAACCCTCGATCCACCATGCGGATGATTCCACCTTGCTTCTGGGTAGTCGGGCGCAAACAAATCTCGGGGCCTTGCAGCTGGGTCTAAATTGGGCGAATCAGCACGTCTACCAGAGCACCAACACCACCGGAAATAGCCTCAAGGGCAGACTGAAACCAGACCAGCCGATGATGGACTGGATTTTGGTGCGTTTCAGAGACGATTCGCCCGACGATGGCATCGGCGGAGCGGTGGTGCAGGATCTTCAGCTGGTGATCGATGGGGAGGTGCGTCCCGACCTCGTGCCCCAAGTGATCAGCCATTTGGCCGATCCCCCGATACAGGTCGGATTTGTCTCGGCGCTCAACGGCAGCTTCACCCCCCTACCCTACAACCAGTTCACCGCTTCTGCCGGGGGGACTCCCGTCCTCAACGATTTTTACTACCGTAATCGCGAGTTTCCCCTGTTCGCGGACTACTTCGCGCGCCTGGCTCACGAGGCGGGCATCGATGTCGGTAGACAGGCCAATATTTCGGGTCTCAAGTCCCTCTACACAGTGGAATCGCCGCAGCGGATGCTGCAGGCAGATGGCGAGAAACAGATCGTATTTCTATTCGACGTTTCCCGGGAGCCTGACGTCCAGTCCGTCGCCGTGGACGCCTTGTTGGCAAACGATTACCTGGTGGACGTGGCTATGTTATACACCAAATCCACCACTGCCTCTTTTTACGCCGACCGCTTCTCCGGCACCTACTACCAGATCATGCGGCGCTCCAAGGGTAATGTCCGGGATCTCTCAAATCTGCGCCGGGTACGTTTCGACGTCGGGGAAAATACCGGTCACTTTACCTACAGCGCAGACGCCAGTCTCACGCTTGCGGGTCTTGAGATCTCGGCCGAATACGCGCGCTCGAGCGTCTATTCCCGCTACCCAGCCCGCATCGACGGACAGACAGCCTTCGACCGCGCCCCGCGTTTTACCGATCGCGGTGCTGCCTACTTCCTCAATGCCGTTCGACGTTTTGGCCATGGGCTGGTCGGCGCCGAACTGTTTTCTATCAATCCACATTACCAGACCGAGATGCGCTCTTTTCTGCCACTCGAAATCAGCCACGAACAGGGCCATCTAGACGGGTTGCTCAACGACTACATGTACTGGCAGCTGGTGGATGACAACGATGACGGGGATCGCTATCCGGACATCAAATACGGCAACGCACCGGGCATCCCCGGGGACGGCGTCGGCACCGACGTCGACGGAGTTTGGGTGAATCAGGACACGGACAACGATGGCGCCCCTGACACCAATCGCAATCTCAATCGGCTGCCGGACTACGAAGAGCCGTTTCTGATGTTCGATGTGGAGCCCAACACTTACGTGTATGGTTTGGACCACAACAACAATGACGAGCCGGATATCCGCGAAGATGATGGGGAAGTCGACTACCCCTATGAGTACGACGAGCGCGGTTACCACCTGTTCGGCCAGATGAATCTGACGCGACACTGGTCCGTAGCGGCCGGCCGCTACGATATAGATGAAATCGCAGGAAGCGGGCACAACCGCTCGACCTACGGGCAAATAAGCTACCGGCGGCAGGGAGAGGGAGGACTCAGAAGCCTTTTTTGCGAGAGTAGCGTGCGCAGGGTGCAGGACGACATCCCCGATGAGATCGTGGTGTTCGATAATGACACGGGATCGCCGAAGCACCTGGCACTTGACTTCCTGCCCGATCAACTTTTCTACAGGGACAGTACCGTAAGCGATACCTACCTGGAAGGCCACATTACTCCTTGGTCGTCCGTCGAGTTCGTGCAGAAACTACGAGGGCGTTTCAATTGGCAAAACGGCGGCAAACTGCGCGGCAGCCTCTTCCAGCGCCAGCGCCGGATCGATTTCTGGACCTCGGCCAGCCGTATCCAGTATGTGTGGCGCTGGGGCGAACTGATGATTACCCCCCAGTACAAACTGTTGCTGCTGCGTCTGGTGGATAGGGACCGCGATGTACGCCTAGAATCGGAGCTGCGATCGATTCCCATTCTCCGTATCGAATATCCGCTTCTCTCGCGGACAAACCTGCGGTTCGGATTCCAAGGAGTGGGCCCCATACCGTACCGCCGTCGGGACGATACCTCGAGGCGCAACAGCTTCGAACAGCGCACGGCATTCGCATCACTGACCAACAGCTCGCGTTATTTCGGTTATGACCTTATAACCATCGTGGGTTTCAACGCTGAAAGAATTGAGTACGACTCACCGTTTCTTGACGACCGCGATGTCTACACGCGCACCTTCTTCGTGAGGATGCTCGTAGGTTTTACTGAATTTGGCCGACCTATTTAG
>CAYNZV010000280.1:0-2548 GCA_964401715.1 uncultured Gemmatimonadaceae bacterium | reverse complement strand
TAAACCCCACTGCGCCCTGAACGCAGCGCGTCTACCAATTTCGCCACTTCGGCAGTAGTTCGAAAATTATTTCCAGTAACATGCATCGTCAAGAGGCGGGACCGTGGTGAACAGCAAGGCCGACGGGACCAAATTGGTTGCTCAGAATCGCAAGGCGAGACACGATTACGAAATCCTCGATTCATACGAAACGGGCATCGTATTGGTTGGGACCGAAGTCAAGGCCTTGCGGGCGGGCAAAGCCAACATGAAAGATTCGTTTGCAGTTGTGGAGCGTGGCGAGTTGTTTCTGTACAACCTCCACATTGGGGCCTACGAACCTGCCAATCGTTTCAATCACGATCCCGAACGCCCTCGGAAACTACTCATGCATCGCGGTGAGATCAGGCGGCTCATTGGGCGCAGTCAACAACGGGGACTCACTCTGGTGCCGTTGAAGATCTATTTTAAACGCGGACGCGCCAAAGTCGAATTGGCTATGGTGCGCGGAAAACGTCAATACGACAAACGTCGAGACCTGGCAAACCGCGAAGTCCAACGAGAGTTGGAAAGGGAATTCAAAGAGCGTGGATGAGTATAGTTAATAGCGGACATGGGGAGGCGACGGCCGAATCTGCCTCCACGAGGACCTGCGAGGTGTGCGGCGGAGGAGGCATCCGCTACAACGCCCATATAACGATCGGTCGTTACGGAAGCCTGGAACTCTGTCGCTGTGTGTTGGAGAGCTGTCTCTGCGATAGTTCTCGGCCTTTTCGATATTGGGATGAGCATGGACAGAACGTATGGTGCAGCTGCAAGCGTTATCGGCACAAGCTTACTCAAGTCATCCAATTGTTCAAACAGGCGGAGATACCGGAAAGGTTCCGCTGGAAGTTTCGCGATGATTTTTCCGCTTTAGCCCCCGACGGTAATACGCCCATTCCGGTGGCACAGAAAGCACGAAAGGCACTAGATCTCGTTGCCTGGGTAGTGGGAAGTGACGAGGAACCGCAGCGCGGGTTCCTGTTGCATGGAACACCGGGTACCGGGAAGACACTCTTGGGGAGTATCATTCTCAACGAGCTGATTCTGCATAGGGCGCGCGCTGGACGTTTCCTCAATCTATCGCGGAAGTACTTCCAGAAGCTGCGAGATACCTACTCACAAGACAGTGAGCATTATGGCCAAACTTGGCAGATAATCGATGCTTTCTGTAGCATTCCCTACTTGGTGCTGGACGATTTTGGGGTCCAGCGTGGTACAGACTGGGAAACGGAGATGTTGTACGATCTAGTGGATGCTCGTTACAGCGAGCAGCGATTCACGATTGTGACCACAAACCAGACGCCGGAGGAAATCAAGGAACTCTCCGGTGGAAGAATTTTTTCCCGGCTCAGCGAAATGTGTTATGCGGTCGAAATGGCTGGTAACGACTATCGGCAGTATCTGAGGGCGGTTTGATGGCGATTCGCTACGATGGCGAGCGGGCTGCGGACGAGTTGCGACCGGTGACGTTTGAAATAGGCTACCTGAAGACGGCGCTCGGCTCGGTCCTCGTATCTATGGGGGATACCAAGGTATTATGCACCGCTTCCGTCGAAGACCGGGTGCCGCCTTTCCTCCTTAGATCGGGCACGGGGTGGTTGACAGCGGAATACAGTATGTTACCGGGATCTTCGTCACAACGGGTCTCGCGCGAATCTAGTACCGGACGCGTCAACAGCCGCAATCGGGAGATCCAGCGGCTTATTGGTAGAGCTCTGCGATCGATCGTCGATTTGGACACGATCGGTGAGCGTACGATCAATCTCGATTGTGACGTGATTCAAGCAGATGGCGGCACGCGAACAGCTAGTATAACCGGGGCATATGTTGCTCTGTGCGAGGCGGTTAGGGCTCTGTTGAAAGAGGATGTGCTAAGTAAGAGCCCGCTTCAGGAGCCGGTGGCCGCAGTGAGCGTGGGTGTCGTCGACGGTAACGTGCTCCTAGATTTGTGCTACGAAGAAGACTCCAGGGCCGAGACAGACATGAATGTAGTCATGAGGGCCTCTGGCGGGTTTGTCGAAATTCAGGGAACGGCCGAAAAACACTCCTTCAACCGCCAACAGGTGGATGACATGCTCGATATGGCGGCCACGGGAATCCACCATTTGATTGGTGCCCAAAACAACGCGCTGGAGAGTTTCCAACACCTCTGAGAAACAAATTTCGCTTGACAGTAAGAGAATCTCCCGCATATGTTTAAAGGCCGCTTACCCAATTCAATATAATTCCGTTAGAACCCCACGCGTGAAGGGATTTCCGATGGCGGAAATGGCAAAAGCCTCGTTTTGGGACATTGATGATTCGCTTGGGAGCTACCTGTCTGAGATAGCTAGGTCTAATCCGCTCTCGACTTTTGAAGAGGTGCGCTTGGCGAAGGAGATCAAGCAGGGTGACGAAGATGCGCGCAACCGGCTAGTGGAAGCGAATCTCCGGTTCGTGGTGAGCGTGGCCAGGGAATATCAAAATCGCGGAGTGCCGTTGGCGGACCTTGTCAGTGCAGGCAACATGGGGTTGATAACAGCGG
>CAYNZV010000279.1:0-2562 GCA_964401715.1 uncultured Gemmatimonadaceae bacterium | reverse complement strand
CCAGGACCTCTTCGGTTTCAAGGTCGGAAACGACGGTTCCCTGGGGAACAGCTACGTAAAGATCCTCCCCCGACGCCCCCGTACGCTCTTTACCCGCGCCTCCACGCCCGGATTTGGCACGGTATCGACGCTGGACTCGGAAATCGGACAACGTGTTGATGTTCTCTCGGGCGATAAGAAAGACACTGCCCCCATGACCACCGTCACCGCCATCCGGCCCACCTCTGGGGACGAATTTCTCTCGGCGAAAGCTGACGCAACCGTCCCCACCACGGCCCGCTTCCACCTGAACAGTGGCTTCATCAACGAATTTCATCGCTCAGCTCAGGAACGCTTACCCCACGGACACAAAAAAGGCCCGCTTGTGGGGCCTTTTCTTTCGCACACCCTATCTTCCTATTCGGGCATGACTCTGACGTACTTCCTGCTTTTAGGACCCTTAGTCTCGAACACTACTTTACCGGAAGCCTTCGCGAAGATCGTATGATCCTTGCCGAGTCCTACATTGGCGCCCGGATGAAACTTGGTCCCCCGTTGGCGCACAATGATGTTACCGGCAAGGACCAGCTCACCACCATAGCGCTTGATTCCAAGTCGTTTAGATTCGGAATCGCGACCGTTCTTGGAACTGCCGCCTGCTTTCTTGTGTGCCATATCTACGCTCCTCGCGACTAAGCTTCAACCTCAGCGGTTTCCTTCGTTTTCGTGGCCTTCTTCTTCGTCGCAGCCTTCTTTTTCGTCGCAGCCTTCTTCTTAACCGCACCCGTAATCGAAGTGATCTCCACCTCGGTGAAATGCTGGCGGTGTCCCTTTTCGCGCTTGTAGTTCTTGCGGCGCTTGAACTTAATAACCATCACCTTCTTGTCACGGCCCTGTTCCGTGACCTTGGCCTTGACCTTGCCCCCGGAAACCAATGGGGAGCCCAGCTTGACCTTAGATCCCTCACCGACCAACAGAACCTCTCCGAACTCTACCGAATCGCCCTCCTCCGCATCGAGGCGCTCGACTCTAATCCGATCGCCTTTGCTGGCGCGATACTGTTTGCCGCCTGTTCGAAAAACCGCGTACACCTGAGGAAACTCCTGCATTTGGAGATTACGTGGGAAGGCGCGAGATTGTAGTAACTAAGCCGTGTCCGGTCAATGAGTTATCTCCCCCCAATCGTAGCAGCCTGTTGTTTCCTGGGGTGGACTTCGGAGCCGGTCAAATCTCGCCAAGCAGCCAGGGATCAGGCATCATCGTTTGATGCAAATCGCCCAGACCCGCACTCATGCACCGTCCCTAGAAACCATTAGATCCCCTGTCCAAGAGGACTGGGCCAGCGTCAACCGCGTGATCGTCCAGCGCCTCGGCAGCGACGTGGCACTGGTGAATCAGGTAGCCCATCACATCGTCCACGGCGGCGGAAAGCGGCTACGACCTTTAACGGTACTGCTGGCCGCCCGCGCGTGTGGGCACCAGGAAACCTCGCATATCCCTACCGCCGCCATCATCGAGTTCATTCACACCGCGACGTTATTGCACGACGACGTGGTGGACGATTCCGGGCTGCGCCGCGGCCAACAGACAGCCAACCAGGTATTCGGAAACGAGGCAAGCGTGCTTGTTGGAGATTTCCTCTACTCCAGAGCGTTCCAAATGATGGTTGAGATCGGGAATATGGAAATTCTCGACATACTCGCCAATGCGACAAACACAATCGCAGGCGGAGAGGTCCTCCAACTAATGAACTGCAACAATCCGGACATCAAGGAAGAAGATTACCTGGAGGTCATCTATCGGAAAACCGCCAGACTGTTTGAGGCCGGGGCCCAATGTGGCGCAATACTCGCAGAGCTCGAACAAGAGATGCAGCAACATATGGTCAGGTACGGCCGTCACCTTGGACTCGCATTTCAGCTCGTGGACGACGCCCTGGATTACGAAGCAACCACGGAGGAGCTCGGCAAGAATATCGGTGACGACCTGGCCGAGGGTAAACCCACGCTGCCATTGATCTACGCGATGGACCAAGGCAGCGCTGCGGAGCGGCACATGATCCGTGAAGCGATCGAAACCGGAGGCACCCAAAATCTTACTTCCATTCAACTCGCTATCGAGACCTCCGGGGGACTGCGTTACACCGCAGATCGTGCACGCTCGGAAGTGAAAGTTGCCGTCGAGAATCTGGAAATTCTGCCGCCTAGCCTATACAAGGACAGCCTTGCGAACCTGGCCAGATTTGCCGTCGACCGGCGCTTTTGACCGAGCTAGCCAAGACGATGCGCGCTTTCGACCCCACTTACAGGACAGCGCATGCAAAAACATCACCACCCGGCCATTTATCGGGACGAAAGCAACGTAGATCGATATTTATTGAACCTGCCGTCCGGTCCACACGCACGTATCGAGAAAATTGAGGAGACCAAGAATGAATTTGAGGACTTGTCTAGTTGCGCTCGGCGTATTTGGACTTACCAGCTGCTCCGAATCCCCACGCGAACCGGGACAGGCGACGGAAAACGCAACCGATGACCGACCCAATATCCTGTTGATCATTGCTGATGATCTCGGCTACACCGA
>CAYNZV010000278.1:0-2608 GCA_964401715.1 uncultured Gemmatimonadaceae bacterium | reverse complement strand
CGACGTCAACGGTCGCCCGGTTTGCCGTCCAGCGCATCCAGACGCGGCGTTCGGAAGCGCAGTGTTGGCGGCAATACATCGAGGTTTCTCGAACGTGTGGGAAGCGGGGGCGGCCATGGTAAGTATAGATCACGACTTCGAACCTAATCCCGAGCGGCGAGGAGTATACGATGAGTTGTACGGAACCTTCGCGCGCCTGCTAGTCGACAGGGGATATCTGAAGCAGTAATCGGCGAAGGGAAAATCACGCCGATCTGCCCTTTTAACAAACGAACATGCCCTACGAAATCGAACGAAAGTTTCTGGTCAATGACACGGCTTTTCTCGATGCTGAGTCGGGCATCTCGTGTCGCCAAGGCTACATATCCACCGAGAGCACGAGTAGTGTTCGGATCCGAATTATCGGAGAAGAGGCGTATCTTACGCTCAAAGGAGCAGCCGCCGGTATCGCTAGGCGCGAATTCGAATACCGGATTCCGCGAGTGGACGCCGCCGACATACTAGACCTATTCTGCGAGGAACCACTCATCGAGAAGACACGCTACCACCTAACGTTCCAAGGGACGGCGTGGGATGTTGATCTTTTCCACGGTGCCAACTTGGGATTGTGCATGGCGGAGGTGGAACTGGAGCAGGCAGACCAGGTGTTTGTGGCGCCGCCTTGGGTCGGTGAAGAGGTGACTGGACAGGCGGCGTATTACAACGTCAACCTTATTTGCAATCCCTACACCCAATGGCAGACGGGTTAGCACTCCAGTTTCTTTGCGCGTTGTAAAAGCCGATTATATATTCTTCGCCGCATTTATCCTTTGTTCAATGAGGCATTTGATGGAAGTTCGACTAGCAAAGTTCACCCGGCGCGAATTTCGCGATGCCCTCGACGGAGGTAAGTTTCGGGCCGCGATTATACCCACGGGAAGCAACGAGCAACACCTTGAGCACTTGGCGATGGAGCACGACATCGCCGCTGCCACCTATGTTGCCACTGAAGCCGCGAAAAAACTGTATCCTGATGCCGTAGTGAGTGTCCCGATGGCAATCGGTATTTCAGAGCACCACATGGAACACAAGGGCACGATCTCAGCGAAACCTGGCCCGTGGTTGTCGGTGTTGTTTGACGCCGTGGAAAGCCTGGCCCGACACGGTATCAAGAAGATCCTCGTCCTCAACGGGCACGGGGGTAACACCCGGCCTATGGAAGGGATTATTTCGCAATGGAATCTCTATTTTGAGTCGATGAACTCCGAAATCGACGTGCAGTTCCACAGTTACTGGGACTTGAGTCGAGAAAAAGCGGAAAAACACTGCAAGGGAAACGTGCCTGGTCACGCCCAAGAGTACGAAACTGCGTTTGCGCTGGCTTTATTTCCGGAAAACGTGCGCAAGGCACCGATGCAAAATCAAGAGGACCGTTCCCCCCTCGATGCTAGTGCCGAACAAGGGACCTTGCTAGCGAACGCCGCGGTCGAGGCCACCGCTAAGCTCGTTCGCGGTATGTTGGAGCCGTAAGCGGCTACGGAAATCGAACATGGCCTCGTTCCTAACGCCCGATCAAATAGACCACTATCGCGAGCACGGGTACATAGTTTTGCGTCAAGTGCTCACACGCGACGAGACCGAGTCGATCGGTGAGGCCATCCAGGAATCGGTGCAACGAACGGACCTCGAAACGCGCAAGAAGGTGTATCCGACACCTGAGACCACCTACCACGTCGACGGCCGTTATATCCAAGAGCCCGGACTGAGATACATCGCTACCCATCCAATGATGGTCGGTGGAGCCGAGACGCTCTTACGTACTTCGGCAGTGCTCTCTGCGAGTGTGGCCTACCTTAAAACCCCCGGTGCCAAAGGAACCAACCCGGACTACGAGGGCAGCCATCCCTCTGCTCACCAGGATTACAAGACCTATCAACAGGCGGGATCGTCGGTCAACTGGTTGTTTGCCATCGCTCCGATGGTCGATCTGGTGGAAGAGATCGGCCCGCTGTCGGTTTCTCCAGGATCGTTCAAGTGTACCCACAAACGACGGGATGGTAGGGTGTGGAGGGTGGAGCGCTCCCGTGCAGACGACATCGCGCCTTTGCAAGATGCCCAGTTGCGACGTGGCGATATCTTGTTCATGAACATGTTCACTTGGCACCAGGCCGGCCCTAACCGGACCGATCGGGATCGGTACGGCATCTATTATAAGTACCGTGCTGAAAACGCCCCCGCGGCATCCGGGCCTGAATTGTATAGCGAAGAAGCGCACCAATCAGTAACCTACGATGGCCGATCGATGTTACCCCACTTCGGCGATCGTCTACATAGTGGTCGCGTGTTATTCGAGCACGACCATCGGTTTTTGTTGCAAAACAGTGGTGAGGGTTGGGGGTTCCTAGGGGGAGAATTTACCGGCAACGACAGCGGCAGCCCCCTATCCAAAGCGGCAGCCCCCAACGACCTATCCAATTGCATTGGCCAGCTCCAGGATCAGTGCGATCGCGATACGGGCCTCGAAATCCCGTGGATGAGCTACCTAAGCGACTTTGGGGAACCGGGGAGCTTGTGCCGCGTATACGCCCATCAAGCCAAAGCGGTGCCAGAGCCGAGATCATCGCTTCAG
>CAYNZV010000277.1:0-2630 GCA_964401715.1 uncultured Gemmatimonadaceae bacterium | reverse complement strand
GAATGGAGGAATCCAGTTTCCCTGACTGGTACCTGAGTTATTCTTGTAGTCGTAAGTACCGTCGCCCAACAGTACGACGTAAAGGGGAACGAGATCCCAGTTTTCCGCTGCAAACTTCAGGAAATTCCGAATCGATGCCGGATCCAAGAGGCCAGCAGAGAACTCATCGTAGATGTCGTTGACGTCCACGACCTTGGTAACAAATGCAGGCCCAAAACGCTTATCGGAAGCTCGCCACGCCGCCAGGCGATCTGCGGCTGTGCGGAAGTCATCGTGGGTAATGACGATGAAGTCGGCTCCCTGAGCAGCCGACTTCAAGTTGGAGCTCCGACTCAACTCGATATTAATCGGGCGTTTCCACCTTTCCTCACGGGCCACGAGATATTGCTTCGGCCTGGTCTTACCCACTTCATCTTGGAAACTCACGGTGCCGGATTCCGCGTCGTGAGTAAAATCGACAATTTCTGTCAGTCCCTCAGAGAACTCGAAAATCCGTGGCGGCTCCTGCGAAAAGCCGGATATGCGATACTCCGCAATCTCCGCTTCGAGGACGCCATCAAAGCGCAATTCGAAGCGTTGGGCCGAAAGCAGGCGTGAGTACTCCAGCTCGTACCAATCCAACCGCGTCTGGTTTTTATCTTCGTGAACCAATCCCAAAAGATTCACGCCCTCTTTGGCGCCGACTTCCGATCTGAACTCGGAAGTATCGGCCTGGCTACCAAAAAACGATACCTTCCCCAGATCTTCTTCGTTCCACTTCACCGTGAACTGGTGATCTTGGAACGTCCACCCGAAGAACCGTAACCGGATGTCTACTGGGTCGTCGACCGCATCTCGCACCGAAGTGGGGAAATTGCGAGCGTTGCCTTGAAAGTCTTCCCAGTACCATTCGTATCCCGACCGCACTGAATATGTTTGGATGAGGATTTTTGCCTCTGTTTCCACGTGTTTGCGTACACGATAGCTATTTACTACAAGTGGGTTCTCGACAGTCAGGGCTCCGCTGCGCACCTCGTATCGCCGACTCGCTTGAGCACTGGCTATTTCGAGCCAATAGATGTTTTCCTTGGTATATGGATTGCGCCGAAAGGAGTACCCGCGCGTAATGCCATTGAACTCCCAGCGAGCTACCGGTTCCGCGTAGAACAAAATAACGTCATCTGCGTCAAACCGACCGTCACCTCCGTCATCAACCAGAATCGCCTGCTCTACAAGCAGGTCGTTGGGCTCTTGATCTATGAGTAGAGGGAGCGCTCTGCCGCCCCCGTAAACGATTCGAGCGGTTGTGGGATCTACTTCTGCCAGATCCACCCCTGCTTGCTGCAGATCCCTTCCGGTGATCTTATACACCCCTTCATCCTCTAACGATATCTTGACTCGATCGACAGATCCCTTCTGGAGCAAGCGGCCAAGTCGCCTCGTCCGAGACACCCGCCATCGACGAGCCTGTTCCGGGTTAACCAACATTCCACGGTAGAAGTCTTCAGCGAATCGCTCTTTCCTTGGACGCATGTACGGTCTGGGGGAATAGTCAAAGCGCAACTCCACCACCTGGCGGTCGAAAAAAGTCGTGCCTTGCCCGGTCGTTATTTTGGGAGCGAAAAGGAGCTCTACAACCTTCTGATCTCTCAGGCGGCCTATTTCTCCCAGATGCGCAGACGCGCTGTAGATCGGCTTGGTCATTCCCCCGGGAACAGGCAGTAGCCCAGTGGCTTCTTGCTGTTCCAGAATCTCAAGCTCGACTCGTGCGTGCTCGGGAATGCCCACGAGAAATGAGCGACCTGTGTTTCGTTGCAGGTCCAGCTCCCCGGCAGTGTATTCCAAACGCAGGTAATCAGTGCCAGACGCCACAATTCGCAGTTCTGCTCGGAGCGGGCAGATACCTGTTGCAATGCTCAAAAGCAGGAAAAACTGGAGTAATTTGAGGGGGATCAGACGAAACAATCGAGAGTGGCGGTTGTTTGTAGTGACTGTTTAAGTTCGTCGCTATCCCTTTATATGTCAAGGGCTTCTGCTTGACGTTGATACGGACCGATCATATATTTCCCCACCTTACTAGGAGAAGTTAGATGTCACGCATCTGCAAGGTAACCGGGAAAAGGAATATGGCAGGCAACAACGTCAGCCATTCTCAACGGAAAACCCGTCGAGTCCAGCGACCCAACCTGATAAAAAAGCGAATTTTCATTCCCGAAGAGAATAGGACCGTCACGGTGAGGTTGAGTGCACGCGCACTGCGCACCTTGAATAAGAAGGGGCTAGCTAAGGTTATTAAAGAACAGGGCTTGGCACTTTGAGACGACCCCTCCAGCTTCAGGTCAACATCTCCGAGATTTCCCGCTGTACCTGTTCGTCCCGCACCTGATCTATCACATCCTTGAAATACTGCGCACCACCGCCTAGTATCAGCCGCTCAATGGCGCAGATTTCCTCGTCCGTGTAGACCCCGGATTCTCGCACCAGGTCGACATATTCGATTTTAGCATCCTTTTCCAACTGAGAGATCGAAGCAAGCATACCGAACAACTTGTACGCCGATTGGCTGTCTAAGCAACGATCTATGATCGTTGCCAGCCGTTCGTTTCTTGCCGCTGTCTGAGTGTCGGCCCTTTCCATCTTCTAACCTTCCC
>CAYNZV010000276.1:0-2630 GCA_964401715.1 uncultured Gemmatimonadaceae bacterium | reverse complement strand
GCCCCATTATGTGCCAGCTGCAACATGTCGGTATTCCTGTTGATGTTCGTCGCGAGCGAATTAGCTCGCAGCACGCAAGGGCACGCGGGACGCGAGCTGCGCCTCGAGGCGCCCCGCAAGATGTTGGGCAATGACCGCCATCGCGTTGCGCCCGGCCTGCGCCTCGGCTTGCGCGTTGTAGTTCGTATTCGTGTTGATGTCGTAGGTGAACGCGGTCGCGTCGCGATCCACGATGAACTCGATACCAGCGATGTCGATGCAGTTGGCGCGCAGGAAGGCTTCGTACTGCCCTATCAAGGGGCTGGAGAAGCCCTCAACGATCGTGAACTGCGGCGATTGCGCGTCCTCAGCGGGGCACATGGCGCCGGGGGATAAACACACATCGGCAGGGCACAGCTCGAAACCGCCGGCGGTATCTACCCGCACCGCGTACACGAACTCACCGCCAACGAACTCGCAACGGGTGATGAACCGCTGTGGCGAATCAATGTACGCTTGCACGAGCGTGACACCATCGATTGGCGCCTCGTAGTCGGGTCCTTCCAGGTAGGCATGGAGCGAGCCCGCGTCATCGAATTTTCTCACTCCCAGCCCTTTCCCACCCCGGTTGTGTTTGGTGATGAACGGGCCTTCGAATAGTGCTGCCGCTTTGGCGACGGATGCTTGTCCGACGGCAGCCACGGTGCGGGGGGTACGGATACCCGATAGGGAGAGCGCTTCGTACTGGGCGACTTTGCTAATCTCGAGCGCGAGCGCGTGGCTCCCGTTGAGCACCTCTCGGCCGTGCGCTTCCAGCCACCGTAGGACGCACCCGGTGTACTCTGCAGCGAAGCGGTGATCTCGAGTGTGCGAGGACGCACTCATACGGCTGTAGAAGATCCCATGGGGCGGTTGCTCGGAGAGATCAAGTACCCCTTCGTCCAGAAACCACAGCTCGTAGGGAACGTCGAGGCGCTTGAGCTCGCGGACCAGCGCCTCTGTCCAAGGCGTGTTTTCGTGGATGACGTAAATGCTCGGTGTGCTCATAGTCGGTTGGTCTGATCCGTGTCATACCGCCGTTGGAGCAAAAATTGGATAAATTTTCCGTACCTGCAACGTTATTCGAATATTAGTGTTAATTTTTTCTATAATTTATTCAAATGATGAAATAATATCCGGAACTCGGCTTTCCGACGGAATATCGACATGATGAACAACATCGACCGCGAGCTCCTCGCGCTGGTGCAAGAGGATGTCAGCCTCTCGACGAGTCGGCTGGCAAAGAAGGTCGGGATATCGACCACTGCGTGCTGGAATCGAATTCGGCGCCTGGAAAGCGAAGGGATGATCGTCGGACGGGTCGCGTTGGTGGATCCGGCCAAAGTGGGAATGGGGCTCACAGTCTTCGTGAGCATCCGCACGAGTGAGCACTCGAGTGAGTGGCTAGACAGTTTCGCGGCACGCGTCTCGGCGATGCCCGAGGTGGTGGAGTTTTACCGAATGGCCGGCGATGTGGACTATATGCTGCGAGTGCTGGTACCGGACATGACCGCTTTCGATGGATTCTATAAACGCCTCATCGAGGGCACCTCGTTTACGGATGTGACTTCTCGCTTCGCGATGGAGCGTATCAAGCAAACCACCGCGATCCCGATCCCCTGAACTCTCTTATCGCATCCCATCGATCCCGAACAGGCCCCCGCAACCAAATCGTCCATTTGGACTGCCTCAATCTTACTTGATGATAAAACTTTTTGTCATTTATGAACCAACCACTTCAAAAAAACGTATTCAAAAAGCACAAAAGGGAGAAAAGCTTTGCACCACTTCAAAAAATCCGCAATTGAGTATGGGCCTTTTCCAATTCCTGGAGTTGAAAATGTCAGTTTTGCAGGACTGACAGACCATCCAGATGGTGGATTTTCCGCTCTAATACGAATGGAAAAAGGGTCTGTTATTCCAAATCACGGGCACAAGCACTTCGAGGAAACGTTTATGCTTAAAGGCTCCGTAGACTGCGGGGGTACCATAATAGAAGCTGGCGATTACGTGCGTGTTGATGCTGATGAAACACACGAGATAGCAGCAGTCGAAGATTCAGAGTTCTTAGTCATTTTGCATCAGGGAGTAATTCTTGACGGCTTGGAGCAGTAATTCAGAGCACAAAAATGGGATAATGATTGGCGCAGTCTTCGGGATACCTACGCCGATAAAATTTGAGCGCAGGAGCGCGGGAGAAACACGCTCCAGCTGGACGCGCGGCCAGGAAATTTCCTTTCTGTTAAAAGCGCCTCTTTTCCGTTAACCACTCTTCAGCTTCCAGTGACGCGCCATTAGATCGAGACCGGCAATCAGTCGCCCTCTCGCGTCATGCACATTGGTTCGGGTACTCACTTGCCGTGATGTTCGGGCCTGTAATTGAACTGTGAGCCGAACTTCAGGCGGTTGATGTACTCGATGTCTTCAGGACGTGAGCGAGCCATATGCTGCCTCATCGTTGTGGTTAAAAACAAAAAGGAGCGACCAACGGGTCACTCCTCTGTCGGGGCCGGGCGTGCCGGCCAGCTATGTCTGTCGATGTTATTTCACCGGTTTGTCCGGTTCGTGTTTCTTACATGTGATTTTATAAATATGAGGGTTTTTGCGGCTAT
>CAYNZV010000275.1:0-2665 GCA_964401715.1 uncultured Gemmatimonadaceae bacterium | reverse complement strand
GTGAGATGGGGGCTGATGGCCCTCAGGATTTGCACCTCATAGGGGGGCAGGTCAGGAGCGCTACGCCGAAGCACGAGCCGCATGGAAGCAGGCCTTGGTTGGCAATCCGAATCTGAGCTCGGCACAGATCAACATAGACATTCTGGACAAGCTGGGGTTGTAACTACCAAGCATTACCTAATCACTGCAGAGCAATGAAGAAATCGTAAATGGATTACTTCCTGAAATTGACTATCTTGGCCGACGACTTAGTTAGAAACTGCTACGGCGAAAACGTAGAGTTTCAGTGTCCAACATGCAGAATTCCCAACGTTTCCACTGAGTTGGCCTGCCTGCCGTGATTGCACTTAAACGCAGGAGCCCGTCGTGCCCCTTGAATTGATCGCCGACCGACCCGGTCATGCCATTCTCAGCGAATACGAGGAACCTCTCCTCCAACCTGGCGAAGTGCGCATGAAGAGCCTGTTCAGCTCCGTCAAACACGGCACCGAATTGCGCGGCTTTCGCGCCGACACCCCGGATGCCACGGATCGCTGGGACGGTGAACTGCGGCTGCATCGCCGCGGGGAATCGACGGGCGAGACTTTCCTACGACATCTGGGTAACATGTGCCTGGGTGAAATAATCCAGATCGGAAGCGGTGTGGACGGAATGCAGCTTGGCGACCGGGTGTTCGCTCATCTGCCGATTCGCGAAACTCACGTGATTGAAGCGGCCAAGCTCAGGCATGCCCCAGACGACCTTTCACCGCAGGCCATCATGTACTGGGACCCGACTGATTTTGCACTCGGTGCCGTCAGAGATGCACCTATACGGCTTGGGGATCGAGTCGCCGTCTTCGGACTCGGAGCCATTGGTCTTATAGTAGCTCAGGCGGCACGGTTGGCTGGTGCCCGTTGGGTGGCCGTGGTGGATCCGATCGAGCGGCGGCGCGACGCTGCGTTGCGCCACGGCGCCGATCTGGCCCTCAATCCCGTCGACGTCGACGCCGGTGTCGAAATTAAGGAACTGACCGAGAAAGCGGGGGTTGAGATCGCCTTCGAAACCAGCGGTGCCTATCCCGCCTTCGAAGACGCGCTACGGTCGGTCTGTTATGCCGGCACCGTTGTCTCTACCGCCTACTACCACGGTAGTCAAGGCGTCCACTTGGCTGGCGAGTGGCACCGAAATCGCATCCACGTGATATCCAGCCGCGCCAATAGCCAACCGATGCCGCAGCCCAACTGGACCTTCGACCGCATTCGCGATGAATCGCTGGCACTTTTAGTGGAAAAGCGGCTCAATGTGGACGGCCTAATCGATCCAATTGTCCCGTTTTCGCAAGCAGCGACGGCCTATCACGAGATCAACGAGCATCCAGACCGGTCGATAAAACTCGGGGTCGATCACCAGTTATAGAAAAAATGTGTCGATATTTCCCCTCCTTGGCTCCATTGTAGGCTATAGGAACTGATGGTGGTCTGCGGATCAGCTTTAACGATTGAGCAGACTAAGTCGTAGACATTCGTGTAAATCATAACGTATCTCGATTAGATGAAGGTAGATTCCCGTTGATCTACCATTCTTCACAGCGAGCCCAGTTTGTCTCATCGCTATCGTCTTACGTATCGTTCATGCAATGAGAGTGGGCGTTTTCGCGCTTTAGAGGCGTGGATGATAGTGGAAACGGGTGTGGGCTTAGCTGAGTTGAAGAAGATGCTGCGGGGTTGATCTGGAGATCAATTAGATTCGAGGTAGTAGGCTAAGTTACCTCAAAGAAACAATTACAGGGGAAGTCAAATATTCTCTTGCAATGCTCTGCCTTCATGTGTTCAGTCGCTATAGCATTAAGGGGCGTATTGGTAATGTCCTCACCAAACTCCTCATTTGGATAAATGAGGCTACCTTCAGACGACCACTCGAGCGAAAAATTAGAAGTATCCGCAGTAGTAAAGTCGGCAGCGGCTTCTTTGGCA
Source organism: uncultured Gemmatimonadaceae bacterium (assembly GCA_964401715.1). GTDB lineage: Bacteria > Latescibacterota > UBA2968 > UBA8231 > UBA8231 > CAYNZV01. The sequence continues at coordinate 710 of CAYNZV010000275.1, read as the reverse complement.
AAATTCATTAGCTGCGTCCTAATGGCGTTGTTAATAGCCGGAAGGTTGTCATTGATAAGTGCTAAAACACCTGGTTCTATCATCTCGGGGGCTTCCTCCACCAGGCTGAAGGCAACGTTGTTCTTAACCCAACCTTTTTCGTCAAGAACGAGTTCAAATTTGACCTCGCCTGTAGCGTTAAGAGAAGCACGGATAGTTTCAAAGTTGGAACCGCCAATTACCTGGATTTTGGTTCCCCACACGTCTTGCTGATCTTTGAAAGAAAAAGTCGTTTCCTCAAATTCGCTGGGCCTTGCTATTTCCCATGTGGCCTGCGTTGTTAATCCCTGATCATCAAAACGGAAGTGGGCAAAGGTGAAATCTACCGTTCCGGGAGCACGAAAGCTAAAAAAGTGACTACTCAGGCAATCAAATATTGCCTGGGTGATATCTCTTGATTCGTCTGTATTTGCAGCAAGAGCAGAAGAATGTGTCGATATTTCCCCTCCTTGGCTCCATTGTAGGCTATAGGAACTGATGGTGGTCTGCGGATCAGCTTTAACGATTGAGCAGACTAAGTCGTAGACATTCGTGTAAATCATAACGTATCTCGATTAGATGAAGGTAGATTCCCGTTGATCTACCATTCTTCACAGCGAGCCCAGTTTGTCTCATCGCTATCGTCTTACGTATCGTTCATGCAATGAGAGTGGGCGTTTTCGCGCTTTAGA
>CAYNZV010000274.1:0-2680 GCA_964401715.1 uncultured Gemmatimonadaceae bacterium | reverse complement strand
GGGGAGTTTTTCCCAGGCTTGTGACATGGCCGGGGCTCCCTGAGTCGTTTCTCGAACCTGGGAGCTTCTCAATTAGACGAATTCGGCAAGAAAATCGAGACTAATGCGGTTGACCTCGTCTTTCGCTTCCACCGGCAACCAATGGCCAGGCCCTTCCAGGAAGAACTCTCCTCGAAGATCTTCACAGTGAGCATCTAAGTGGCCATTGGGAATCATCTTGGCCACCACGTCATTAGATCCTTGGATAAAGATGCAAGGTTGCGGGACTTTCACACCCTCTAACGACTCAGTGTCTCCCAACAGATTGGGGAAAGCTCGGTACCAATTAAGTCCGCCCCTAAAACCAGATGATTCATACATTTCGCTGTAGTAATCGAGGTCAGCTTCAGTCATCCAGCTTGGCGTTTCTTCGGGTGGCTGGGGTAACGCATCAAGTATCTGCATTCGTCCCTTTCCGGGTATGCGGGGGTCGTGATCGCCACCTGCCCAACAATGAAGTTGCAGGACTGAACGTCGGACGTCCTGATCAAGGTGAGCTTCAGCGGTTCCAACATTCCCGCAAAAGTGAGCTATGTAGAAGAATGTGTCGCCCCAAAACTCTTCTTCGAAAATTTGTGGTTGGATGTGTCGCGTATAGGGGTTTGACATAGCCACTACTGCGCGCACCCGATCGGGGTAAAGCAGCGCTACGTTCCAACCGACAATTGCTCCCCAATCATGGATCATAAGTGCATATTGGTCGTAGCCAAGAGCTGTCGCGAGTCCGTCTATATCGGCGCTTAGTTCGAGAACACCGTAGTCAGAAATATCTGGGGGGCAGTCTGATTTACCGAATCCTCGCTGGTCCGGTACGCAAACTTTCCAGCCCTGTTCGACTAGAGGGTCAATTTGGTGTCGCCACAGGTACCAACACTGTGGCCATCCGTGCATAAGAATTATTAAAGGGCCGTCGCCTTCGACTACGCAACGGAGATTCACACCGTTTGTGTGAATCATTTCGAAATTTCGATCTGCTAGTCCCATAGTCCACCTCCGAATAGCCAAGCAGCGGAGATAGTAATTCGCCTTCGCATCTGGGTCTTTGCTTGTTGTCCGATAAGTAAGTAACAATTTGCGACCAGCTACTGTTTTCAGTTAGCCAAAAGCGCGAAGAGGTCTGAGAGATGACAATCACGAAAGATGGAGCTCGTCACCTGCTCCGGCCTGCGGAGATAGCGTTCTCAATGGGCTTATCGAGTCCACAGGTCGGACCCCAGTCAACGGTTGGTAGTTCAATGCTCGAAGCGGTCCAAGTCATCCATGTGCGGCGAACGAAGGGGTGATCGACTTGTTCAGTGAAGGCATGATCGCAGTTAACGACGGTGAAATTTTCTGCACTACCGAAGGAGAAGGCCCGGCAGTGGTGCTCCTCCACGGAGGAACCCTCAATCTTCGAATGTTCGACCCTCAAGTAGAAGCGCTATCGAAGGAGTATCGACTCATCCGAATGGATCTCCGCGGATATGGACGCTCAAGCATGCCGACGGTTAACCCGTATCGACACTGCGACGATGTCGCAGCTGTACTCGATCACCTCAACATCTCAAAGGCAGTAATTGGAGGAGAATCGTTCGGCGGGTCGGTCTCACTTGATTTTTCGTTTGCTCACCCTAAGCGGCTTCTCGGGTTGATCTTTGAAGCTGCGGGGCCGATAACGGGTTGGGAGTGGGTAGAGGGCTTCCCGTTAGTCACGGCTTTTAAGACCGCTCGAGAACAAGGACTCCAAGTAGCGCAACAACTCATTTTGGATTCGCCTCTGTTGGCGTCAGCAATGCGACATACAACTGTGGCTTCGGACTTGCGAGATATTGTGCAGTCGTACTCTGGGTGGCATTTCGAAAATCGAGATCCTGCGGTGTGGGCAGAACCAGCGGCAATTAACAGGCTCGAAGAAATCATCACTCCCGCACTCGTAGTTATCGGCGGCTTGGACGTACTTGATCTGCGAATGCAAGGGGAAGCTTTGGCGGAACGTCTTCCCAACGCAACACGGCTTGATATGCCGGAGTCTGGTCACGTGCCGAACATGGAAGAACCCGAAAAATTCAACAAAGCGGTCCTCGGTTTCTTGCAAGGACTTGAATAGATGTACTCGCTTGATGAGACCCGCGAAGCGTTTCTGCAACAACTAACGGTGGTCCAAAGCGACTTCGACAAAATTATGGATCTCTCGGTCGAGAGTTCACTGCCGAACTGGAGTATCGGCGCACTCGTCGGACATATAACTATTTCGTTGAACCTCTCGAAACTGTCGAATGCTTCCTATCCGGAGGAACATCAGACCCAAATTAGTTTTAGGGAATGGATGCGACGAACTAGTGAGTTCTCAAGCGAAATAGACCTAATGACACAGGGCTATGCCAAGAAAAGATCAAACGAAGATCTCGGGGAGCAGTTCATAGAAGGAGCTCAAGAAGCTCGCCACTTCCTTGAAATGGTTGACGAGTCACTCAGAATCGTGTTGCCGGCGTGGGATGTATGGCTATCGATTGAAGACTTCTTGTTGGGGCGAGTCGTCGAACTTACTTGCCACGGAATTGATCTCTCTAGGTCAATTGGTGGTGCCACGCGGCCCGCCGCCTCAGCGGCATCACTAGTAGCCAAACTCTTAGATAGCGACTTCGGCGACGTGAGACCCGAC
>CAYNZV010000273.1:0-2753 GCA_964401715.1 uncultured Gemmatimonadaceae bacterium | reverse complement strand
GGAAGTGGGGGTGCTTGGATACTCGGCGTCAAGGGTGATCAGTGCACAAAGTGCGGCGACTGTGAACCTCGGTGTCCCGAGCGCCTCGATATCCCCCAACTCCTCTGGCATGCACACCAGGAACTGGAAACGGGTCTCGTGTCTGGCCCCGCATGGGATCACGAAGGCGATTTGTTAAAGCGGGATTTGAAGAGCTAGGCGGAGAAGCTGAAAATCGTTTTATACCCCCCCGATGGTGTGGAAGATTCAAGGGTCCGACTCGGTGTTGCTCGAACCGACGCTCTAGAGCCTAATGAAGTCGGATGCTCAGGGTGACTCTACTGACGGTACTTGGTGCTTTGGCACTCTTTTATGTCGGTGTATGCGGCCTGCTGTATTTCGTGCAGGAACGCCTGTTGTTTTTCCCGAGCCCGGTTGCCTCGTACCCGGCACATCCCACGATTGAAAACGTTTCGCTCCCAAACGCCGGCGTGCGGCTTGCAGGCTGGGTTATCAACAAAGCTTCTGAGGGACCGCTGCTGGTTTACTTTGGCGGTAACGGTGAAGAACTATCGCAGTCAACATCGCACTTTGTGTCGTTGCCTGCGACCTCAGTCCTAGTCAACTACCGAGGCTACGGGGACAGTGAAGGCAAACCGAGCCAGCTCGGTATGTTGGCCGATGCCGAAGCCGTGGTCGATTTCGCCCAAGCGGCGTATGGAAAAGAGCGACCGCTGCTGGTGTTTGGACGCAGTCTGGGTAGCGTCGTCGCGGTGCATGCCGCCGCCCGGAAACACGCCAATGCATTGATCCTGATGAGTCCATTCAGAAGTGTGGCCGACGTCGCGACTGTCCGATATCGCTGGATACCCGCTTCAACGATCCGTTGGATGCTTCGGCACCCGTTTGATGTAACAAAAGCCATCGATGAGTTACCAAGTCGAACATTGATCATTCGGGCCGACAAAGACCGTGTCATTCCGCCCAGGGAAACCGATCTCTTCATCGACCGCCTTCAATCGCCACCGAGCATTGCGCGATACATGGGTCAACACAGTGAACCACTGTCACATCCTGAGATATGGGCACCCTTACATGCCTTTGTCACGAACACCCGTGGTCAATAGAACGGCCCGGGAATGTCCGAAAGACAGGCGGGGGTGCCATCAATCGGTGATCCGTAACGGTACAATGCTCCAACGGATTCCATTTTCCGAGGCGTCGTATGGTGGACCGAAATCTCGCCACGTTCATTGAACATGCAATACGTGCAGGCTCAAACAAAGAGCAGGTAGAACAAGCTCTGACTGCGGCCGGTTGGCCGAAGGAACAAATCGCCGATGGATTACGGTCGATTGCCGACCTCGATTTTGTCGTTCCCGTTCCCACTCCGAAGCCGCAACTGTTAGCTCGCGACGCCTTTCTCTACCTCATTTTATTTGCAACGCTATATGTCAGTGGCTTTCACTTCGGGGCTCTTCTATTCCAATTCATTGACCTGGCATTTGTCGATCGACTTGACCAAGAAGAATCAGCCACGTTAGGTTTGATGCGCATGTCAACGGCGGCGCTGATCGTTGCATACCCAATCTTTATTTCCGTGAGTTATTACACCAATCGGGGCCTGTTGTTAGACCCCATAAGAAGGACTTCGCCAGTGCGACGCTGGCTAACTTATCTCACCATGTTCATCGCCGCGTGCGTTATCACTGGTGACTTTATCACTGTCGTGTATACCTTGTTATCAGGAGGTCTTTCGATTCCATTCTTGCTGAAAACATTCGTGGTAGGACTAATATCCAGCGCAATCTTTGGTTACTACCTGTGGGCCATTCGAGAGGATGATAAGGCGTTGGCTCTGTGAACATTAACCAAATCGCTTTTTGGAGCACATCCTGCCTGGTCGCTTTAGTTCTGGTTATGAGCCTGGTGATCTCCGGCTCACCGAGCGAACAACGCTTGATACGCCTGGACAACCACCGCGTGGAGGATTTAGCCCGGCTCTCGACCGCATTTGGTGATTACTGGGAAGAACGGGACAAACTCCCAATGGAAATCGGTGAGCTGTTGGATGGTCGCCGACTCGCCCGCATGCCCACCGATCCCCGAACCGGTTTAGCTTACGGATACGAGAAGCTAGATCACGACAGTTTCCAGCTTTGCGCCACCTTCGATCGACCCTCCCCCATCCAACTGGAAGAGGAATTCTGGGCGCATGCCGCAGGGAAAAAATGTTTCTCTTTCGTCCAAGCGTCCGCAGACAACGACTGATGTCATTGGAGCACGAGGAGTTTTCATGGCGGCGAGGCAACTAAACGGTATGCACACCAAACTTCTTGATGGCACTAAAGTTCTGGATTTATCCGAGGGAATTGCTGGTCCGTTCTGCGCCAAACTTCTGGCCGACCTCGGCGCCAACACCGTCAAGGTCGAACGGCCAGACCAAGGAGATATATGTAGATCTCTTGGCCCGTTTCCAAAAGCCCAACCTGACATCGAAAAGAGTGCCAGCTTTTTCTACTTCAACACCGGCAAGCGTAGCGTTGTGCTGGATGAGGATTCAGAGATCGGAAGGGAAACCCTTAGAAAACTTGTCCAGCGATATGACGTGGTCATTGCCAGCGATACTGACGAAGGACTCCGACAACGCGGCTTGGATTTCGCCGAGCTTCGCTCATGGAATCCCCGTGTCATTCTGACTACCATCAGTGGGTTCGGCTCCTTCGGTCCACTGTCTGCATACGAATCCTCGCATCTAATTACGTGCGCCGTTG
>CAYNZV010000272.1:0-2763 GCA_964401715.1 uncultured Gemmatimonadaceae bacterium | reverse complement strand
AAACAGAGTCGAGTTCAATCTAAACCCCAACTGATTTTGATATGGGGAATACCAGTTTCATGTATGATGCGGTTGTCATAGGAAGCGGGCACAACGGGCTGGTAGCTGCAGGGTATCTCGCCCGTGCTGGGCGCAACGTGTTGATACTGGAACGCCGCGACACCATCGGCGGCGCCTGTGCCACCGAAGAGCTCTTCCCTGGTTTCCGTTTCTCCAGCTGCTCGTTCATGCTCTACGCCCTGCATCCGAAAATCGTCTGCGACATGGAGCTGCAGAAGTACGGCTTCGAGCTCTTCGATGTGCAACCGCACGAGTTCCGTCCCTTTCCCGACGGCCGCCACCTCATATTCTGGCGTGACGCCGAGCGCAACGCAGAGGCAATTCGCTCTTTCTCCGTGAAAGACGCCGAAAACTATCCGCGCTGGAATGATTTCTGGGAAAGGGCGTACTCCATTACCCGCCCGTTCGGTCTGACACCGCCTCCCAACCTTGCCGATCTGCTGCAGCGGGCCCGGGAGACGGGCAGCGAGCAACTATTCGAGACACTTCTGACAACCTGTCATGCCGATCTCGTCGACGAATTCTTTGAGTCCGAGCAGGTAAGAGGAGCGGTCGTCCACTCGGGGGATCACGGCAACCCGTATGTCGTAGGCAGCTCCTTTCCCTCCGCTTTTCTGCCCGGCGACGTGGACACCGAGATCCGCATCGTCGGCATCGTCAAAGGTGGCATGGGGTCGATCACTGCAGCTATGGCGGAATACGTCCAAAGTGAAGGTGCGAGTATTCGGACCGGGTGTGAGGTGCGGCGCGTGATCGTCGAACAGGGCGCGGCAAAGGGCGTCGAGCTAAGCTCTGGCGAGGAGATTAGAAGCGAGCTGGTGGTGAGCAATGCCGACCCCAAACGGACCTTCCTGAAATTGGTGGATGCCGAACACCTTACCGACGACTTCCGCTCCCAGGTAGCCCGCCTCAAAACCGAGATCGCCTATCTGAAATTTCACGCGGCCATGGACGAGCTTCCCGACTTTTCCGCGTATCTGGGTCCGGACTACGATCCTCGGATTACCGCCCGCGTGTGGATATCTCCATCCGTCGACTACGTGCAGCGCGCCTGGGCCGATGCCCGCGCCGGTAGACCCTCTCAGGATCCGGTGATGTCGATCCAGATTCCCTCGGTCTACGACGACACGATCTGTCCGGCGGGGAAACACGTGCTTTCCATTTTCAGTGAATACGCGCCCGTTCAGCTGTCTTCGGGGACCTGGGACGATCGTCGCCAGGAGGTCGGAGAGGCGTTGATCGATTCCGTCTCGGCATATGCGCCGAATTTTCGTCAGGCCATTCGCGAATGGATGCTGCTGACCCCATTTGACATCGAGCGGCGAGTCTACCTCACCGATGGCAATATCCATCACCTCGACCAGGTACCGGGGCAGATGTTTTCGCGCCGACCGCTGCCCGGATGGGCGGAGTACAAGACCCCCATCGACGGCTTGTGGCTGTGTGGTGCGGGCACGCATCCTGGTGGCGAGGTTTCGGGGGCCCCAGGGCATAATGCGGCACACGCGATTCTCTCCGAAACCGGCGCCTAGGGTCGGGCTTGCCGAAACTTGCAACGACGGGATACGCACCATTCATTCAAATGAATCCGGTATTGATTGGCCCTTGGCCTACTGGTCCACGGATCTCACAAAAAATTTGCACTGACGCATCGCCGTTCCTCTCAACGTGCCCCGATTACCGTGGACACATACGGATCATTACCGGGTACGAGTGCCTTCGCCACAATGGGCCCACTGGTCCATTTCATCCATATCACGTCACCAGCCGATATATGACCCCATGGGACCGGACGTCTCGTGGAATGGGTCTGCGTGAACACACCCACTTCAGGGCGCTCGTGGGTGCCAGCAACGTAATCTTCTATGCGAATGACGACGTGTTCCACTTCTAATGAAGGGTGAAATTTATGGGCAGTGTGGCTTCGACGACCACTGGTTTGCCGTTTACCATAGCTGGGGTAAATCTCCATAGCCAAATCACATTGGCTGCAGGTTCGTGGAAGACTGCTGGACCTGTGATACCAAGAACCTTGCTCACTCTACCATCCTTTCCCAATCGTACCCGAACAAAGACCTTGCCTTCGATATTGGCCTTGCGAGCAATTTCCGGAATAGGGTGGTTTCAGTTCCTCCGGCGTGTACTGGAGGAACCGTCTCACCTCTTCCAGAGTCAGCGGTTTCTTGACGCGAGATTTTTTCTGGCGCGGCCAACTCAATCGGCGGGGGAACGGACTCTTTTCGATGTAATCCCAATCCTTTGCCTTGTGGATGGCGACCTTCAGCGCCGTGATCACGTTGTCGGAGGTGCCCACGGACAGCTTTTGCAATAGATGCTGCTGCAGACCCTCTATATGTTTTCGGCTGATTTCACCAAGTTTCAACCTGCCCAATAGAGGTAGGACATGCCGCTGCAGGCGTCATCTGTATCCATCGATTGTTTGCGGTTTGCAGTGTACACATCCCTTTTAAAGAAATTCCTCTGCAAACTGCTCCAGCGTACGATTGGCGGGCGAGACGTACGCTGGTCGTGTGCCAATTGTCGCCGTGACAGTCGAAACGTACCGTCGTGTCGTCGAGGCATTCGATGTGGCTGATGATGGGCACGGTTGAAGATCCTTCCGAGCGGTCAGCGCGCAGCGCTACCGCATGTAAAGCGCAAACAGTTCGGTCGCGCCTTCCACCTCGGCACGAATGCGGAACG
>CAYNZV010000271.1:0-2781 GCA_964401715.1 uncultured Gemmatimonadaceae bacterium | reverse complement strand
TGCCGGCAGGATTTCGAATCGCAAACATGGCACACTGGAGCACATAGGACCGGGAGAAGTGCGGGATTTTCACATGGAAATAGGTGTGTTGGAAGGTACACGCGAGATCCGAGCCTTCGAGCGTGCTGTCAACCGAGGCGTCAAAGCCACCCGTCGAAAAACGTGAGATTCTGATGTGTTTCGTCTGTAAGGAATGGCATGTCGTCGATTCCATTTTGCGTCCCGAATTACTCGACCGGCCGAGCTGTGTTTTTATAGCTCCGCGCCGCCAGCGATCATAGACAGCGTCGTGCAAGGTTGGGGGTTGTGTGCCACTTAACAGATGATGGGTGACAGAGATGGAGATTCAAATAGCAACTGACCCGGTTACGAGGTATGTGCACCTCTCGTACGATGTGCCCAATGGTGTTCCGGGTGAAGTAGAGGTCTGTTGCAAAGTGCGCATGCATGCAGAAGGTACTTGGGAACCTGCGGTGGTGTGGCGGTACATGAGCCCCACAGCTAGTGCTCTGGTGCCACACGCAGATTGGGCCGTTGGGGTGCGGAAAGGAGCCTTTGTTGAATACGGCTGCTCTGGGCTGACTCGGACCGCTATCTGGAATCCATTTCCAAAATTTGCACAACAAAGCTCGGCAATCCTTAAGATCGAGCTATCGGCGGACGGGTCCCTGCTCGCGGCTGCCGAAACAGTAGTGGGGCTCAACAACGACGATGTTGTTCTGCTTGACGATTGGTCGCGGGTGTTGCAGACCAAATACGTTTCCGCTGATCCCTGTCCGGGAGAGGCCGTCTGGTGGTGGCGCACCGGACAATTGGGTGAAGACGCCCCGCTCGACGGCACTTCTCTGGAGGCAAAAGAAAAGAACATCGAGCTACCTCAACTTACTTATCCTCTCGATTTACGCGGACCTTACGCCCTCTTTGTGTCGCTGCCTCCCAAGTTGTGCGGTATGGAATTGCGCCTGTCCGGCGATGAGCGCACCGAAGACTTCGGTTACGCCTCTCATGTAGCGCCGGATACTACCGATCCAGCTATTCGGCACGGCGAAGAGGCGTTCTGGAAGTGGTGCGACATGGACTGGCAGAACCTAGTGATAAGGCAGCCATATCGAACTGTTTACGAATACGAAGATGACTTTCACGCCGCGCTGGACATGGTACGGTTAGTACCGCTTTCCCAGCAAGAGGTACAACACCTCGAGGATGAGTGGCGTGCGGACGCACAGCGGCGGTTGGTAATCGGTTATCAGGAACCGTACGGATGGTCGTTCACTCAAAAAATAGAGACCAATTTACAGCACCGAGAGCCTATCCTCGCCTTCTCAGAAGCGAGGGTGGACATGCTCGACATACAGTTCATGCGTGGTGGGTCCTGCTCAGTGGCAGAAACCCGGGTGGGCACTCAGCTGGTCGTTGAAACCCACGGCGATCCAGTGCGGGGTGAGGTGCCACACACCGACAACGTGGGTCGCATGGTGCAATACACCAATGCCTTCGAGTCGCAGTTTAAATACGCCCGCCAGCTCGGCATTGAGCCGCGGGCGAATATGGGTGCCACAAACTGCTATGTCGGCAGCAATTTTGAATCGGAGTTTTCCAAGCAGCATCCAGATTGGAACGAAGGATCAGCGCTTTTGTATGAAATACCTGAAGTGCGCGAATATATCCTGTCGTTGTTCGAAGAGATGTTGGAGATGGGCGCCCGCCACCTTTCGGTCGATTGGTGTCGGTATCCCGACGCTTTGAAGAGCAAAGAAACGGTCACTCTCTTCCTCCAGAAGTTGCGCGAGCTGTCTGCCCGCTTCTGGTGCGCAGAGAAAGGGACGGTGATTGTCTTGGTGCGGTTCCCTGCCCGCGGTGCCCCCATGAATGAATTCATGGACTACCAGACATGGATCGCCGAGGAACTGGCCGATTATCTGGTGCCTAGCCAGATTTTTAACTGTCCGCTTTGCTTTGAGATCGAAGAATATCTGGAAGCAGCACGTGGGAGTAAAACCACCATTCTGCCCAACGTGGAACCGTGTGTGCCGATGCCAGGGCTCTGGTTTGAGCGCTTGCTGAACTGTTACGAGGCTGGGGCAGAAGGCGTTTTTATTTACCAATGTGACGCACCTGTGAACCGTGCTGACACACGCCGATATATCTCCCTTGCCGGATCATACGAGGCCTTGAAAAGATGGAAAGATCGAGAAACGAAGGAACAAAGCCGCTACAGCAAGGGGATCTATCTGTCCGAGCCGCACAACAAGAGAGCCTATCAACCGTTTGAGCGATTGCGCGTGTGGGTGGAAGGAGTGGACGGGTTAGCGGTGGAATTGTGGGTGGACGATCGACGGATCAATAGCTACGAAGGACCGCCTTACATTCTGGGTTCGGAAGCCCCGGACGACGATCACTTGATACCGGCTGGCGAACATGTGCTGTTGGTACGGGCGCAGGACGGGGAAGCTTGGCTGGAGCAGGAGTTTGCCATCAGGGTGGCGTGAGGTCACTGACGTTGTGGAGAGATAGTCCGTCACTTTTAGTATTTCCGGGAAACAGGTCATGGGCAACGGGGAGGTGAAAAATGTATATCGAGGAGTGAAATGTCGTGTTGCAGATAGGCTTGGACCTGATTCGTCAACGAGGTTGTCGAAAAAATGAATCTCAAACGCGGTGACGAATGCAAAGAAAGTGCGATAGTTCATGTAAGGACTTGAGGTGAACTCGATCGACGAGGAGAAGAAACCATGTCAGAATACGTAAAGCGCGTCGGATCGACCGCAGAAAGATTGGCCG
>CAYNZV010000270.1:1471-2790 GCA_964401715.1 uncultured Gemmatimonadaceae bacterium | reverse complement strand
ACGGGCACTCGAAGAGTGCGTTTCCGCCTAATCCGAAAGAAAATCTGTCTGCCTCACTTCGGGTAGACTTCCAAGTACAGCATGGTCTTTTCGTAATGGCCGTCCCCGTGTGAATGCTTGCCGCCAAAACCGTGAACGGTTACCGGATAGCGGCCGGTAGCATGCGCTTTAAATCGCATTACCACAGGCGTTCCGGGTTTAGCCTTCACCAGTACGTCATAGCCATGCAGGTGAAGTTCAACATCCTCGTCGGTCATCCAACGCAATTCGACAACCTGACCTTCCTTTACCCGGAATGTGTTCTTACTCGTGAGCTTACGCTGTTCGATGACCAATTTGGCGACAGCATCCGCCTTTTTATCGGCAGCGACGGGACCCGCCAACAATATGAACGCGCTAAGCACGACAATAAAAAAATTCGACACTCAACAACTCCGCTAAATTGCCCCTCGCGGTGTTACTCGGTGAGAGGGCCCGATATACCGTCTCTCCGCTCTCCCGAGAGGGATATGGTGAGAAGGCCGGCAATCACTAGAAACGCCGACGCCGTCAGCAAACAGCCAGTCAGTCCCCAAAACTGATAAGACAGGCCGGATAGCAGACTTCCCACCAGTCGTCCGCCCGCATTGGCCATATAGTAAAAGCCGACATTGAGAGCAACCTTGTCGGAATCTGTGAAAGCCAAGATCAGGTACGAGTGAACCGAAGAATTGACGGCGAATGCGATGCCAAAGAGGGTCAGTCCCCCAACGACGGCTAGCGTGTGATCTGTCCCCGAGTGGATGGCTGCGACGATGCACACCGGTATAGCTGCGAGCACGAAGGCTCCAAATTGAGCAGCTCGCGTTTCTGACGACAAACCATCAGCCGAGTGCTTCAACATCCCGGGGGCCACAGCCTGGACTAATCCGTATCCGATTACCCAGGCGGCCATGAAGGCGCCAACTTCAGTAAAGGTCCAGCCGACAACATCGTGCAGAAAAATCGGTACGCCAACGACGAACCATACATCACGGGCGCCGAACAAAAAGAAACGCGCAGCAGAGAGCAAATTGATCGCTCGACTTTTGGAAAAGATTTGCGTGAACTTGACCTTCGCTTTCGACTTGCCAAGCTCGCTGCGTAGGAAGACGACAGTGGTGAACAATATGACCACAAGCCCAACGGCCATCGCCCATAGCGACTGCTCGAAACCGAGCATCGCAAGAAGCAACCCACCCATAAAAAACCCGGCTCCCTTGAGCGCATTCTTAGAGCCCGTGAGGGCCGCGACCCATTTAAACAAAGCGGAATGCGCGTCGCCCGGCACCACCAACTTG
>CAYNZV010000270.1:0-1461 GCA_964401715.1 uncultured Gemmatimonadaceae bacterium | reverse complement strand
CCTGCCGGTCGGCGCTGAGGTCCGCGCCACGCTCCACCCACTTGATGGCACTCTTAGAGCTCATCTTGGTTAAGTCTTTGGCAACACCTGACAAGCCTTGCGCTATGACGACGAAAGCGACGGATGCCGCCCTCGACCAAGTAGGATCTAGCTGCGACAACAACCACAACGCGAAAACCTGAAGCGACAAGCCAGCGTATAGTGTGATCCGCAGACCAACACGGGAGCCAATCCAACCACCGACGAGATTTGTTACGACACCAAAGAACTCGTAGAGCATGAATAAGAAAGCGAGCTCAAGCGGCGAATAGCCGAGCGTATGAAAATGTAGTAGTACCAACATACGCAGCGCGCCATCCGTCAGGGTAAAACCCCAATAGGCGGATGTGACAATCGCGTAGTTACGGATGTCAAACATAACGCCCCCTTACTCCGCCGCCCGTTCCGGTGAAAGGCTCACAGCAACCTTGTCAGCGAGTTCGACCATACGACAGACATAGCCATACTCGTTGTCATACCAAGAGAACACTTTCACCTGAGTGCCATTAACCACCATAGTCGACGGCGCATCCACGATGGAGGAACGCGTATCGTTAACAAAATCGGCGGAGACCAGAGGTCGCGTCTCATAACCAAGGATGCCGTTTAGTGGCCCCATAGCTGCAGCTTCGAACAATTTATTCACTTCCTCTGCCGTCGTCTCCCGCTCGACTTCGAAAACGCAGTCCGTAAGCGACGCGTTGAGAACGGGAACGCGCACGGCAATGCCGTTCAGCTTCCCATTCAGTTCTGGATAGATCATACCGATCGCCTTAGCTGAACCGGTTGTAGTGGGAATTAGGTTTGTCATCGAGGCTCGCGCACGGCGCAAATCCTTGTGCGGTGCGTCAATAACCGACTGCGTGTTTGTCACATCATGGACAGTGGTGATAACACCGTGTCGGATACCCAGCCCCTCATGCACAACCTTTACCACCGGCGCCAAGCAGTTCGTCGTGCAGGACGCGGCGGTCAGCAAATCATGTCGAGCCGGATCGTAAAGGTGATCGTTGATCCCCATGACAATGTTAAGCGCCGATATTTCCTGAACCGGAGCGGCGACGATCACCTTTTATACGCCGCCATCATAATAGGGCAGAAGCGCGCCCAAGGTCTTAAACTTACCGGTGCATTCCAAAACCAAGTCAACGCCATACTCCCGCCATGGAACCGCGCCGGGCGCGTCATGGGCGGAAAAAGATACTGTTTTCTCGCCGATGCGGATCGCCTGTGCTTCCTCAGCGACGGGAACAGCCCAGGTGCCGTGCACACTGTCAAAGGCTAGTAAATGCGCGCCCGTCTCGGCATCGCCCTTATGCTCATTGATATGAACGATCTCTATCGCACCATCACCCCAAACGCCTGCAGGTTGCCGCCGGCTTTCCGGCCGCGCCGGGTCGAAGCCCCCGGCCGCCCGCGTCC
>CAYNZV010000269.1:0-2806 GCA_964401715.1 uncultured Gemmatimonadaceae bacterium | reverse complement strand
GTCATACGTGGGGTCGAATGGACCCTCCTGACCGGGTAGGCAGGGGTAACGCGGATCCCTACGAGTCTCATTGGGATTACCGATATAAGAGTTCCCCGCATAATCTGTCCCATTGTAATCCATACGCATACCAATGGGACTATTGTGCGCGATGTTGAAAGTCGTACCCCATCTTCCCGGCAACATGTTCCCCAACGGATCACTTGAAACACTGCCCCAAGGCGGAGGCCTCTCCCGGCCACCTTCGTCATACCGGAAGAAGACTGTATCGTGCGACTGGTCTCCCCTGTATTGGGCAGAGGCAGCGGGCCCCGCACCTCCACCTTGAATGGTGACCTTAGAATCCCAGCGATCTACTGGACCAACCTTATGACCTGGGGTATTGCCGTTGTGGAAGATATGTGGCCCAATGTTTGAGATTGAATTGGGTGTCATCCTGAATACCGTATCTTTGGGCAGGTTCTCCATCGGCGGATAAATATTGTCGCTCCCACCTCCACCTCCATAGGAATCGTGAAAACCCCACATATCACTGTTAATGGAGCCGAATTCAAAGCCCCAGTACTGTGAACCGTACAACAAGCTGTTGCGTCGGTCATCCAGCCATTCAAGATGTTCTGCCATGGGCTTACCAGAAGCATCTGGCTCCCCAAATGTCGGCAATTAAATACCCGCCCATGCTTTGCGATAGCCATTGGTCTTCACGGGCGGCTCGACGGTATAGTCCGGTTGCTCCGGTGCCTGCACCTCTGTCCAGAGCGGACCTTCAGGCGGATAAGCGCCCGCTATCGAACCACCCTGTACCCCGCCACTTCCAATGCCACCCGTACCACCCCATGTCCGACACTCTGCCAAAGTGCAATTACCCGCCTGACGCACCGCGAGGTTTACTCCACTCGAAACAAAGATTCCATTTAAGGAATCAATTATCAGATCAACCCTTGCCTGAAGCTTTTGGGTTCCATTCCCCGCATTCCCACCAAGAGCAGTATGTATCTCGGTCGTGTATAAAAAGAGTATGTCAATATACTCAACCTCATCAGGTCGCAGTGACATGGCGCCACTGCGCGTGGGCCGACCCACATGCGACTGACGCCGTGTGTTGCCACCTTGGGTGTCATGAATTCGCCAACGATTGGCAGCCAACATTCCTCGCGGGTTAACGGTGGCCAACATCGGAGGTGGAATTGGCAATGGCGCGTCAGCTGAAACTTCAGTGACTTGCGTCGGGGCTGGCAGTTGGTTGGTTGAATCTAGCGGTGTGCAAACATCGCAAGGCTGCTGTTCCAAAAGTTTGCGCGCACCGTCATTACGCTTGGCCAATTGTCTTGAGAGGGCCAGCACCGCGCCACCGGAAGACTGCGAAACCTTTTCCCCGGTGTCAGGAACTTTTGTCGCCTCCTGCGTATCACCTCTGCTCGGCTGCCGAAGTTGACTGACGTCGGTCACACACGTCCCACAACTGCCTGCCTTTTGGGGATCGATCTCTACGATGACATATTTATGACCCTCCGGGTCATCCTCTTCGAAACTGATCAACACCTGCCGCGCATCCGGTAACACGACCAATCCCATCATCACCTCCTGATGTCGGGACATGACAAACATGGAGTCCGGATTTTCATCAATGAAACCATAGGCCGCTTGGTCACCGTTCCAGTGAGTGACATTGTCAGTGATCAGTGCCTTGACGCGAAGGTCGGGAAACAGGTTTAAGACAACCTCCTTCGGCTGGCCGTCGGTGAGCGAAAGCTGCTGCAGTCCCGTTTCGTCCAGACGCACCCAGCGCGCGCGCTTGGCGATACCTTGGTCAAAGAAATGATCGGGTGTCTCCTCCGTCGGCAAGTCTTGAAACAACACGACCTCCGTCGGCTTGTCCGCCAAGCGCAGCCACGTGATGATTACACCCGCGATCACTATTAGCGCCAATAGCGCAATGTACACCCGTTTGCGTTTCATGGATTTCGAAATCGGTCCGCCTCTGTTTGACGAAAACCGTAAGGATTTACTCCCCTTTATGCAATGATGTAGCCCCCACTGGAGCGGCTGACTTGTCCACACCTTATATCGGCATATTGAGGAATTTCTTGAAGAAAATGGCGGGAGCGACGGGACTCGAACCCGCGACCTCTGGCGTGACAGGCCAGCGCTCTAACCAATTGAGCTACGCCCCCTGTTGAATCCGTCGATCCGTTCCGGATTTAGCCGCAGTAACCGACCAACGCTATCCAAAAAAGTGATTCGGGCAACAGACGCCAAGGAGGTGGGGGTGGAGAACCCCTCTGAAGAAACGTTCTGTCGCCCGAATCAAAAAAGTGTTCGCCGTCTAATCTGATTGCTCTGGCCAAGCTTGTCAACCAAAGAAATGTTCACAGAACCTGCCCTCCCGTTTTCTCGTGACAAGCCACCTTCAATTCGCATAATACCCCGCTCCAAGGGCCGACCCCTTCGTCTAGTGGTTAGGACACCGGCCTTTCACGCCGGCAACACGGGTTCGAGCCCCGTAGGGGTCGCCATTCCGATTTGCCAACGAAACCACCCGTGCTCATCAAAAAAACAGGCTGTGAATAACTTGTGAACAACCCTGGCCTCATCGCCATCGTCGGACGGCCCAACGTTGGCAAGTCCGCGCTGTTCAATCGCATTGCTGGCCGCCGCATCGCCATTGTCCATGACATGCCCGGTGTCACCCGCGATCGCGTCAGCGCGGAGGTCGAGTGGCACGGTCGTCCCTTCACTCTCGTCGACACTGGTGGCATCGGCCTTGTGCCCGGCGAGAAGTCCGACGACGTCATCGCCACGTCCA
>CAYNZV010000268.1:340-2817 GCA_964401715.1 uncultured Gemmatimonadaceae bacterium | reverse complement strand
GTGACCGGAAAACCGGTTGGTGCGGATATTCGAAAACGGAAGAAAACACTTCCCGTTATTCATGCGTTTGAGAAGGCGACTGATCAGGACCGTGGTCGATTAACTGCTATCTATTCCAACGAGGCTGAAGATCCCGATCCGGTTGCGGTGAGTGCGATTCTTGACCGGGCTGGATCCTATGCATTTTCGGAGGAGTACATGAGAACGTATCTGCAAAAGGCTTCGACATCTGCGGCGCAACTACCGATTAGTGAATGGGGCCGGCAAAACCTTGAAGAGGTCGCGCTTTATATGGTGGGTCGGACGAGCTAGGGGTTTGGAAGAGTTCTCATCTGCGCGTCATGTGGTGATATAGCTAAGGCTGGCACGATCATGCGTTTCTCAATGTCGTTTGGGTTTAGCGCGATGCACCAATCGCGATGGGAATGGGCGGTTCCCCCTTAGAAACTTGGTCGTGCATGTTCATGATGGCGGAGGCCAGCATGTCGGGATCGTGATGGCGCGAGTCTTTGGCGTCCACAACATCAGCCATCACCGGCTGAACGCCGGCGTCTAGCAGTTCCAGTTGGACAGATGGATCGAACTCGACCATCCGGGCTCCGCCCGACGCCTGTAAGCCAACACGTGTGTTGCTGTTTGCAAGGGTGTATTGAAACAGACCAGATCCGACGTGCTGGGTGACAGAGCGCACATGGTCTGACGGGTCATAGCCGTCTGTTTCGCCAGGCTCAGTAGCGACGTTGCACACATATATTTTTAGCGCGCCAGATGCCCGAACCGCTGTTGCCACATCTGGTACCAGCAGGTTTGGAATGACGCTCGTAAACACACTCCCTGGGCCCAAGATGATGATGTCCGCGGAAAGAATTTCCTTAATGGCCTCGCCATTGGCGGATGCATGTCGCGGTTCGATGAATACGCGTTCAATGGGCTTACCGGCAGAGCGGATGCGGGATTCGCCGCGTACGATAGAACCGTCGGTCATTTCCGCGGCGAGCTTTACCTGTGACAGGGTCGACGGAAGAATTCGGCCCCGAACCCGCAGCACTTCGCTGATCGCGTTGACCCCACGTTCGAAGTTTCCGTCGTTGAGGTCGGCCATAGCCGCGATCACTAGATTTCCAAGACTATGTCCTTGGAGGCCCTGCCCCCGGGTGAATCGGTATTCCATGATGTCATGCATGAGCGACTCGGAATCAGCAAGCGCTGTCAGGCACTGTCGCACGTCCCCGGGTGGCAGTAAGTTGAAGTCCTCACGGAGCTTGCCGGAGCTTCCCCCGTCGTCCGCAACAGTCACTACCGCCGTAATGTTATTGGTGTGTTTTTTTAGGCCGCGTAGCAGCACACCAAGTCCGGTTCCTCCGCCGATGGCTACTACACGAGGACCGCTCTGGAGCCGTCTATTTTGATACAAAGCTTCGGCGAGATCGTCGTCAGGATCTACCATGACGGAAAGAACGGTTCGACCGAGAAGCGTGGCACCGACAATTACGGCAAGCAAGCCCAGTACGCCGACTGTGATTTCACGCACGGGATGGTCAAGAAATTGCAGGGTGATGAAGTAGACGATAGTTCCAGCTGGTCCCGGCACATCGATCGTGCGATACACAAAGGCTAGGAACATGGCCAGTGCGAGCGCGAGAATGACGGTGCCAAGAAAAATAAGAAGGAGATAACGCTTGCCGCCAAGCCCCAAAGTCAGCCAACGACGCGAGCGCACTCAGAGCTCCTTGTGGTAAGCCACAATGTGATAGATGGTGGCTTGCACAACCAGCTGGCGCGCAAGCGAAACAACGCTGCAACGCATAGAACGAAAGTATACGGGCCTTCGAGGCGGCCTGAGCTGTTTTGTCGATCTGCCCAGTTCTTGTTTTTGGCTGTGCGCGGTGCGGCATACCGAATAGAGACGTGTTGATTGGAGTTTGTGGATGAGTGACGTTTCCGCTATTGGGTTGATTGCCTTGGATTTGGATGGCACTTTGGTTAAAGGGCCTAACGGAGTAACGCCTCGAGTTCGGGCGTCGATTCGTAATGCGCAGGACGCAGGGATTCAAATTACTATCGCGACTGGCCGGATGTATCGATCGGCGCGCCGGTTTGCTGAGGATCTTGGCGTTACCCTCCCCATCATCTGGTACCAGGGTGCGATGGTTCGGCATCCGATGACCGATGAAATATTTGCTCACGATGTAGTGCCGCATGGCGCAGCTGTAGCTGCTATAGCCTTTGCTCGTGGCATTGATTTGCATGTGAATGCCTATCTCGATGACAGCCTGTATATGGAGGCAGACACTCCAGAAGGCCGTTTTTACGCGGCATCCTCAAAAGTTCCCATAAATTTCGTGGATGATCTGACGGCGGCTATCGCAGAGGGCACCACGAAACTTGTCTTTGTCACAGATGAAGATCAGGTGCTCAAAACGATTGATTCGCTTGAGGCGCACCTTGATGACGATGTTCAGGTCACTCGTTCCCAT
>CAYNZV010000268.1:0-330 GCA_964401715.1 uncultured Gemmatimonadaceae bacterium | reverse complement strand
ACTCCCGGAAGCGCCCAACTCTCCAGCCTCGTCATTATCCAGTCTGCTTTGCTCTTCGCTATCCCCAACTTCATCTTCTTCCAGAACCCGCCCTCGGTCTGCGTGTACGCCGCTCTCGGCATCGTCGTCGGGCTGTCCTTCATCCTCTTCGGGCGTGACGTCAATAAGGGCCGGGCGCTTCGTGCGGTTGCTGGGTCTGCTGGTGTGCCGATAGAAGCGACTATGGCTATCGGTGACAACCTCAATGATCTGGACCTCGTTAAGGCTGCTGGAATTGGCGTTGCCATGAGCGATGGGGATCCTCGAGTGGTTGCGGCAGCGGATTGGGTC
>CAYNZV010000267.1:1556-2834 GCA_964401715.1 uncultured Gemmatimonadaceae bacterium | reverse complement strand
GGTCGTGACCTGCGGAGTCGGAATCAAGCTGACTTGGATCTGGAAATGGCGGAGCGGGAGACTACTGGAACGTACCGGAATCTCGATTCAACCGATGACTTCGGTCAATCTCCTTGAGATCTCTTTCCCGGCTTGCTCGTCTAAGTGGAGTGGGTGGATCAGCAGTGCACCTTGTGCCAGACGAGCATGTCCTGGATAGATTGACGGGTTGCCTTCCCGAAGCCGACGACAAACCTCGAATGCAGTCTGCCCAATTGCCGCTTCGTCTAGTACGATTTCAAGTTCCGGAGAGGATTCACTATCTCCCGGATCCTCGATCGTACAAGACACGGCTAACTCCTGGAGTTCGCCAACAATGTATTCAAGCACTGTACGCTGGCGAGCAATCTCGGAGTCGTAAATACCGGATTGAAACAAGTCGAGGGCGGTCAAGAACCCAATAATTGTTTCCTTTGAGACTTTCAACCCGCGCCCGAGTCCATGACGCGGCGGGCCCCCAGCTAGTTTCTGCAAGTCGACCAGTTCTGCGGGCGGCATCCACAGTTGTGGGTGTTCATCAAGATCCATCATTTGCACGAATGCGGGGCCGACCAGGTCACGACGACCGGCAAGAATCCCTGAAGACTGCGGCCCGCGGATGGATTTTCCGCCACTAAAAACGACGAGGTCTGCGCCGGTCGCCGCAATTTCTGTCAAGTTAGAACGCGGTGGCAGTTCGGCAGCGGCGTCGACGAGAACAGGCAGATTGTGCTTGTGGGCTAAATCAACAACCTGGGATAACGGGGGTACCGAGCCGGGCGCGAGCACATAGAGCACACCCGCAGTTGCCTCACCAAATACTGCTTCATATTCCCAGATCTCTGTACGCCGGACGCCAGCGCCGGAGACGATGTCGTTGAACCCCACTTCAACGAGCTTTGCGCCGGCAGCGCGTACTGCGTGGTCATACCCAGATCGATGTTCTCGAGAAACCACAAACTCATTTGCAAATCCAGTGGAATCCGGCAGTGACTCCATGCGCAAACGGTTCCACCGAGTCAAGATGGCTGCGGTACCGAGTGTCAACCCGGCGGCAGCCCCTGCGGTTACAAGGCCCGCTTCAGTTCGGGTCGCCGACGCGATCGCCCCGCAAGCAATGCCTTGCAGTACATCAAGGGGCACCGTATGTTGCGCCATTTCAGCCATCGCGTCGACAACCGCTTGAGGCATTGGCGCACCACCGAGACGGGTGACCGAACCAGACGCATTGATCGCTGTTTGAAGTGAATATTTTTTGAG
>CAYNZV010000267.1:0-1456 GCA_964401715.1 uncultured Gemmatimonadaceae bacterium | reverse complement strand
CATTGTGATGATTATATTAGCCGGTGATTAAGTAGAAATATACCTTGCGAGACCGAAACAGTACTGTGTCTTGAGGTTAACGTATTGGTATAACGAAAATGACGAAGTGATGTCGCGCGATCAGTATCAAGCGTTGACTAAGACCTACAGAAACTCAGCATAACCATTGTTACTCTTGTTTCTTCCCATCTTCATGAGCAGGTTTATTTCCTTAGATCACATGCCTTTAAGTTAAAAAGGAGTATGTTCCAAGGAAGCTGGCTGTCAACCTCCAGCAGGTAAGGTTACAGTGGCGGATTTACCAAGGTTTGCGGTAGTGTGCGGCACTGACTATCGAACATTGAGAGACACCGGATGAAAATCACACGCCTTTCTGCCTACCAAGTTGAATTGCCATTGCATGACGGGATTTATGCTTGGTCGGAGGGTAAATCAATCAGCACCTTCGACAGTACGATTGTCAGAATTGAGACGGATACTGGTTTAGTTGGTTGGGGCGAGTCCTGTCCCCTTGGTCCGGTGTACTTGCCTTCCTTCGCCGGTGGCGTACGCGCTGGTATTGCAGAATTAGGACCGCGACTGATTGGTGAAGATCCAACCCAACTTGAATATCTCAATCACACCATGGATGCTACTTTGAAGGGGCATCCTTATGCAAAAAGCGGCATCGATGTCGCATGCTGGGACATTCTAGGAAAGGCGACAGGGATGCCGGTGTGCGAACTTCTGGGAGGACGTTACGGAGATGATGTGGCGCTTTATCGTTCAGTGTCGCGAGACACTCCCGAAGCGATGGCGGCAAAGTTAAAAGGCTTCCGCGTTCAGGGATATCGCAAATTTCAACTCAAGGTAGGTGGAAATATTGAAGAAGATATCCAGCGGATTCGTGCTTGTGCTGCTGAGACTGAACCCGGAGATACCTTAATCGCCGACGCCAACACCGGTTGGCTAATGAATGAGGCTGCCAAGATAGTACGGGCCGTCGGCGACCTCGATGTCACTATTGAGCAGCCATGCCCGACCTACGAGGAATGTCTCGTAATCCGCAGACGTACCGATCTCCCTTTTGTCCTGGACGAATGTATGGAGAACCTGGGTATGGTTGTTCGAGGCCACAGTGATGGTGCTATGGATGCTATTAACCTGAAGATCTCAAGGGTCGGTGGGTTGACACGGGCACGCCAGATACGGGACCTCTGTGTCTCGTTGGGTATAGCGTTGACGACTGAAGATGCGGGTGGAGGCGACGTGACCAATGCAACCGTTGCACATCTTGCTCAGTCGACGCCTGAGAAATTTCTTTTGTCGGTTACCCTCGCTGGTCTTAAAGTGTCTCTCCCCACTGCTGATGGAGCACCCAGCGTCCGAGAAGGCCGAGTTTCAGCGTCAAGGGAGCCAGGACTGGGAATTACGCCAATTCCGGAAGTCCTGGGTGAGCCAATCGTTGATTCTTATT
>CAYNZV010000266.1:0-2848 GCA_964401715.1 uncultured Gemmatimonadaceae bacterium | reverse complement strand
CCTTGAGTACGGGAGCAGGATGGGGCTTGCTGGGTTTCAGGGCGGCACCGCAGATGATGGTCTCCGCTCTCGCGTCCAGTCCCAGCAGTCGCAGAAGCGGATAAGTGAGAAACGAGGGTTTGTTCGTCACAATACCCCAGGGACAGTTTCTAGCTTCGATCTCCTGGAGCAGCGCCTCTATTCCTGGGAACAATCGCGTTTCAACACATAGATGCTCTGTGTAATGATCGAGTAGAGCCTGGCGCAGGCGGGGAAAGTCCGGATCAGCGGACGTGATGCCGAAGCCTTCCTTCACGAGCCGACCACTGCCTCCAGCTGCCCAATGACGGGCCTTCTCCAGTCTAGTCTCGGATCTGTTTTCCTCAACAAGAACCGTGTTCAATGCAGCAACCAGATCCGGTGCGGTGTCGGCCAGTGTGCCATCCAGATCAAAGAGAAAACTGCTGAAGGTCCCGGTAGGGGTGGTGATCATGTATTACCTACCACACCCTCTTGAATACGCTTAAAATGCATAATGTAGTTGACGTCTACACCGCTTCCGAGCGTGTAGACTGCTGCCAGTGGGTTGTAGTGCAACCCGATCATTCCAGCGGTGACCAGCCCAGCTTTTCGACACCAGGTCTCCATTTCAGACGGCCGAATAAATTTTGCATAGCGGTGAGTGCCCTTTGGCAGGAGGTTCAGCACATACTCGGCCCCGACGATGGCGAACAGGAAGGATTTGGGGTTACGATTAATCGTCGAGAAGAAGGCGCTCCCTCCGATTTTGAGCATCGAGGCGCACGCCGCGATTGTCTGTGACGGTTCTGGAACATGCTCGAGGAGTTCCATGCAGGTAATGACATCAAAACGGTCGGACGCATCTTCGGCCATCTCCTCGGCAGTGCCAACGCAGTAATCGATTTTTGCCGCTCGCTCACGTGCGTGGAGTGCGGCGACAGAAATTGGCCCTTGACCGGCGTCTACACCGGTCACGGTCGCGCCCCGTTCCCACATAGACTCGCTGAGGATGCCACCGCCACACCCTACGTCCAGCACCGATTTCCCGTCCAGGGAAACGCGTCGGTCAATGTAGTCGAGGCGCAGGGGATTGATCTGGTGGAGCGGGCGAAATTCACCGTCAGCGTCCCACCAGCGGGATGCAAGGCGCTCGAATTTGGCCAACTCGGACGGATCGATGTTTTTCATGGCGTAAATGTGCAGAGTGGACACACAGAATATCAAAAACCAGGATACGTATCCTCTTCGGTGGAGTGAACTGAGCAAAATATGCCTACCTGTATCAGACACTCCTGTTCGTACACCCAGTCCCGATGCGGGGGGCAGGTCTTGTTAACGGGACCTTCGGGATTTATAATCCTACCGTTTGATGCGGGGTGGAGCAGTCTGGCAGCTCGTCGGGCTCATAACCCGAAGGTCGTAGGTTCAAATCCTACCCCCGCTACCAATGACGGTTTGACTACGACCCCGCTGTTGCGGGGTTTGTTTTTGCGGACTCGGGGGCGATGGGCGCTCGGGAACCGGGGCGGGATAGAGTTGCTTGACGATGCGACAGGCCTTAGGACATTGCTGGAACCGGTTGTTGAGTCTTCTGGATTTGAACTGGTCATGATCGAATTGACCGGACCCGGGGGATGCATATTGAGACTCTATATCGATTCACCGGGAGGCATTTTGCTGGAAGACTGCGAAACGGTAAGCAAACTGGTTAGTCCAGTGCTGGATGTCGAAGATCCAATCGCCGGCGAATACACTTTGGAGGTTTCCTCGCCAGGCGTAGATCGTCCTTTAGTAAAGCCCGAGCACTTCGAGAAAGTGGTCGGTCAACGCGTTAGTGTCAGGATGCGCGGTCATTACCTTGGGAGACGGAGGTTTACCGGTGTTCTGGCAGAGACCACTGAGGTAGAAGCGGTAGTGGACGTGGATGGAGAATTATATGAGCTGCCCTATGTGGATATGGAACGGGCAAAACTCGTCCCCGAATTCGAAGGGGCTCATTCACGCAGATAAGACGAAGACTGCAAAGGCAGCGTTATGACAAAAGACGACCTGTTGATGATGGCGGATGTCCTCTCAAAGGAGAAGGATCTGGAAGAATCCGTGGTTTTCGAGGCGATTGAAGCGGCTCTGGCCACGGCTACCCGAAAACGAAATCGTGAAGATATAGAGGTTCGTGTTTCCATCGATCGGAATACCGGCGATTACGAAGCATTTCGGCAATGGGAAATCGTTGGTGATGACGTCGACCTGGAGGCCCCCTCCATGCAGATGAGTCTAGCCGCTGCCAAAATTACCTACCCGGAGACGGACCACGAAGTTGGCGGGGTCGTAGAAGAGCCGATCGAAGCGGTGGCCACTTTTGGCCGGATAGAGGCGCAGGCCGCAAAACAGGTGATTAATCAGAAAGTCCGGGAAGCAGAGCGCCAGAGAACCTACGAGACCTTCAAGGATCGGGTGGACGAAATGGTCCAGGGCGTGGTCAAGAGAGTTGGTCACCGCGAGGCCATAGTCGATATAGAAAGCGTAGAAGCATCGCTCCCACGGCCGGCATGGATCGACAGGGAGACGCTTCGTAACGGTGACCGCATTCGCAGCATTCTCACAGAGGTCAGGTCTGAAGTCAGAGGTCCGCAGCTGATATTGGATCGGCGCAGACCAGAACTCGTCATCAAGCTGTTTCAGCTCGAAGTTCCGGAAGTCGGGCAGGGGATAATTGAAGTCCTTGGGGCGTCTCGAGATCCCGGTTCCCGCGCAAAGATTGCCGTGAAATCCAACGATCCCAAGATCGATCCAGTAGGCGCTTGTGTGGGTATCCGTGGTGCCAGAGTTCAGAGTGTTTCCAACGAAC
>CAYNZV010000265.1:0-2920 GCA_964401715.1 uncultured Gemmatimonadaceae bacterium | reverse complement strand
TGTAGCCAGCCACGACGGACCCCACCATGAAGCGAGTCACAGCCCCTGCGTGACCCTGCGCACACAAGACAGCGGCACCCCTCCTCAAAAGCATTCGCCGATTGATTTTTGAAATATTTAATCGCCAGTATCACATCGATTAAAATAATGAATATTCAATCAACGCAACACAGACCTGTGCTGAAGTCACCACGTTAACTGCATCAATCGAAACTGCGTGGGTGGGAATACGATCGGCGTCCAAGCCCGCCAATGGAGTGACAGCATGCAACTGAACGACTACTCAATCAAAGAATTTACGACACAGAATGGCGAAACGATCGACATGAACCTCGTGTATGCGAAGCATGGAGAATTAAGCGCGACTCGAGACAACGCCATCCTAGTTGCCACATCCTATTCAGCCACTCACGAAGACGCAGAAGCTCTGTTTGCTCGTTCCGACGTGCTGGATCTCTCTGGCCATTGCGTCATCGTGGTCAACATGCTGTCCAACTCACTTTCATCGTCGCCGAGCAACACTTCGCCCCCGTTTGATGGGCCCAGATTCCCGCTATGCACCGTTCACGATAACGTCCGCGCCCAACATCAACTCATCACCCAAGAACTCGGCATCCAGCGGCTACGGCTAGTCATGGGCTTCAGCATGGGCGGATTGCAGTCTTTCGAATGGGGAGCCCAGCATTCCGATATGGTGGATGCGATCCTTCCCATCTGCGGTGCCGCCAGGTGCTCTAAGCACAACTGGTTCTTCCTGGAAGGGGTCAAAGCTGCGCTTCTAGCCGACCCGGAATTCAACAACGGTGAATATAGCGCCCGTCCTGAGATGGGGATGCAGGCGCTTGCTACCGTGTGGGGGGGATGGCTTTTCTCGCAAGAGTTCTTTAGAAAAGAGTTGTTCAAGGACATGGGCATGGAGAAGCCCCAAGACGTCATTGGGTTAGTGAAGGATTACTTCTACCGACGTGAGGCAAACGATTTGTTGGGCATGCTCGCGACGTGGCAGGCCGCAGATATTTCTAACAATGGTCAGTTCAACGGCGATTTTGACAAGGCGCTGCAAGCGATCACGGCTCGCGCTATCGTCATGCCAGGCAAGACGGATTTGTATTTCCGTGTGGCCGATAGCGAATATGAGGTGTCTCGGATGCCCAACGCGGAACTTCGCGTCATCGAGTCGGACCTAGGACACGTCGCTGGCAGCGGCAACGATCCAATTGGAAAGGGTGACATCGACCAGGCCATAGTCGATCTGCTTGACGCGTGAGTGCATCTGGAACTGAATCGCAGAAATACGCACCGCTAACCTTCTGTGTGAAAGGAGCCGGCAATGAGCGTAGTAGTCAATTTGCAGCTAAAAGTAAAACAAGGTCAGATCCCAGCGATCATTGATGCGTCCAGAGAACTATTGCCTGGCACGCGCGAATATGACGGATGTCAATGGGTAAAATTGATGACAAACCTCGACGATGATAACGTTGTAGAGATAGTGTCCCAATGGGATTCAAAGCGCCACTATGATGCTTACCTGCAGTGGAGAGTAGACACCGGTGCCGTGGCTGCGCTTACGGAATTCCTGGATGCAGAACCGGTGTTTCGGTTCTTGCCGGTCGAAATGGAATACTAGCTCTTCTTGTGCGCCCGCGGCAGCTTTTCAGTTTCAAGACTGGTCGGCGCGTTCGGCTTCGCGTTCGACACTACTAGGAGGACGACGATGGGGCAGCTCTATATGCAGCGGTTCAAGTATCGGGGAGCCATAGACAAGGCGGCGTATGACGCAGCCTGGGGCGTGGCATTCCAGGCCAAGGCAACCACTGGCAACTGGGGGAACGTCGCGAACGGCATTACCCATCACAAGGCCTGGGGCACCGCCTGGGGCGGCTACTCGCTCATCGAAGCGGAGACCCCCGAGGCATTGCAAGAGTACCAGGTATTCCACGCGATGAACTACGCACACATGGTGACCGTCACCTTCGAACCACTCACCGACCTCGACGCGATCGCCGAAGACATCGCAAAGGGCTAGCGGGAACGATGGGGCTCGAGCTCCGGCAGTCAGTCAACGTGATGTGGTTGCGTGCGGGATGACCCGCGAGTAGAGCGCCGAAGCGCAACGCCTTTCCCGTGGGTGGGACACGGCGCACCCGCGTGACCTTGCGCACACAGGACAACTGACGTCACTGCGTTAGTGCTCTCTGCCGGAATAGCGAGTGTGGGATACTGAATGGATTCCTTGACCAGTAGTCCCCCCTCCCCCAGGGGGCTCAGTCGGAGGCTGACTTGCCGATGAGGACACTGGCGGTGGGCGCGTCCGTCTCCCCTATTTCTCCCCGACTGGGGTCGACCCGGGGAAAGTGCTGCGGACTCCAGCACACAGGCGAACAGCAGAAACGTCCAATAAAACCGGCCTAAATCAGCGAAAGTCGTGCGCCATCAGTAGGTTACCAAATGGTGGGGATTCGGGTTCGACTCCCGCCGCCTCCACCATTTAAGATCTTATTGAACAGACACTTAGCTATTTCCTGTTTATCGTCTCCCCTATTTCTCCCCCGCCAGATCCGGGATCTTCTGATCGAGTAGCCCGATCGCGCTCTGCAGCGCCGCCGGACTCAGGTGCATATACCGCTGGGTCGTCGAGAGATCGGCATGCCCCGCCAGTGCCTGGATCGCCGCCACCGGCGCACCTTTCATCGACAGGTGCGAACAGAACGTGTGCCGCAGAATGTGCACCCCCTGCTGCGGTAGCCCTGCCCGTTCTGCCGCCCGGCGAACCCGGCGCTGAATCATTTTCTGCGACAACGACCGTCCCGCTGCCATCAGCACCCGCGGACCGCGTAGATGCCGACAAGCCCGCAGCGCGGCGGCCAGTCGAGAGGTCATCGCGACGTAGCGACTCCCTCCCCCCTTGGTGGCCGTCACC
>CAYNZV010000264.1:0-2929 GCA_964401715.1 uncultured Gemmatimonadaceae bacterium | reverse complement strand
AGTTACACCAGTTTAAGTTGCTTCGATGAAACCGCTGTTCTAAGCCATTACGTTGAACTTCTGGACAAACCGATCCATACCCTAATAGTAACCCACGTGAGGGTGGCCTGATTTTATCACTGAATAGGTGCGAAACCGATGGCAGAGCACTTTGACTACTTCTCCCTTCTGCGGAGCGCTCGTTGTGGTATTCGCACTGAATCCGGTTAGGAATTCGGAATTGAGCATCCTCACATTCTTATTTTTCCGGAGATTACTACGTTGAGGAAAAAGGGATTCATAAGTGTCGTTTTGTTGACAACCTTAGTGAGCAGCGTTTCCCGCTGCATCTCCGAACCCATCACCCTGGTCGAGGATGGCCAGAGCAACGTATGCATCGTCATTATCGGTGATGAGCCCACCCGTCTGTACGGCTACAATACTGTGGAAACCTATGCGGCGAGAAAACTGCAAGATGCATTCGAAGCAGCGACTGGCGTGCGGCCGGCGACCGGTCCGCTGGATGGTTTGTCCGAGATTCGCCTCGGAACCGAGGATGCGTTTGCGGCGGCGGGCATAGATGTTCCGGCGGACCAGTCCATCAGCACATTCCGTTCGGGCAATGATATACACATCGTGGGCAGGGAGCCTGGTGAGGTGATGTGGGCGGCGATGGATTTCACCGAGCAAGTGCTGAAGATATCCTGGCCGGCGTATGACAGCGGACCAATGCTAGAAGGTCCCCTGCGGACGACAGTCGCGGTGGATGAACTTTCCGTATCCAGGGCGCAGCCCGACTTCGACCATCGCGGTTTGCATATTGGCGGGGAAGTCGACGGTCCCCACTACGAAAACGATATTGTTTCCTGGATGTCTCACAACCGTCTGAATTACAAGGCGACGTTGCCTTACCACATGAATGCGGTTGCCGGCCGCCTAGCGGCGCGGGGCATCAATGCGGACGGCGGTCAACATACCTTTCACTGGCTGGTTCCGTGTGACGATTATTTCGATAGTCATCCGGAGTATTTCCCGGAGATCGGCGGGAAACGTCAGTGTCGCGGTTCGAACAGTGTCAATATGCAGATCTGTGTCTCCCAGCCCGGGGTCGCACAGGTGATCATCGACAAAGCGCGGGCTCTTTTTACCGCGTATCCGACACTGAACACCTTTGGAATCATACCCAACGATGGTAGCCACGGGTGGTGCCAGAACCCGGACTGCCTAGCCTGGGATGGCGCCCAGGAGGGTACCGCTATCTATTCGAATCGTCTGATACGACTGGTCAACACGGTGGCCGACGCGTTGGCGGCGGAATATCCCGACAAGATGTTTCTGACCCTGGCCTATGACAATTACCGCGAGCCGCCGGACATAGACATTTCACCCAACGTGGCGATCCGGTTGACCACCACCGGCCGTAATTTCCTGAAGAAACTTACCGACCCGACTGACCCCAGCAACGCAAAGATTATGACTCAGTTGCAAGGTTGGTTGAACAAGGCAGAACATGTCACTCTGTATGAGTATTTATATTTCTCCGGTGTCGACTATGCGCCGTCGCCTATAGCTAGGACGTTGTGTGAGGAATACCCCGAGCTTTTAGCTGCAGGGCTCAAAGGGGTGGTAGCTGAAACCCTGCCCTGGCACTGGCAGAGCCTGCGTTTGCCGGCCTACGCGCTGGCGCGCTGCGGCTGGAACACGTCCATCGACTATGATGATCTTCTGGACGATTACAGCGCCAAGATGTACGGCCCGGCATCAGCTAGCATGAAGTCATATCATTTGTTGTATGAGACTACATTGCGGAATAACATGTCGAAGCTGGCTATGAACACGTCGGCTTACCAGTTGTTCCCGGCAGCTCTCACCGATGTCATGAACACCTTGCAGAGTCATCTTGATGAGGCAACAACAGCGGCAAGTTCGCAGAGCAATATCGATGCGGTTCAGGCAGAGAGGAACATCTTCGATAGGCTCAAATCGATCTCTGTCGATCCAGCTACTATACCCGGTATCGGAAAGAATCTGGTGTCCAATCCCGGTGCTGAGCGCGGCTCGTTGGGATGGTCAGCCCAGAGAATACAGGGCGGGTCTTATACCATAGATACGCCGTCTGGCTCGGGGCATACTGGTGACAAGTCGTTCAGAGTGGCTTACCACGAGGGATCGACCAACAAAGGACGCTGGGCTCGTTCTAATATTCCCATCACCCCGGGCAAGAAATACACCGCGCGTCTCTGGGTAAAAGCCGATTGCGAGGTGTCGTATGGACGCATCGGTCTCTATCAGGCCAGTGGTGATTACGATATCTATGTTTCGTGGCAAAATTCCGATAGCGAATGGATGCAGCTGGTAGTGCCGGAGTTCACGGCGGTAAACCGTCACGCCTTTATCTTTTTGGAGATGTATGGCCTTGAAAAAGGGGACGAGGTCTATTTCGATGACGTTTTCTTCGCCGAATTGCCTCCAGATGCGGACCGATTGCGGCCGACGGCAATCAGCGAGACCGCGACAGGTCCCACGCTGTTCCAGCTGGCTGCCAACTTCCCCAATCCGTTCAACCCCACAACAGAAATCCGCTTTGCCCTGCCGGCACCGACGCCGGCAAGGTTGACGGTCTACAATCTGCAAGGACAGGAAGTGCGGGTGTTGCAGAGCGGGTTGCTCGATGCGGGCGTTCACCGAGCGACATGGGATGGGACCGATACGCAGGGTCATAGCCTAGCAACGGGGGTGTATATTACCCAGCTGCGCGCCGGCTCGCGGTCACAGATCCGCAAGATGCTGCTGCTACGCTGAAGGGACTCAGCTCCAGGCGATGTCCTGGCGCGAGCTACGCATGCCCGGTTTGTCGTGCAAGGCCGCCAGGGCGAACAGTGCGGGAGCATCAGCGAGTAGTCCTGCACCACCTAGTTCATAAGGCCCCGGCCGCGCAACGGCCTTAAGG
>CAYNZV010000263.1:0-3070 GCA_964401715.1 uncultured Gemmatimonadaceae bacterium | reverse complement strand
GATCCGATAGAGGTCGGTGCTTTGGCCGAGGTTATGGGAGGCGATCGTGGAAGGCCTCTTGTTCTTGGGGCGGTGAAGACAAATATTGGCCACCTGGAAGCCGCAGCAGGTGTGGCAGGGTTGATCAAGGCCATTCTTGCTATGAAAAATGAATTGATACCAGCGAATTTACATTTTTCTAATCTGAATCCAAATATCGATCAGGCCGGCGTAACGTTTCATTTTCCCAGCGCTCCAGTAAGTTGGTCCGCAAACGGAAAAACGCGAATTGCTGGAGTAAATGCTTTCGGCATCGGCGGAACCAATGCGCATATGATTATTTCAGAGGCGCCGGAAGTCGAAACGAAAAACCCGGAGTGGACTCGTTCCCACCATGCTTTGTGTTTTTCGTCTCAGTGCCCTGAAGCGCTTACCGACCTGGCCGCAAGTTATGTCGAACATCTCAAATCGCCAGATAGCAGTGGCCTCCGTGATCTCACCTGGACTGCCCATACGGGTCGTAGCCATATGCCACATCGGCTGGCGGTGATTGGTGAAACACCAGACGACATAGCGGAGCGTCTTTCGTCCTATGCTGACGGTGAGACAGAGATGGGCGTTTGGTCGGATTCGCATGAGGTTGGCACGTCGCCCAGGGTCTGCTTCCTTTTTACCGGCCAGGGCTCTCAATACGTCAACATGGCCAAGGAGTTATACGAAACACAGCCTTTTTTTCGCGCGCAGTTGGACCATTGTGATCAACTGTTGCGTGAGCATATAGGTAGGTCGCTAATCGACTTGATGCACGGTGGTGAAGATTCAGATACTGAACTCCTGAACCAGACCGAATTTACCCAGCCATCACTATTTGCGTTGGAATACTGCATCTCGCAGCTGTGGCAATCTTGGGGAATAATACCTGACGTATTACTTGGTCATAGCGTCGGAGAGTATGTGGCAGCGTGTGTTGCCGGGATCTTCGGACTTGAGGATGGTCTATCGTTAATTGCAGCACGTGCTCGTTTAATGCAGGGACTGCCCGAGGGCGGTTCCATGGTATCGGTGCTTGCAACGGAAAATCAAGTATTGACTGCACTAACCGGGTTTGAAGAGGAAGTGAGCGTGGCGGGGCTGAATGCGTCAGACAGTTTGGTTGTGTCAGGGGAATCGCGATCGGTAAATGAGGTAGTGTCGAGACTTTCACGGGATGGTATAGAAAGCCAGGCTCTGCGGGTGTCGCACGCATTTCACTCGCCGATGATGGAGCCAATGCTGGACGATTTTGCTCGCATTGCATCGACAGTTTCTTACGATTCTCCTGAAATCTGCTTGATTTCTAATCGAACGGGCCGGGAGATTGGGCCTGATCAGATAAACGCTTCCTACTGGGTGTCACACGTTCGTGAAACTGTGCGGTTTCATGAGGGGCTGACACAGGCGATAAATCTAGGGTGCAACGTGTTCATTGAGACGGGTCCGGACCCTGTATTGTGCGGCTTGGGACGTCGAAGCTTCCAGGACAGGTCCTTGTCGTGGTTGCCGTCGCTAAAGAAGGGCCGTGCGGATTGGCAATCATTAAGCGAAAGTGTGGCGCGTTTCTTTGTACTTGGAGGTGACGTAGACTGGACGGCGTATGAGAAACCATTCGCTGGTCGCCGTGTCCCTTTGCCCAACTATCCATTCCAGCGGGAGAGGTTCTGGGTAGACCGAGATGAAGGCTTACGAGGTCAAGGTAACGTCAATGGGTCTGGAGGCAACCATATACTCGACAGTGACACTGGACATCCGTTGTTGGGGCGTAAGATCTGCACGGCCGGGACAGAAACCATTTTCCAAGCGGAACTGTCACCCAACAGTCCACACTATCTGAATGACCACAAGATCCTTGGACGCGTAACAGTCCCAGGTGTGGCCTACATTGAAACGGCTTTAGCTGCCGTCGCAGACTGCAATCCCGGTTCGGTATTCCGGCTTCACAACGTTTCGTTCGAACAACCTATGATCATGGCGGGTAACGATTCACGTAAAGTCCAGACTATTGTGAATCCGTCGGACCAAGCTATCTCTGACTTTGTCATTTGTTCCCGGAGCGGTGAGTCGCATGATTTAGACGATCCCTGGATTCAACATGTTGCCGGGCAGCTTTCTTTTGCGGAGAAGGATGATTGTCATTTCGAACCTCGTTCCCTCGATAAGGCAAGAAACGATTGTCCAAACTTGCTAGCGACGGACGACGAGATATATGCCGGTATGAGGACCGCAGGTATTGAATTAGGTCCCATGTTTCAAGCACTTCGGACATTTTCTACGGGGGCTGATCAGAGTCTGGGATATGTCAAATTGCCTGTGGAGGCAGAAGGGGAATTGGGGCAATATCTCATGCACCCCTTATTGTTAGACGCATGTTACTCGATTGGTTCAGTGGGGGCGGCTGTTACCTTAGGCATATATCCAACTGAGTCAGAACTTCATCTTCCTGGAGGTATGGATAAAATCGAAGTTATTTCCGCGTTGCCATCCGAACTTTGGGCGCATGGTACGAACTTCAAACGCGGAGATTCGCAGGATTATGTGTTCAAAGGTGATATTCATCTATTCGACTCCTCAGGCCATGTTGTAGCGAAGATCACGGGATTTTACAATGTGCGCGCCAAACGACGCTCGATAGAGCGCATAATGGGCGGAGTCAAGAGAGATTTTCTGCATGGTTTCGAATGGCGGTCCATTTCAATCACACAGGAGGGGCGGGCCCTGGATCAAGAGGATTGGCTGATTCTACACGACCAGGAAGGCATAGGCCAGATATTGGCTGACAGAGTTACCTCGTCCGGTGGAGTCGCTAACTTAGTAGAACACTGCAGCCCTACTCGTGAGGATGCCGATTCCAGTATTGCGAAGGTCGATTTTTCTGATCCCTCTGGTTTTAAGAATCTGCTCACAAATTGGCCGCAGAATCCCGGAAGGCGCCGCCGGGTGGCTTACCTCTGGAGTCTCGATGCGATGTCGGGCGACGAAACCTCGCCTGAGTCTCTCCGAGCTGATCAGGAGTTTCTTTGCGGTAGTTTTCTTCACCTTGTTCAGACACTGGCGG
>CAYNZV010000262.1:0-3112 GCA_964401715.1 uncultured Gemmatimonadaceae bacterium | reverse complement strand
CCACCTTGAGCTTGGGGACGGCAATGCTCGACGCCGCTGGATTGAGTTTTCTGGGCCTTGGGGCGCAACCACCGACACCTGAATGGGGTTCCATGCTGTCTAATGGTAGAGAACTACTGCTGAAGGCACCTTGGGTGATGGCTTTTCCGGGAGTGGCTATATTTGTAGTGGTGTTGGGATTAAATTTTCTAGGTGACGGGCTTCGCGACGTGCTCGATCCGCGGGGACTGATTCCGCAGAAACAGACTTGATGATCACTAGAACGGAAGCCATTCTCGTCCTCCTCATTGTTGCGGGTAACTGGAGCTGTGCTGGCCGCATTCCTCTTCTTGGCGGTATGGACAACGTGGAGGTTGAGTTTCGTCAGCGCCAGGCGATGCAGTACTTCCTGCAAGCGAAAGTATTCGAGACGAAAAAGGATTTCCATGGCGCTATCGTGGCACTACGCAATGCCGCCGATTTGGATCCCACGGCTACCATCTATGCACAACTGGCGCGCAACTACGAGAAGATTCAAGACGATCGAATGGCACTGGTTTTCGCTAGGAAATCTGTGAATATCGATTCGCGGCAGGTGGATCTCAGGCATTTGGCATTACGCGCCTATCGACGTAGTGGTCAAAAGACAGAAGCCGCAAAGGAGATCGAGGAGCTGCTCGAAATCGAACCTGTCAACTGGCGCTTCTATTTTCGGCTTGTTCATCTGTACATAGAAACCGACCAGGAAAAAAAGATCGGCCCTCTTTTCGACCGTGCGCTCAAGCGTTCCGACACTCCTCCCGAGGTGCGGGTCAACATAGCATACATCTTATCCCGCATTGGAAACTACAAGAAGGCGGAAAGTGTATTTCGCGAGGTGGTTCAGACGCATCCTCAGGTAGAAAACGCCTGGTTGGGTTTGGCCGAAGTACAGATTGTCCAGGGGCGCAAGGAGGAGGGTGTGCAGTATTATCGTAACGCTGCGCGAGCTCTTCCCGAGAGCAGAGTCGCTTTTCGTGAGCTCGTTAAGTACATCGAAGGTAAAAGTGCTCTCGACCAGATTATGCGGGAAGAGGGCCCCCGTTTCTTGTACCGCTTGGGCATCGCGCTTTCCGATTCCGGTAGATTCATGGAGGCTGTCAGGGTGTTTGAGTTCATCGTAGAGATGGCACCGCGAACAGTGGGAGGATGGTTGGACGTCGCCCGTTTTTACATCTATAAGGATGATTACGACCGACTCGACACGTTGATGGACCGGGCGGCACGGGCGATGCCGGATAGCAGTGAGATCTATCTCTTTTGGGGGACGGCGTTGGAGCGGGGAAATCGGTTCGAAGAAGCCATCGGAGTTTATCGCCGTGGGATCGAACGGGTACCCCACGAGACCCAGCTGCATCTGTTCTGGGGTCTAGCGCTGGAGCAGCAAAGACGGTGGAGTGAGGCGCTTTCGGTTTACGCGGCAGCCTTGGATCTACATCCGGACTATGCCGATTTGCACTTGCGCTGGGGAATTGTGCTCACGAAGCAGGATCTTTGGGCCGAAGCACTGTCGAAATACGAGCGCTCAGCGCAGTTGGATCCTCTTTCTGTCGATATATTCCTGCACTGGGGTCTGGCGTTGCAGCGATTGAAACGTTGGGAAGCCGCGGTCGACAGGTTTCAGAAAGCGGCTCAGCTGGAAGCCGACGATACGCGTGGGCTGTTTTATCTGGGCAGTTGCTATGAGGTGGCATCGCGAGAGACAGGGCGCTCCGACTATTTTGAAGCCGCGGTAGAGGCGTTTGAGCGTTTGCTGCGACTCAACCCTCAAGATGCCTACGCTTTGAATTATCTGGGTTATATGTTTGCAGACAGTGGATTGCGTCTTCACGAAGCGGTAGAGCTTCTGACCAAAGCCGTTTCTCTCGAGCCGAACAACAGCGCGTTTCTGGACAGTCTGGGTTGGGCTTACTTCCGCCTTGGTGATGTGGAACGGGCCAACGAGTTCATCGTGCAGGCTTTGACTGAAATGGCAAACAAATACGAACCAGAGGCTAGTGCTGCCGATCAAGCGATCATTTTCAATCATGCCGGAGATATTGCCAACGCTATGGGCAATACTTCGTTGGCTGCGGATCGCTGGATGCGTGCCTTGGAACTCGCGCCCGAGAATCAGGATCTCAAAAATAAACTCTACGTCCTACCCGTTCCCTGATTTGGTCTGCAATACAGTTCGGTGGTTCGTGTGTTGCCTCTTCGCTTCGGTCGTCGGATGTGGTCAACCGCAGCTTCTTCGCGAACAACGCCAACCGACCGATGATTTCGCAAAGCTACTGACTTTAAACTATGAGCAGTTTGCGGCGATCGAAGATCTCAAACTGCGTGCTCGCGTGAGATTGAGGATGGAGGGCCGCGAAGAGCGCGCGGTGGCACTCTTGATGTACGTAAAGCCGGACATGTTTAGGATTGACGTTCGTGGCCTTCTCTTCTCTCATATCTTAACCGCCGTCACACAACAGGACACTCTTATTCTAGTTACCCCTGAAGGGAGTTGGAAAGGCAGTACCGATACCTCCCTGAGTAACCTGATCGGCATCGACTTGAGCGGATATGACCTGGGTATGTTGATGTTGGGAGGTGTCGTCCCGGCACCTATCGATTCCAGCGTGATCGTGGAATACCTACGTGCGGATCGGGTAGTCTTGCCACTTGTGCAGGCTGACGCGACTCGCAGGGTTACCGTCGACCTGTACAGAGGACTCATCATCGCCGAACAGTTCATATCTGCTCGTGCCAGTTGGCATCGAGAATTGGAAGAGTATCGGCGAGTCGGCTCGTCATTACTTCCGGGCAAGATGTCAATTCGGCAGGGAGAGAACCACATGTTACTGGAATACGGGGAGTTTCGTATCAATAAGGGATTGCCGATCGAGGAATTTCTTCGCGGCGTACCGGAGATTGTTCAGCCCTGAGAATCTTTTCAATTGCTACTTGCCGTATTTGATCCGGGGATCCAACCAAGCGTAAAGGAAATCGGCCAGCAAGTTGATCAGTATGAACAGGGTGGCAATTAACAATACCCCTCCCTGTACGGCGCGGAAATCCCTAGCCTGAACGGCAAGGAATAGCCATCGACCGATCCCGGGCCACGCAA
>CAYNZV010000261.1:0-3113 GCA_964401715.1 uncultured Gemmatimonadaceae bacterium | reverse complement strand
CGCAGATGTCGAGTTTCTGGCGTGCCTCGAAACCAGCAAAACAGGCGCTTCTATGTTTTTGCCGTTATCAACCATCCTATAAATTTCTTGTTGTCTGCATCCTGGTTTGCTAAAATTCTTTTGCACATGATTGAGACGCACTCTGTTTATAGATTACCTGTAGGACACGACTCTTGTAGAAGCGCAGCCGTGGGAACGCAAAGCTTGAACGCGGAGTTGTTCATGGGGACTATGTTGCTCGCTTTGTTGCTGCTGTTTCAAACTGCAGTGGCACAGAAAGAGCACGCCGAAGGCGCTTCGGAGAAGACCAAGCCACGGTCTTTTCTGCGCTGGGATCGACCTGAGTTTCGCAACTTCGCACTCCAACCATACACAAACTATCCCAACCACACGGTGCCATACCAAGATGCGCCCCGTGCCGTCTACGGACCCATGGGGAGCTACCTTACTACCGGATACGATCTGTATTCGTGGAAGGAAGTCAGACAACCTGGGCAGTCCTACGGCAGCGCCATCTACAAAGACATCTCAGCTCAGGTTCTGGTCTGGTACAAGGTTTACGATGCCGTAGTGGTGGGCAAGGACGGCTACGGCGACTGGGGGTACAGCCTGATCGTGGCGGATGGAATCGTCTCTCGTTTTTCGCCGCTAACCTTGTCCATGACCGACATGAACGGTTTCCGCCTTGATCTATACACGCCTCGATTTCAGCTCACGGGATTGGCGTCGCGCATCGAACGGCCCCACACCTATATCTCGCGCTCGATTTTTGTGCTCGACGACGTCCTGCACACGGCGGATGATTCAACGCTGCTGCTTGGAGGTCGGGCGCAAGCGTTGTTGGGAGGGGGCGACACTGGGTCTGAACTGGTCCAACACCCACGTCTATCACAGCACCCAGGGAGGCAATACTTTGAAAGGTGTGCTGCGTCCCGATAAGACCTTCACCGACTGGATTGTTGTCCGTTTTTCCGACGACTCGCCCGAGGACGGCACTGCGGGGGCGGTGGTTCAGGACGTCCATCTCGTTGTAAACGGGGAAGTCCGACCGGACTTGGTTCCTCGCGTTCTGCGGCATGCGGCCAATTACACGCCTCAGGTGGGTTCGATCTCCGTCGCCACCGGCGGCTTTCGTCCCGTAAATTACACCTCGTTTCGCGGGCACCGGTTGTTCTATCGTGGTCGCGACGATATTCCATTGTATTCCGACTACTTCTATCGCCTCGACCACGAAGCCGGAATCGATGTAAGTAAGGATGCCAACCTCGTCGGCATGCTGCCGTTGATACAGGTTGAATCGGCGTCGGAAGCGTTGCGCGCCGATGGCACCGAACAGCTTGCTTTTCTGTTCGACCTATCTCAGGAACCCCGAGTCGAGACGGTGCAGATTGACGCCCTGCTGGCCAGCGATTACCGCGTCGATGTGGCGTTTTTGACCAACGTCAACCCAAGGGGAAAGACCTATCACGCCCGCTACGCTACCACTTTTTATCACGCGGTCCTGCGCGCAAAGGGTAACGTACAGGATCAATCGAATATGAAACGGGTGCGCTTCCACGTTGGAGAGAACACCGGATTGTTCACCTACAGCGCTGATCTCAACATGGCTCTTCCCGGCTTCGAGCTAACCGGCGAATACGCCCTCTCGTCGCTATACTCGCGTTTTCCGGCCCGAGCCGACGGTAGCCCGATCTTCGATGAGAGCCAAAGGTTTTCGGAACGTGGATCTGCTTACTACTTGAACGCCACGCACTGGTTCGGTCGGGGCCGTATCGGCGGTGAGCTGTTTGCGATCAATCCCGACTACACCACGACTATGCGTACGTTCCTCGACAAGACCAGCGATCTGAACTACAGCAACATCTCTGGGATGCTGAACGACACGGTTTACTGGGATCTGGTGCAGGATAACGACGATGCCGACCGCTTCGCCGACCGGCGCGTCGGCAACGTCGGAGGCTTTGCTCCGGACGAGAAATCGTTCGATCTGGATGGGGTTTTCGTCGGTCAGGATGTGAACAACGACGGGCTTCCCGAGATCAACCGCAACCTGAATACCATTGCCGACTTCGACGAACCGTTCCTCATGTACGATGTGGAGCCGAATATCTATGTCTACGGTCTGGACCGCAATAACAACGACGAGCCGGATCATCGAAAGGACGATGGCGAGGTGGATTACCCGTACGACTTCGATCAGAAGGGATTTCATCTTTTTGGTCAATTGGATCTGACGAGCCGCTGGTCACTGGCGCTGGGGCGGTATGACGTGAACCAGGTCGCCGGGCCTGGCCGCAATCTCTCATCCTACGCGCTTTTGACCTATCGTTTCGAGAGTCTCCATAAAATCAGAAACCTGTTTTTCGAGAACCATTTTCGCCATGTTCAAGACGACATCGCGGACGAATTCATCGTGACCGGGGAAAATGCTTCGTTGGCCGAGAACTTCAGTTCCGATGGTTTGCGTGTGGAAATATCTACCAACGTGACCCGAGCTAGCACCCACAAACCGCCGATCTACACCGGCACGTTTGTGACCGATACTCGGTTTTATCAGGACAGCTACGTCAATGAGAGCTACATTGACGCCCGCCTGGAACCGCTGCCGGGAACCAATCTGATTCAGAAGCTGCGATACCGCGTGAACTGGCAGCAGGGGGGGGAGCTTTATAACCAGACCTTCCAGCGGGAACGGCGTTTGGATTTCTGGAGCTGGGTCAGTCGCTTAGATCATACCTGGCGTTGGGGCAAGATCAGTCTTACACCCCAGTACAAGTTCATGCTTCTACGCCTTGCCGATCAGGACCGTGGCGTGCGATTGTTCTCGGAGATCCGCTCCATTCCGATCCTACGGCTCGAGTATCAGATGCTTCCGCGTACCAGCGTGCGTGCTGGGTTGCAAGGTCTCGGACCGCTGCCGTACCGTCTACGAGATGACCTCTCCGGTCGCAACAGCTTCGATCAGCACACGGTCTTCGCAACGGTGACCAATCGCACCAAGTACTTTGGATACGAGTTGGTAACCATCATCGGCATTCTCAAGAATCGTCGCGATTACGACACCAAGTTTCCCGACCGCCGCAACTTCGACGACATCTCGTTTT
Source organism: uncultured Gemmatimonadaceae bacterium (assembly GCA_964401715.1). Lineage (GTDB taxonomy): Bacteria > Latescibacterota > UBA2968 > UBA8231 > UBA8231 > CAYNZV01. Next base: position 9 of record CAYNZV010000261.1, on the reverse strand, counting down.
TCGTACGTA
>CAYNZV010000260.1:0-3148 GCA_964401715.1 uncultured Gemmatimonadaceae bacterium | reverse complement strand
GAAGAACGTTGGAGAGCTGCTACGGATCTACTGGAGTCATCGTACTGTGGACTGGGAATCGCGCTGACTTGCCGACGAGTCCGCAAATGGAACGGCCCCGGTATGATTTCTTTACATGGAGCCGAATATTGTGGAGCTAGCGCAGTTTAAGTTACACGCCGATATTGAGGATTACCACTGGTGGTTTTCCGGTAGGCGCCGAATAATGCGTGCGTTAGTGAAGCGGATCTTTGGAGGCCAACCGGGTGGGTCGGTGATCGACGTCGGTTGTGGCACAGGCGCCAACTTGGCCGCATTGGCGGACGAACACGCTGTTCTCGGAGTCGATTTGTCTGAAGACGCGGTAACGTTTGCCCGAATGCGTTTTCCCGACATTAAGTTCTTGTACGAGGGGATCCCCTTGGATATAGGCGAGGAATTTCCCAGGCCCCGACTCTTCCTTTTGATGGATGTGCTGGAGCATGTTTCTGATGATGTCGAATTGCTCAGCAGATTAACCGCTATGCTGACACCGGAGGACACTGTTCTGATTACCGTCCCGGCGGACAGGTCGTTGTGGACGGAGCATGACGCCAACAATGGGCATTATCGCCGTTATGATGTTGCAACCTTTAGCGCCACCTGGTCCGATCTCCCTCTGGACTTGGTGATGCTCACCTATTTTAACACGCGGCTCTATCCTGTCGCCAAGATTATGAGGACCATAAGCCGATTGCGCGGAAAAGCCTGGGGACGAGAGGGCACCGACCTTGTCGTCCCGGTGGCGCCAGTGAATTGGTTGTTAGAGAAGATATTTGCTGGAGAGGCCAACAGATTACTTGGCATGTTCGACAGCGGTTGCCGAGGCTACCGCTTTGGCTTAAGCCTGCTTGCGATTTTACGTGCAAGTGCTTCATCGACTCCGACTTCGGACCATTAGGAAGCCGGCAGCATGACATACAACGCAACCGGCATCGTCGTCCCTTGCTACAACGAGGAGAAAAGACTCGACTCTGACCAATTCTCTAGGTTCTTGGCCACAAACGGCGACGTCAAATTCCATTTCGTAAATGACGGTTCGAGCGACGGGACAATCGAGGTTTTGCACCGTCTGATCGAACGCCACGGTTGCCAAGTGGGAGTTCTGGATCTACCCCAGAACCGGGGCAAGGCGGAAGCGGTTCGCCGGGGCGTATTGGAATTGTTGGGAGACAAAATCGAGTATGTCGGTTACTGGGATGCCGATCTGGCGACGCCGCTCGACGCGATAGTGACCCTGCGGGAGCTTCTCACAAACGACCCCGACCTTCAAGCGGTCTTCGGGTCCCGTGTGCAGCTTTTAGGTCGTCAGATAGATCGGAAAGCCGCGAGACATTATGCTGGCCGAATTTTCGCCACCGTAATCTCCATGCTGCTCAAACTCAAAGTCTACGACACGCAGTGCGGTGCGAAGCTCTTTCGGGCAAACAGAAACACCACGGAGTTATTTCTGGAGCCCTTCAAAAGCAAGTGGATTTTCGACGTCGAGATCCTGATGCGCCTTGTGGCATTAGAGACTGGAGAAAGCCAGAGTGCGAGCTGCGGAGTGTACGAGTATCCACTGAAGCAATGGTGCGATGTTGGGGGTTCCAATATACGCTTAGTAGATTTTGCCTTGGCGGCACGCGACTTGTGGAAGATCTATCGCGATCTGAGCAAACGGTCGGTGGCAAAAAGTGAGTAGCACTCACCGCTCTTCCATCTCTCGTACCAGCGTGGCTAGTCTGTGTAGACATACTGTCAAGAATATGTCTTGGGCAATGTCCAGTTCGCTCTTGTTCAGGCTTTGGGCGAAGTCTCCGATCGCAAGAATGACCAAGAACAGAGAAAGCACCTTTACTGGTGACAATCGCGACGTGGTTAGCCCGTCCCGTATCAAGCTGGAAATTTCAAGCACCGAAGCAACCATATCCTCGCTGTCGGCGCGTTCAAATTCCTGAATTACGCGCAACATCAACTGTCGGAGCTTCTCTCGAACACCGCTATCAATCAACGCGCTGTCGGAAAAAATGGAAGACGTCCAGCACAGCAGACGACTGAGTTCTTCGTTCCGGCGAATCTCTTCATGGGAAAGCAGGCGGTAAAAACTCTCTCTCGCTCCTAGTGCCCTGCAGACGCTGTTCAGCAGTTGAAGCTGAATTGCCGGAGACCGGTAATTGCCCAGATGACCCAGAGCGGGTTTGATGACTCGGCTGTCCCCCAAAGCGCTCAGAACGTCGATCTGAGTCGGAAAGGTCCGCGAATCGAAATTTTCACTAAAGTGCCAGAATAGCAATTCGCGAACTTCCTCCCCTTTTATGCCTGCGAGGCCACGAATTGCGCTTATGCGGACCTTCGGATCTTCGTCCTCCAACGCGTCGATCAATGGGTCAATGCCCTCAGAGTGGCCAAGACGCCCAAGTGCTTCTGCGGCCTCGCTACGAATGTCGGATTCGCCATCCATCAGTTCGCGTATCAGACGATGGGTAGCAAGGCTTGAGCCGGTTTCTCCCAAAGCGCGGGCAGCGCTGCCTCGGACCTTGGGGCTCGCATCGGATAACGCCTGTATCAGTTGATCGATAGCTAGGGGGTTTCCAGAGCGGCCCAATGCATAGGCTGCACGCGCCCGCCGTTCTGCTGCGGTCGCCAGACCGAATATCGTTGCGTTGTAGGCGTAGCTCAGAAGGTTACCCTGAAACATCTGCGAAAGCACGTGGCGGGTAGAAACGGCTTTCGTATCTGTGACCAAACGCAGCAACAGGAACGGAAGCAGGCGAACGCAGACACTCAACGCGAAGACTATCTGCAGGTGAGCGAAACTCATTCCCCCGACATCGACCTGCACGTCCCGTAGATAGCTCGAGAGAATGCTGCCGATAAGAGGACCCAATGCCCCCAGCAAGCTCACGAATGTCGACCACGACGCTAGATAGACAATGCGCTTCTCGCCTCGAGGCAGCAGTCCATAGCGCAGTGGATCAATGCTGACCTCGATACCGGAGAACAGGACGCCACCTAGGAAGAGAGCCACGGGAACCAAATAGTGGGATTCTTTGGTGTTGAAGACCCACAGCAAAGGCAATAAAGCGGCGGGCAACATCAACATCTGGAGAACCGGTTTGCTACCAAAGCGATCGACGAGAACCGCCCA
>CAYNZV010000259.1:0-3154 GCA_964401715.1 uncultured Gemmatimonadaceae bacterium | reverse complement strand
CTTCGCCGATCCGCGACCAAGGGCTCATCGATTCCGTCGTAAAACAATTTATCGACGGTGATTTTACCTGTGTGGCAACGGGTTTCAGCTGCAAGTTGATGCCCTTTGGTGCGGCGGATGACGGTACGAGTAAGTTCTATGGTCGACAGGATATTGAAGGATTCTTTTGCGACGATGGCAATGTCTACGTTGTCGATGCACGGACTGTTCAGAGCGGTATGCAGTACGGTGGCAGGCTGGGCCGCTACTTCACCAATAGAGAATGTAATATTGAAATCGACGAGCCATTTGACTTCTGGTTGGCCGAACAGGTGTTGACAAAACGCGAATCCGGGGTCAGGGCGTCGCGTGATCGAGGTGTACTGTGAACGTCTTGGTGATAGCACCGCACATGGATGACGAGGTGTTAGGAGTTGGCGGCACCATCTGCAAACACGTGTCCGCCGGACATCGCGTAAAAGTACTGTTTCTCGGAAATCGGGTGTATAACCACAGATTTGATCAGAAGTTGCAGAATCGTGAAGAGGATCACGCTCGTCGTGCCGCCGGCGTGTTGGGATATCAAGAGCAAACGTTTGCGCGTCTACCTGACGAACGGCTTCAGGAAAGCTTTATAGACCTCCTGCAGATTATCGAGAGGACCGTTGATGACTTCAGACCCAGGGCTGTTTACGTCAATCACCGGAACGATCCACATCAAGACCACAAAGCGGTCTTCGAAGCTTCAATCATTGCGCTCAGGTCATTCGCACAATCAGATAGAATCAAACAGATCTTGTGTTACGAGATTCCTTCGTCTTCGGATCAGGCGCCTCCTTTTATAGAGTATGCTTTTAGGCCCAATTATTACGTGAACGTAAGTGGATTCATTGACAAAAAGATCGAGGCCATGGGCTGTTATGATACCGAGGAGAGAGAGTTTCCTCATCCTCGTTCGAACGACGCAATCAGGGCATTGGCCATATCGAGAGGTACGGCATGCTATTTCAGTGCCGCAGAAGCGTTCATGGTACTTAGGGAGGAGTGGGATTAGGGGGTCACATTATTATGCAAGCCGACCAATTTCTTAAAGCCGCCCAATTCGCGATTGGTTTCGATATCCGTGACAGGGAGGAACTCGTCGGTATGTGGGACGAGATTATTTCTACGAATCGCTGGTCCGAAGGACCTTTCACCGGCGAATTCGAACGACTTTGGAGCGTCTGGAACAAACTAGAAAGCGTAGCCTTCGCGAGCTGGACTGGTGGAGCGATGAGCGCTCTCAATTTCATCGATGTTCGTGGAGAGGTGGTACTTTGTCCTTCCAACACATTCATGGCAACACCTCTTTCCATAATCAACGCCGGTGGTGCGGTGCAGTTCGTCGACTGCAATCGCGAGGATCTGTGTATGTCCTTCGACGATTTCAAGGATAAAGCTGAGCAGCACAAACCAAAAGCCGCATGGCTGGTCCATATAGGAGGTCACATCGCGTTTGACGTTGAAGATATCGCCGATTACTGCCGGTCTAATGGTATCTGGCTACTTGAAGACTGCGCCCATGCCCATGGAGCAAGTTGGCACGGAAAGAAGCCCGGGCAGTGGGGAGACGCAGGGGTCTTCTCGTTTTACGCCACAAAAACTATATCCACAGGTGAAGGCGGTATGCTCGTAACCAAGCACAACGATCTAAGCGAATTCTCTAAAAAGTACCGCAACTACGGAAAATCCGAGCACGAGGTCGAGGGGTTGAACTTCCGACTTAGCGAATTTACGGCTGCGATTGGGATCGTCCAAACAAAGCGAATGGACGAGATAGTTGCCTGGAAGGGGAGGTATGCAAAAGAGGTCTTGGATCTTGCCCATCCAAAACATCTCGAACTCAAGCCCGGAATGATATCGGGTTACTACAAGTATATTGTGTTCGATGAGATAGAAAAATCTACCGGCAAGGTCTACGACCAAGGCTGTCACCACATTCTCAATCATGACCTGCATTTGCCGAATACCGATTGGATTATAAAGAATCACTGGTGCGTTCCAATTTATTATCACGGGAATTGAAGGATTACCGATTTAGAGCCGCGTAAGAGGCTTGGGCCAAGCGTAAGTATCGTAATACCTACCCACAATCGGGCTGCGTTGATTGGGGAAACGATTGAGTCTGTTTTGGCGCAGACGTATACCGATTTTGAAGTATTGGTGGTAGACAACGGTTCGACAGACCAGACGTGTGTTGTTGTTGCAGCGATCGATGAGCCGCGAGTACACTATCACTTTCAGGAGAACACGGGAGGACCAGCGGGTCCCAGAAACTTGGGAATACGCAACGCTACAGGAAGGTACGTCGCGTTTCTGGATTCTGATGATGTTTGGCTTCCGCATGCTCTCGAAACGCTGATGAGACCTCTAGAGCGGGACGCCAGTGTTGGAATGGCGTACGGTCAAAATCTTTCCTTTGGATCGAACGCATCAGCAGCAATTCCTTGGCCCGACGTCAAGGAGGCTCGCTCGGGAAGCATTTTTAAGGAGTTGTTCGTATCTGACAATTTTATCCCTTGCTTGGCAGTTCTCGTTAGAAAATCTGCAATAGATGAAGTCGGCGGGTTCGACGAACACCCGGCTTTAAAGAGTGTTGAAGACTTTGACCTTTGGTTAAGGATTTCACAGGAGTACCCGGTGAAATTTATACCGAAGGTCATCGGACGGCACAGAATCCACAACGATCAACTTACAAGCCACGGTATTGAAAAGGTGTATACCCACTGTTTAAATATCACTGCGAAATTCAAGAATAATGATGGGATAAGAAGTTATCTAGTGGTCAAGCGGACAATAAGATGTTTTGTTTACAATCTTCTGACGGCAGCTAGAAATCGAGAATTGAAACAGGTGCCTCGAATCGTGCTATTGACGCTCCAGATGGCGATGAGTCGCTGCTACTTGAATGGCGACAGCTTTTCATCCTTCGATCGGAACGACGGACTGTCATGACCCAAGCCTGGATGGAGGAGAAGCATGCCAAGGCATTCGAGACTTGGACGTCTCTTAATTGCAGCGATCTCAAGAGACTTTTTGAAGGTTTCAACGAGACGCAGCTTTTCCTCAAGCACAAAGAAAATGTTTCCGGAAAGAGCTTCGTAGAGATTGCCTGTGCCACAGGCGAACTTTACAG
>CAYNZV010000258.1:0-3210 GCA_964401715.1 uncultured Gemmatimonadaceae bacterium | reverse complement strand
CGTACGCCGACGATGGTTTTCCCCACCCGGGTCCGGTCGATCTGGCGCATGATCAACATGGTGACAACAAAAAAAACAAGCGCGAGATAGTAATACGACACGTTTCCCTCGGCGGATTGGTCGAACACCAGAGTGAACAGGTACGGGATCTCGATCGTGCCCGGGCCAGGGATCTGTTTGAACCCCTCTATGCCTCCAAAGATCGGTTCCGGGACGTTAAGGAAGAAATGGCGAATGATTTCGCCAAACGCGAAGGTAACCAGGAAGAAATAGGCACCCCGCAACCTCAGGGTGAGGATTCCGATCACAAGCGCGACGACGGCGGGGACAACGCCCCCCAGGAACAGGGCGAGCCAGAAGTTGAAGTCGAAGTGATGCATCAAGGCGGCGGTCGTGTAGGCACCGATCATCATGAATCCCGCCTGAGCGAAGGAGACCTGTCCGGTTCGATGGATGAGCCAATACCCCAGGGCCACGACACTGTAGAGGAATATGATGGTGATGTGATGTAAGTAGAACGGGTTATTGTTCAATAACATCGGCACCGCCAGGAGAACGACGGCACAGAGGATGCCGAGGCCCCATCTCATTGCGGTTGATTTCACGACCACCTCAACTACCGGATCTGAAAGACGGTTCCGCTGAACAACCCGGTCGGTTTTACCAGCAGCACCAACATGACGATCACAAACAAGAACACGTTGGTGATGTGACCGAAATACGTTAAACCGAAGCTTTCGACAAAGCCAATCAGAAACGCTGCGTAGATCGCGCCCGGTACACTTCCCAAACCTCCGATGACGATGACCAGGAACGCTTTCAACATCCAGAACTCGCCCATGTAGGCGTTGACTGAGAACACCGGTGCGATGATGGCTCCTGCCACGGCGGAAAGGCCCACCCCGATGAACATGCCGAGCATCGCGATCCTCTTCGTGTTGATGCCCAGCAGCCTCGCCGCATCATAGTCCTGCGCCACCGCTCGCATGGCCTGCCCACGCTTGGAGGTCTTGAGAAAGACCATCAGCGCCACGATTATCAGATAGGCAAACACGATGATCATGAATCGCTCGAACGAAAAACGCATCCCGAAAATGTCGATCACGCCGCTAAACACGCTATCGACACTCTTTTCGTTGATCCCGAAGACCAGGAGTGCACCGTTTTGCATGACCTGGGTCAGCCCTATCGAGACCACCAGACAGGGAAGCACCGCCCCACTGAGCCAAAAGCGATGGTAGAGATAACGCTCCGTCAGGATCGCCAATACGCCCACGATCAGCACCGCCAGCACGAAGGAGGTGTAAAAGTCGAATCCGAAGAGGGTGAGCATATAGTAGAGCATGTACGCGCCAAGCATGAGGAACGCGCCCTGGGCGAAGTTAACGATATGCATTACGCCGAAGATCAAGGTGACGCCGGCGGAGATCAGGCAATAGAGGCCAGCCAGCATGAACCCGTTCATCAAGGCCTGAAAGAATAGAATGGACATAGCTAAGCTCGATTCTTTTTGCCAGGAGTGCGTACATAACGCGGGGTTATCCCCACAGCATGCAAGCACCACACAACGGCAAAATGGTCATAGCAAGGTTTTATGGTCAAGGGACCGCCACGATCGGCGTACCAATGATCTGAATTTTGCCGTTCTTCCACTGGCTTACGAAAACCGGTTGGACAATCTGGGCGTCCCGCCCTATCTTCTCCTTTCCGCCCCAGGAAGACATAACGCCGGTGGACAGCAACCAATTGAAGTTCCCAAGGACATAATTTACCTTTTCGGTGTCGAGGGTCCGCGCCATCTTTATCGCCTCTAAGACGCCGACCGTGGCGTCATAAACCATCAACCCCAGCAGGTCCAGAATAACGCCTGGGTATTCTGCGTTGTAGGCCTTATTGATCCTCTCCATCTCTGGCGTGACAAACGGGGGGCCTGCTTCAAAGTCCACGCCGTACGCACAATAAACCCCTTCAAGCGCTTCTTTGCTGCCTGTGGTTTCTAATTGGACTTCCGGCTGTTGGCAAAGCTGCGACACCGGACCTTCCCAACCAAGCTCGTGCAATTGTTTCGCAATGAGCCCCTCTTCTACTGGATTACCTCCTGCCAAAATCATGTCCGGCTTGGCCGCGATGATCCGAGTCAGGTGCGGATAGTAGTCTTGGGTGCCAACCTCATAGTACTCAGTAATGATTGGTTCTATCCCAAACTCTTTCAGCGTCGCATGTACTCCGGGCACCGAACCCCTCCCGGCCTCGTCGTTTCTTGAAGTCATTCCAACCGTCTTGACGTTCGGCAGGCCCCCTGCAGTGGCCCATTGCCAAAACGCTTCTTGGAACTCGGATCCCGTCGGATTGAGCCGCCATGTAAAGGGCTTGTCCGCACTGATGACGTTTTTAGACCAGCCGGTGGATAAGAAAATGATCTTGTTGGCCTCGAAAACAGCGTCTGACGCGGCGACCGATGGGCCAGAACCCATGGTGCCGACGACAAACTTTGCCCCGTCTTCGAAGACCAGCCTTTTTGCGGCGGCTATCCCGCCCTCGGCCGTGTATCTATTGTCGTAGACGGCATCGGTGAGCTTGTACTTCTTCCCACCGACGTGGAGACACGGCGTCGAGTTCAATGGGTGAGTCCCTTCGTTGTAATGCTTTACCGCGAGTTTCACAGCGTTGTGAAGCGCCTGGCCGGCTGCGGCCGACGCACCGCTCAGGGGTTGGTGATCTCCGATCATCAGTTCGTCTTTCGCATCACAAGTCGCGGCTGAGACCGAACCGGCCGCCATCAGAATAGAGACGGCAACGGGCAATAGGAATGATTTCCTCAGCATAAGTCCTCCTCTCAACTGATTACTTGCGATACGTCAACAATCACATCGAATACATCTAAAAACAAGGTGGCACTGCCTTCACCGGTCCGTGTGAATGCCCGGCAGCTTTGCAAGCACGGTATCCTTGTCCTGCACCGAAATTTCACCTCTCCCCCTCGAGATAGTCGTCAATGTAGTCGTGAACGATTTCCTCGAGGTTTGCTTCTTTCTGGAGTCCAAGCTCGTTGGCTCGGGCGGTTTCACAGTCTCGAGGCCCCATCTGGAAAGCCTCCGTAAGAATCGGATCTGGATTGACCGTGATCTTTCCCAAGCGACGATCCCCTCTGGCCGCCTGCAAAGCATCGATCATCTCCTGAAAGGTCACGGTATGGCAGGGGAACCCCAC
>CAYNZV010000257.1:1682-3226 GCA_964401715.1 uncultured Gemmatimonadaceae bacterium | reverse complement strand
GCCAGATCCGAACCACGATACCGCCCCTCGCTCACGGCGGGACTCCGGTTATCGCGTGGTCGCCGCATCAGCGTTTTGGCATCACGTCGGCCCACCTCCTCTGGATATTGGGTTCAGGATGGCAGTGAGTAATGCTGCTTGGCTGGGATGCAGCCTCTGATGCCACCGGCTGGGTCCGCGACATCTCCTTTGCGCCTCGGGATCAAATGAACATGTGCGTGTGAGATTGTCTGTCCCGCGTCCTCGCCGCAGTTCATGCCGACGTTGAAGCCGGTCACGGTGGCGTCCTCAGCCTCGATAGACTGCTTGCGGTCGTGAAGTAGTTGATCAATGGCGTTGCGTTCAGGTTGATGGAGGTCGAAGTAATCGGAGACGTGTCGTTTGGGGATGATGAGCGTGTGCAGAGGGGTGACCGGGTACTTGTCGGCAATTGCCACTGCAAGCTCCTGCTCGGCGAGGACCCCGGACGTGATGTCACAGAAACAACACGATTGTTGCCGGTGCTTATAGCTCTCAGCCATGCCGCGGAAATCAGTGTCGTCGTGATCTCGCTTGGTGGCATTATCGGTGTAGCACAGTGCCTGGAGATTCGACAGGTCGTCTGAACCGCCTTTGTTCCGAGGGAGGATATGGTCAACCTCCAGGGCTTTCTGCTCCGCCGAAATACCACATAGCTCACAGCGGAAGTGCGCTCGCTTGAGCACCTCATATCGCTTCGTACCGGGAATGTAGCCTGACGACTTCTTCCGATGTGACCATGGGTCGCTGTGTTTCTTCAGGAAAGCATCGAGTTGGTCATTGCACAACTCGATGAGTTGTTCGATTTCTCCTGTATCGAGTTGGTCAAACCCAGCCAGGACATAGAAGTCGTTCTCTTTGTTTACGACCCGGAAAGCGCGTGGCTCACCATCAGGGCCAGCGAGTTGTCGCTCTCGAGTTAGCACCTTTCCGGGCATGTTTGCGGTGATGCGCTCGTAATACTCGAGCTGTGATTCGTCTCGCTGGAGCAAAGCTGCCGCGATCTCACGCCGTGACGCGCTCCCACCCCGTTTGAGCAACTCCATCAACATTACGGGTTGATAGATGTGCGACATGCGCATCCTTTTTCGAATGAAGTTAGACAGCATCGAGAAGGCCGTCACGTGTCGTCCCCTTTGCTACGTCGGAGGTCGAAAGAGCCGCGCTGGAAACAGGATATCAATTACGTCCGTACATACCCCAGCCTCGGCGTTCAACCCGCCAGATCCGAACCACGCCCCCCGGCGTCGCTCAGCGGGGCCGTCAGCGTTATCGCGTGGTCGGGGCCCGGCAAACGCTGCCTTATTGGTTCGTGAAGGTCCTCTAGGAGCAATAAGCGACCCGAAAGCGACTACCTGCCTAAACTCGCGAAGGCATCAGTATTCAGTGGGGTCCAGAACCTCGACGTCTTTGATGACGATTCCATAGCCGCTTACATTCGCAAGTTCTACAACGTAGCCAGAGATGTTAAGGAGTTGGTCTCTCTTCATCTCCAGAAAGGTGTCAATCCATTTCGCCTTCATGGC
>CAYNZV010000257.1:0-1672 GCA_964401715.1 uncultured Gemmatimonadaceae bacterium | reverse complement strand
TCATGGCCAGAAGGTTTCCATAACAACTCTTACCCTCGTGGTCTTCCGCGGAAAACCCAAACCATTTAGCGTATTCAGCCTTTTTGATTGTGACTAGCAGACCATCAGTCGAGATGCGTACAGATGGCAAATTGTCCACACGGTTGTTGTTGAGTTCATAGAACTTAAGTCGAAGCATCTTGATGTGCTTGCCGCGATACCGCTCTCCTACAATATTGAGTTTCTTGAACGTAACTTCAGGGATGGAATCATCCTTGGCAATCTTGCCCCAGGGAATGTGGCCGCTGATTTCTTTGAGATGGCGAAAAAAGCCAAGCCAGTCAATTTTGTATCCGTCAGCCGTCCTAACGATGCGATATCCATAAGAGGTTTCCCGACTACTATTCAAGAGGGGGTGTGACTCGGGAGTTTCCGTGAATATGGTGAGCTTGAATAACGCAGATTCTCCAATCCGAAGCTCTCTTGCTGGGCCAATGACCGTGTGAACTGTAGTGTTGCGCAGAGCAGCGGCAAACTTGTCACCGGAATTACCAGATCCATCTCCATACCTCCCTTCCATCAGGCTTCTAGCCTGTTTGGGTTTGTGGACCAGTGGCAACCGGTCTTCCCAAGCAGTTACTGCAAAGTACTTCTGGAGTACTTCTACGGCAGGATTATCAGAGGTCACTGGCTCAGTGCCATTTGGGTAGAACTTTGACAGCCGAAGAAGAACGACGGGCTTTTCGGCTAGTCGCGTCGCAGAACGCGTCTTTCTTTTTCCTCGTTTCGCCACCGTGAAGTCCGCAGTTACAGCTGTTTCCGTATTGTTGTCAGTGGCTGCAATCGTCTCTTCCGCGGTTTTCGACGACGTGCTGGGTTCCGTCGAGGAGTCTCCAGGCTTTGTATTAGGGGGCGGAGAAGTCGAAGAGGGTACGGCTTCAACCGCTTGCGCCTCGGTTCGCTTCTGCGCGGCAGAAGCCCGAAGCTCATCCAGTTTGTTTTCAAAGGCTCTCAGCCGTGCCCCTTTGTCGATCGCATTGGGACTGTCGGGAGTTGCCGGTGTCCACCAAAAACCTCCGATCGCAGATACCGCAACAATCGCAAACGCGATATACCGCTTTTTACCGGATTTCTTTGCCAGCCCAAGATGTGGGACGACCGATTGTGGCTGCGGGTCCGTCGGAGTTGTCTGCGGAGTTCGAGCAACTGTGGGAAACTCCAGACCAACGAGCATTCTGGCGGGATGCCAAGTCTCGCCCCCATCGACTGAAACCAGATGCTCGGGCCGGAATGTTCCTTTTCCCGCGAGAATCTTTAACTGTTTCGTCGAGAACGGTCCCTCGACCATGCCGTTCTCGTTTGTCTTGGTATAGAAGTCCGCCATGTCGGTTCCTCGATTTTCGACTAACCGTGCATTCTGCCGTATCAACAACACGAAATACAAGGTGTTGAGGACATGTGCTGCCGCGGAACCACCCCGACACTGAACGGTGCAGACGAATGGCACATTCGACCGCGTCCCGGGCGATCTCAATGATAAACGTCGAACGCGAACAGCGCCCCACGCGTACGTGAGCGTCGCGAAAAACTCACCTTGAAGCGGCGACCGTTCGGCGGACAATGGTCCGTATGCGAAGGGAAACGCAGGACGGATTTCGCCAGCGTCTCCGCCAGGAAGGGCGGTTCAAGGACT
>CAYNZV010000256.1:0-3233 GCA_964401715.1 uncultured Gemmatimonadaceae bacterium | reverse complement strand
AGCAATGTGGGCACGCGTCGACCAGAATCCGGAATGGCAACGATATGGTGCGCAGAGTCGGAAGCGGGGAAGGTCTGAGGTTTCGGCAGTCATCCTGACCTGCCCGAAATGGATCAGTCTTCTGCTCTATTTAAGCTAACGGCCATCGAAAGACCGCTGAGATCACGAAAGGTCGAATCGATCAAGATTCATCACCTTTTCCCACGCAGCCACGAAATCACGCACGAACGCTTGCTGCGAATCGTCAGATGCGTAGACTTCCGCGAGCGCTCGCAATTCAGAATTCGAGCCGAAGACCAAGTCCACCCTGGTTCCGGTCCACTTGGGATCACCGGTAATGCGATCACATCCCTCGAACACGTTTTCCGATGTGGAAGACACTTGCCACTCGGTGTTCATAGCGAGCAGGTTCACAAAGAAATCATTGGTCAACGTCCCAGGACGTTCGGTGAATACCCCGAGTGCAGATTGACCTACGTTCGCATTAAGAACGCGCATGCCACCAACAAGCACTGCCAACTCGGGAGCGGTCAACGTCAGCATGTTTGCTCGATCAACCAGTAGCTCCTCCGGCTTTGAATGTTCGACTCCGAGGTAGTTGCGAAATCCGTCCGCGATGGGTTCAAGCACGTCAAATGACGCCACATCGGTCCACTCCTGAGTCGCGTCCGTACGCCCCGGTGTGAACGGAACCTGCACATCGTGCCCGGCGATCTTTGCCGCTTCCTCAACACCCGCACACCCGGCGAGGACGATCAGGTCAGCTAGCGAGACCCGTTTCCCTCCAGTCTGCGAGCTGTTGAAATCCTCCTGTACCTGCTCCAGCGTCTGCAGCACGTTCGCTAGTTCGGTAGGGTTGTTCACCTCCCAATCCTTCTGCGGCGCGAGGCGGATACGCGCGCCATTCGCCCCACCACGTTTGTCGGTACCTCGGAATGATGCCGCGGATGCCCAGGCGGTCGAGACTAGCTGAGAAACGGACAAACCGGTTGCAAGGACCTTAGCCTTGATACCGACGATATCCTGATCCCCTATCAAGTCATGATCGACGTCAGGAACAGGGTCTTGCCACAACAGTGCCTCGGTCGGAACCAAAGAGCCGAGATACCGACTGCGGGGCCCCATATCCCGATGCGTCAGCTTGCACCACGCTCGGCCGAACGCTTCGGTAAGCTCCTCCGGGTTCTCGAGGAAACGCTTTGCGATCGGCCCATAGGTAGGATCCGCCCTCATTGAAAGGTCCGTCGTAAGCATCATGGGGGCATGCTTTTTTGACGTATCGTGAGCATCCGGCACGGTGGCCACTTCCGAGGCGTTCTCGGGAGTGTATTGCGATGCACCTGCGGGACTCTTCGTCAACTTCCAGTCGTAGCCGTAAAGATTTTCGAAGTAATTGTTGTCCCACTTCACCGGATTGGTGGTCCAGGCACCTTCTAGGCCGCTGGTGATCGTATCGCCGCCTTTGCCACTGCCGAATCTGTTCTTCCAGCCGAGGCCTTGCTCCTCCATGTCGGCACCTTCAGGTTCGGGACCGACATGGTCATCAGAAGCCGCACCATGTGCTTTGCCGAAAGTATGTCCGCCGGCAATGAGCGCGACCGTTTCCTCGTCATTCATCGCCATGCGGCGGAACGTTTCACGAATATGCTTTGCCGCAGCGAGCGGGTCCGGATTACCGTTTGGCCCTTCCGGATTCACGTAAATTAGGCCCATGTGGTCGGCTCCGTAAGGCCCTTCGAGTTCCCCGTCGCCGCTGTGACGCTCGTCTGCCAACCATGTGTCCTCAGCCCCCCAGTCAGTCTCGTCGGCCTCCCAAACGTCCTCGCGCCCGCCACCGAACCCGAAGGTCTTGGATCCCATCGATTCCAGAGCACAGTTCCCGGCGAAGATCAGCAGGTCGGCCCACGAAAGCTTCCGACCGTATTTCTGCTTAATCGGCCAAAGCAAACGGCGTGCTTTATCGAGGCTCGCGTTGTCGGGCCAGCTGTTGAGAGGTGCAAAGCGTTGGTCACCGGAACCTCCACCTCCACGGCCGGCGGTGATGCGGTATGTGCCGGCGGCATGCCACGCCATCCGGATGAAAAATGGCCCATAGTGCCCGTAGTCGGCCGGCCACCAATCTTGCGACGTCGTCATCAGTTCAACGATGTCCTTCTTCAAGGCATCCAGGTCAAGTTTCTTGAACTCCTCGGCGTAGTCAAAATCCTTACCCATAGGATTGGACAGGGCAGAGGTCTGGCGGAGAACCTTCAGGTTCAATTGATTCGGCCACCAGTCCTCGTTCGTCATGCTCATTGCGTTTTACCTTCTGGCTATTTGCAGGATACGGCGCAACCGTATTCGGAACCGAGTTACTTGGAAGTCACGGGCGCGATTCGATGATCGCAAGAGTAATGCATGCCGCCCTGAGTGTGCGTCCGCAATTCACCTAGGTGCTTAGCGCACAAAGCAACACTGCAAAAGCGACATGTAGCGACTGCTGTTTCCTGCTTATCAGACTGCTCACACACGTAACAGTTCACATCTTTCCTACTTAAGCCCGACTAGATTAGGTTTCAACTCACCTAATAATATCTGTACTGGCCAACACGGTGCCAAAGGGTTATCAGGCATCTGGGATTCTGTCGAAGACCCCATCGCATGAGAAACGTCCAGTATCTTTCACAGAAACTGGAGTTCACCCAGCCAGCTATCGATCCAGTTTTCAATTGGCTAGTTTCTCGCCCCTCAAAACCTCTCTGACATTAGACACAGTCCGAAAGGGTCCGCCACTGCTCACCAACAGCCATATGCACCGCCTCATCCAGACTCCGAGCAATTGCGATGCCGGATCCGTTGAACTTTTGGACTTTACCGTCCCGTTGAAGCCAAACGACCGGCATACCACTCGCTTTAGCTCCCTCGACATCATTGGTTAGATCGTCACCAATAAGCACACAATCACACGGATCAGCCTGTATAGCCGCTGCCGCCGCCATAAAAATTCTTGGGTCAGGCTTCTCATATCCAACCGATGCAGAAACAATAATCGGATCTAAGAGATTTCCTAATCCAACCTCAGCAAGCACCAACGGCAGCATGTATGCGAAGTTGCTAAGCACCCCAGCACGAACACCAGATCGCCGCACAACATCAATGGCTGACTCCGCGCCAGGAAGCTTCCGAGGCTGAAATGCCGCAGCCAATTCTTGCGCTATCCCCCCAACATCCTGATGCCCATCGACCCACTCAGA
>CAYNZV010000255.1:0-3242 GCA_964401715.1 uncultured Gemmatimonadaceae bacterium | reverse complement strand
CAGCCTGAAATCTGCTACGCATTATTGGTACAATTTGGAAAATCTTTACCACCGAAGAAGACGTGCAGCAGCTTGAGCTATTGATCCAAGAAGCGGACGAACACGCGTCGATGGGCAGTAACGTTTTGAGTTCATACGAGGTATCGGACTCTCTCCGCGGATGAATTATGCACGACTGGGTCGTGCAATCTTCCAAATGATTTACAAGAGTCTCTAAATCTCCCTTGGGGCCTCTTGGTGTGAATCCCGCTATTACCTGGTTCAATAGTGCACCGTTGCCGCCGTCAAAGCCAAAAAGGGCTTCCGTCGCCATTCGGACGTGTTTAGCTTGGCTCTTTGAATCGCCGAGCATATGGCCTGTAACTATCCCGGACTCCAAGGCACACACAGAGTAGACTAAGCAACACCGTAGCCAAACAGGATATCGGCGGTGTAATACAAGGACGGAAGGTCAACACACACTATGCGAAATATTGCTGCCGAACTCTTCGGCGGATCCCAATACGATTGTATCTGGTACCTCACCAACTGCGGCTTCGCGTTACGTCTGCATGGCAAGGTGATCTTTATTGATCCTGTACTCGCCCCAAGCAACCCGCATTACGAAGAGAACCGGCGTCGATTTGCTGATGGCAGCGACCTGCCACCCGAGTTGCGACCATACGCCGGAGATGACGTCTACATCCAAGAAAACGAGATCCCCTTGGCCGCCGGAGATGTGGAACGGGCAGACTTGGTGCTTCTCTCCCATGCCGACAGCGACCATCTCGACGCCGAAAGTTTGCGGACGTTGGCGCCGTTGAAACCTACCGTTCTGGCACCTCGTTACTGCCACGATGCCCTGCAGCGGACTGGACTTGCCATCGGGTCGATTCGCGATGCCAAGTTCGGTGCCGACTTTCACTTCGACCAGCTCGAGGTGAAGGTTACCTACGCCAAACACCATACCGAAGGCGATTGCGGTTATCTGATCGAAGCCGGCTTGGGCAACATCTATTATCCCGGTGACACCAAGTTCGACCACCCGCACAAAGAGGAAATGTGCGCCCTGGATGTGGACTACCTGTTGCTACCCATCAATGACACAAATATGGGCGTCGGTTTCGCGGCGCAACTCACACAGATTCTGCAACCTCGGGTGGTAATCCCCTGCCATTTTGGATTCTTCTGGCCACCGATTCGCTCCCAAGGAGGACATCCTGCAGAATTCTTGACTGCCATCGCAGCGAGGGGCTACCGCCTTCCCGATACCGACATTGCTGTACTGAAACCAGGCGGCAAAGTGGTATTGTGCTGAAAGAGATCGATGTTGCTTTTGAGCACCTTTTGCTTCGGATTCACCTTGTCGAAATTTATCGTATATCGCCGCCGAAAACCAAGTCAAGAAACCGTAAACCTGGTCGCATCAAGTGAGTAAGATCTATTCTCCATGTGCGGCCCGCGTGACGGTCGATCCCGCCATTGAAACAAACCGATTCCGGACGAAGCAAACGATTTCGCCCAACTACCAACTGAAACACTGACCATGAGAGCCGAACCCGTCCTCGACGCCAGTGCCTGGACACCCGATCTGCTCGAGCACGACCGGTCTTGGGAATTCAGGCTCAGCGACGAGCAGCAGTCAACGCTCGCGCGGGCACTGCAGCAGGTCAAAGGGACGCCCTTCGACCTGATCACAGCACGGGACTTTCCACTGCCTGGACTGACCGAGATCCTCGGAGGCGTACTGCACCAGCTCCACAGCGGGCGCGGCTTCGCGGTTCTACATGGCTTTCCGACCTCTGGTTTCGAGCTCCCTCAGTTGGAACGACTCTACTGGGGCCTGTGCACCCATTTGGGCCGGGGGGTTACGCAGAACAGTGATGCCGGTCTCATCCACTACGTGACCGACGGCAAGTTGCAACCTCGCCAGGGCACCCGCGGCGTCGGCGATCCAGGACCGGTAGAACTCCACATCGACCTGTCCGATACGGTAGCCCTATACTGCGTGCAGCAGGCACCCGACGATCCACCCAGCGTCGTGTGTAGTGCTATGACGATCTACAATGAAATCATTCGGCAACACCCCGAATGGCTACCGCGTCTCGAACGGGGTTTCATCTGGGATCGCGCCGGCGAGGAGTTGTCCGGCGAGTCAGAGGTTTCCGACTATTTGGTTCCGGCCTTCAGCGAAGCAGAGGGCATCGTTAGCTGCCGCTTCCACGCCACGTGGATCCGCAAGGGACTGGCGCGCATTGACGCCAAGCTCAGCGACGACGAGGAGATGATCTTCAACTTCATTCGCGACGTCAGCAACGCCAACTCTTTCGCCTTTCCGCTGCACGAAGGCGATATCGCCATATGCAACAACTACACGGTCTGCCATGGGCGCGCTTCGCACGAACCGATCGCCGACGAGGGGCGCAAGCGCATCCTGATGCGGATCTGGCTGGAGATAGACGGCCTGCGACCTTACGCCGACGAAGCTCGCGTACGCTATGGCGTGATTCGCCACGGCAGGCTCGGTTGGACTGCGGCCGATCTGCTGGCGGGCAACCACGACCGGCCGCGACAGCGCCGGCCCGACGGCGCACCACTAATATGAAAAGCTGCACTGTTGGGCCGGATGCGTTCCATGTTCCGCCAACTGGAGTCCAGCATCTCTGCGATGGCCAGGACCTTGTTGCCAAACATTGCACTGCTTGTGCTCTCGGCCCTTGACTATGCGGCGCAGTGTCAGGGCCGAGAGCAGCATCAAGAGACTATCTCCCCGCGGTTGATGATCCGGCGGGACGCCATAACCTACCAGAATTGTGTCATCAACAACTTCACCAACTATCCAAACCACACCGTACCGATCCTACCCTCCCTCGTGGCCAACTACCACCCGCGAGAATTTACTGTCCCCCTCGACTACAAAATAATCACCGGCTTCGAGTCTACCCCACAGTGCATCCGCCCATTACCAGCAATACCAAAGCGTTCCGATAACGGTTGGCCCGACGTTCCAGGTATTCCGATCGCTGTTCAATGGTCATGGCAAACTCCTCGTGTTTGCCGACGGTATTAAAAACACCATTGTCGCCACAAAACAGTTTATCTCTAAGGCTCCCCATGCCAACGATGAAGCCCGGCTAACCTGAGTCAACCGAGGGCTTCATCGTTGCGGGTTACGGGTTTTGGCTAATTTCTACCTCGTGGGCGTTCGCGCTTTCGCTTAGGCCGTGTAGGCTTCTCGACAACGTCACCTTCCAAGCTATCGG
>CAYNZV010000254.1:0-3269 GCA_964401715.1 uncultured Gemmatimonadaceae bacterium | reverse complement strand
TGTTATAAAGAAAGGCCAACGTTATGTGTAAACGTCTCGCAATCACCATACTCGCCAGTGCCACCCTGTTGGTGATTGGTTCTTCCGCACATGGTTCGGACAAGCTTGCTCAGTTGCGAGATCTTAGTGACGCATTTGCCAAAGTGGCGGCGCAGGCGAAACCGGGCGTGGTCGCGCTTATGACCGAACGCACGGTAAGCGTGAACAACCCGTTCTTTGGCACACCGTTCCGCTTTTATTTCGATGCGCCTGACAGATTTCCCCGCGAGGAACGGGAATACCAACAGCAGGGCCAAGGATCCGGCGTGATCGTGCGTTATAACGGTGAGAGCTATATCCTCACCAACAACCATGTTATAAAGGGTGCCGAAGAGATACGGGTGGAAATGACTGATGGCCGTTCCTTTGATGCTGCCGTGCTTGGGACAGATCCGAAGACGGATATTGCGGTGTTGCAGCCGGATATCGACGACTTGCCGACATTGCCGTTGGGAAACTCTGACGAGTTAAGAGTCGGCGAGTGGGTGCTGGCTATCGGCAATCCGTTCGGCTTGGAACACACGGTGACCTCAGGGATCGTAAGTGCACTCGGACGACAAAACGGGTTGCTGTTGCGTCAAGAGGGCTACGAAGACTTCATCCAGACCGACGCGGCGATCAATCCGGGCAACAGTGGTGGAGCCCTGATCAACTTGAAAGGTGAGCTTGTGGGGATCAACACAGCCATCGTCAGTCGTAGCGGAGGATACCAGGGCATAGGGTTCGCTGTCCCCACCAACATGGTAAGTCATGTCATGGGGAATCTGATTGAATATGGGGAAGTGCGAAGGGGTCTCCTAGGTGTGATGATCAGGGACTTGGACGAGGACATGGCGCAGGCGATGGGGGCAAAAAAAGGCAGGGGCGTGTTGGTGGATCAGGTTGTCGAGGATGGTCCCGCTGATGACGCCAACCTCGAGCACGGTGACATCATTCTGGAGGTCGACGGCGAAGCGATGCAGAGTTCGGCAATGCTTCGCAATCAGATCTCGCAGACCAAACCCGGTACCGAAGTCGAATTATTAGTTTTGCGAGACGGAAAACAGCGGACTGTTAGTGTGGTTCTCGGCCAGCTAGAGTCTAGCGTCGAGGTCGCCGCTGACGAAATCCCAACGAAACGCACGGCACGTTTGGGACTAGAGGTTCAGAACCTGAACCCCGATTTGGCGGAGAAGCTGGGTTACGGTGGTGAAGAGGGGGTCATAATCAGCCACGTGGTGCGCGGCAGTCCCGCGGAACGTAAGGGACTGCGAGGGGGAGATCTCATCGTCGAGGTCAATCGGGTCCGGGTTTCGAACATATCCGAATACGAAGAGACGATCTCACGGGTCGGACCCGGCGAGGTGGTTTTGCTACGCCGATTGAGTCGTGGACGGATTTCTTATATCGCTCTTCGTGTTCCAGACGAATAACTTGCCTCTGTAAATCCGCGAACAGAGCCCCGGTATTCGGTTCGTTTGGATTCGGCAACAGGGCTCTTATGTTATTGCACAAGTTGTCATGTCAGACAAGGTGTTTCGCCATCAATAGAAGTGGTGGATAGGGCAAGCTCCAAGAAACCGGGGCCGTTTATAAAGGAGACATCTTCGAAGTTCCAAATACCTCGGAGCACCTTCCTCTTAATGAGCCCGTTCCAATGCTCGCAGGTTCTGGTGCGCTGATACGAAACTGGGATCGGCCTCGAGGGTTCGTTCAAAACTGCGTCGAGCCTCGCGGAGATTCCCCGTTTCCAACAGGATGACTCCCATGTTGTAGTGTGCTGCAGCATAGTCGGGACTCAACTGAACGGCCGTGCGCAACAGACCGAGCGCCGCTTCATGCTCGCTTTGATTGTACTCTACCAATGCCATATTGTACCATCCTAGCGGGTAACCGGGTGCAATCCGCAAGCAAGCCTGCAACGCCTTGCGCGCCTGTGAATACTCGCCGGTATTGATGTAATACCCACCCAGATCGTTGAAAACCTCGTGATACTGCGGGTAGATCTCTATGGCTTGTCGCCAGGCTTCCAAGGCGCCTTGGTGATCCTGACGATCTAGCTTCGCTGCGCCCAAGGCTCGCCATATGCGCGCGCTGTTGGGGTAGCGCTCCGCCGCAGCGCTGAAAAGGTTGAAGTTGCTCTTCCAGTCTTCGGCACGCGATAGCGTTAGGGCTGAGAACGAAAACAGATAGCAAAGAGCCGTCGTCAATATGACAGGTCGTGGCAACCGGGCAGCGGCGCTTCGAAAAGCAGCGGCAACGACGAGCGCGAAGCCGACGGCCGGAAGATACAGGAAACGTTCTCCCATTATGGTGCCAATGGGAACCACAAGATTCGAGGTCGGAAGCAACGCGATCACAACCCATGCCCCACCCAAGAAGATCCAGGGTGATTTTCTCCAGCTGAGGATGGCGAGCCAAACCAGTGCAACCGTGACAATAATCACAAACAAACCGCTCAGAGAAATCAAGCTAGTCGCCAGTTTCAGCGCCGCGTAAGAGTAGTCGGCTGACAATACTACTGGAATGACCAAGAGGCGTAGGTAGTGCCCCAATACGATAGCGGCATTCAATACACGAAGTTCGGATTCCAGCGAAACGAGAGGATTGTCCAACTCACTGATTTCTGGAACCATCAATGCGCCCAACACGTGCCAACGCCAAGCCAGATATACTAGGGCAAACAATCCGTAGCGCAGACAAATGGTTAGATGGCTTCGGTGAAAAAATGCGCGATATTGTTGGTAATTGAACAGCAGAATCAACGTCGGCACGACAATGGCGTTTTCCTTGCACATCAACGCGGCGAGAAAAGAAATAACCGCTCCCCACGAAAATCGTGGATGGCACCGGAAGTGCAGTTCTATAGACAACAGAGCAAATAGCGTAGCCAACAGATCGGCCCGGCCTACAAGCCCCGCAACCGTTTCTGTGAGCGCGGGGTGGACGGCAAATATCAGGGCGCTCATCAGAGCAAGCATGCGTTCGCCACTCACTCGATCGATAAGGCGACAGACCAGCAAGACGACCAGACCATGCAGCAGAGCGTTGACCAGGTGATAGGTGGACGGGTGGCGTCCGCCGACGGCATGGTTGAGAGCAAAAGTGAGGACCGTAAGCGGGCGATAGAGTCCGGCGCGGTCCCCGTGATACCCGTACCAGTAGTCCGATGTGAAGATTTCAACCGGGTCGAACCTGTGGACGATGGGATTGTCGCGAATAGCGGCTTCGTCGTCGAAGACGAACTGGTT
>CAYNZV010000253.1:0-3324 GCA_964401715.1 uncultured Gemmatimonadaceae bacterium | reverse complement strand
AGCGGCACACACGAAGCACGGACGCCGGTCAAAGGCCTACATAGAAAAAGGCAAGGCCATCAGGAAGGAACTGAAACAAATCATCTTAGAGTGCCAACGAGCTGGGCTGTTGCCGGATAAGTGATCCGGGTCCCAATCTGCTCGGTCTCAGGTGCCCCCCCAAGCTCAAAAGTAATGGGATATGGCAAAGGTCTACGGGTTCCCACCCATTCGCCTTAGAAAGTTACATCACTTCCCCGAGAGATCAATTTTGTCGGGAGAAATTGTGAAAGAGCACGTTACATCAGAACCCTTGCGGTAGTTCGCACATCCCCAGAAGACTCCAAACTTGCCATTACGGAGCCTTAGTTCGGCCCCACAGTGAGGGCATAGCGGTACAACCGAGTCCTCGCACGTACCGCAACGCTTGAATCCAACTTCTCGGTGCATGATCCGACCGCATGTACTACATCCATCTTCCGTATGCTCGCAGCGCGGAAAGTTGTTGCACGCATAGAACCTGCCGTTCTTCCCTTCACGGGAAATTAACGTTCCTGTCTCGCACCGCATGCAATACGTCTCCACTGCATCGATTTGGTCGGGGGGGGTGTCGTTCTCTTCCATTGCTATGGGATATTGATCCCTTAGAAGCTCGGTGATGAAGCACGAGCTGTTGCGCATGTCTGCAATGAGCCAAGCCTCTTTCTTTGCGCGAGTGAGCGCCACATAGAACAAGCGACGTTCCTCAGCAAAAACCATCGGCTCCTTTGGCGGCAAAAAGGCCTCTAGCAGGGGGTGTGTTACCTTTTCTGATGGGAATCCATTTTTGCCTTTGCTTAGACCAACAACAACGACGAAATCGGACTCCAATCCCTTGGATCCATGAATGGAACGAGATTCAATTCTCAGAGTGGGGAATTTTCTATTGAGTCGCCTCAAGTTCGCTTTATCTGGCAGCATGAACCAGAACCTTGCTAGCACATCGATAGTTGTCGGACAGTCACCAACCTCTTTCGCAATGTTCGTGCAAGCCTCAACCAGACCTTGCCAATCATCGTATCGGCGTAGTAATCGGACCGCCGGGAGGCCTTCCCTGGGATGAGCTGAGAGGACCTTTGATAGCTGCGCGGGGTTCTGGGTTACAAATCGTGTAGCTACGTCACCAATACTCTCGTTGAATCGAAAAGTTCGGTCGAGCGAGGTTATACGCGTAGGCCCAAAGTGTTGTGCAAAGTTGGTGGTTAGGCTGATATCGGCACCGGTGAACCGATAGATTGACTGCCAATCATCACCGACGCAGAACAGAGAGCAGTCAATAGCTGCTTGTTTCGTGGCGCGAAGCAGGTGAGCGCGTGGTTCGGAAATGTCCTGGAACTCATCTACCAAGATAAATCGGTAGTGGGGAATGTATCGCCCGCTTTCAACGTACTCGATAGCTCGACCAACCATATCGTCAAAGTCAATGGATTTCGTATCGGCAAGTGACTTTTCGTAACAATCCACTACCGGCTTCAGTACCTCCAGCGCCCCGCGAGTCTGTTTAGGGTTAAAAGAGCCGACAATACGGCGTTCAAGTTTCTCTTCGTCGAAATGGTTCGCTTTATAGCGGCTAAGTAGTTGTGTGAGCAGTTCCGAGAAATCCCCAACGGCCCCAAATTCGCGCAGGGTCTCTAATATTGCTTCATCTGGAAGTGGCGCGAACTGGACGCCACGTTCCGCGAGTCGTTCCGAGAGCCGCTCAAGCAAGATGCCTTCAGCATGTTCATAGTGAAAGGTCTCGACCAGAACCGTTTCGTTCGTCTCGTGCAGCTCGCGCTTCCATACCATGCCGTCCACATACTTGGTTCGGTCAACGTATGGGGCTGTGTTCCCTCGACGGTCTACCCCGAAATGCTCTATGTAGATGTTGTGGTCTGGTAAGTAAAAGTCGGGACGATAGGTTCGAAACTCGGGAGTTCTCGTCTCAACTTGCTGGTATCTCTCCTCGTAGACGTAGTCGACGCCCATCTGGAAGAGCCAGTTTGCAATGTGGCACTCCCCAAAGCCCTTTACCTTCTCCCCCTTGAGTGTCCTTACTTCGTTTGCCTCCAGGTAGGCGTAGTACTCACCAAGTGTGCTGAAGTCGAATGGATTTTTCTCGCAGTACAGGTGATGGTTGAAATATCGAATAACTGTCTTTCGATACCACGGTTTTTGCAGTAGATCCTCAAACCACATATCGACATTTTTTTTCAGTAACTTGCCATCCTCTGCAAGTGGGCTCAGGTTTGGCTTCCCACCTTCAACGGAAGTGATTATCTCCTGACCGAACGAATGAAACGTGCGAGCCACAACGCCAGTAACATTGACCTTTGCCTCTATCCGCTCTCGCATCTCATCGGCAGCCTTGCTCCCGAATGCAAGCATGAGTATTTGGTTGGGTTTGGCTAATCCGCTGCGCAATAAGTAGGCAGCGCGACCGATCATCACACTTGTTTTCCCGGAACCGGCTCCCGCGAGGATTAGATTGTTCTCTTCGTCAATGACACAGGCCTCCCGTTGCTTAGGAGTCAAGGGGTTCGACTCAATTGTGTCGAACAACTCTCTGTGTTCTTCGAGTTGCCGCTCAACGAACCTAGCATTGTGACGCGAAGCCACGTCTTCGCTTTGGTGCGCCCAGGCACGAAGTTGACGGAGGGGTTCACGATATCTCTCTGGGGGGGTATCAAAACCAATCTCCTGATCCCACCCGACCAGAGACTCAGTCGCCTCTTCTTCGACCTTACGACGATTGCCGTCTCTTAGAAATCGCGAGGACGACGCTAACGCGGAAATTCGCTCGGCATCGCTTCGCAATTTTTCGCCATGACTGCCAAACCACCCCGCGTTGCACTGAGATTCGATAGCATCAGAATTTCGCTTGGAGAGCCAGCGAACGCTCCTCGGAGTTCCTTCTGCATCAAGTAAAATAGTGGCAAAGATCAGGCCGCGTTCAACTCGGGGTGGCGACTTGATTTTCGACCAGGGGATCGCCCATGGCCTTTTTATGCCCTCAATATGGACCGAATCATCATCGATGTTAAGAGTGAAATTTTGCCTTGGAAGCCAACGGACAAGCCAGTGTGGGCAGTGGGTGTGGACGGCTCCCATATATTGAGTTGGTTCAGTGAATATACGCAAAGATTAGGTCAAGACGGCCAGTCAGTTGTTTCATAGGAACAGCAACCGCGGAGGGTCTTAGAGGAAAAGTGTCCCCCAGCATCTTCGGAAAGGCAACCACCTGGTGATGACCTCGTCTGCTTATCCATTGCCCCTGGACAATGGACAGGGTTCAGTCGGAGTCGTGATACAAGACCAAGGGTCACG
>CAYNZV010000252.1:0-3334 GCA_964401715.1 uncultured Gemmatimonadaceae bacterium | reverse complement strand
CGTGAGGGCACTTCGTCGGGATACAGTCCGAGCGTCATGTAGGCGATGTTGAGCAACCAGCGGGAAGCCTGTTCTAAATGGACGGACTTAGCTTGGGTTACTGGACTCGCCGAATTCATTACACCGATTGCTAGCTTCGGCCCTCCCGAAGAAGGTTGTGAAAAACCTGTCTGGACGGAGCGTCGCCAAGAGTCGTGATCGAGCACTGCAAGGAAATATCCGGTCGCGGCACGGGATCCTTTTTGTTTGGTGTGGATTCCTCTGCCTTGAATAGGCAGTATACATGCTTCTGAATTGTAACGTAGGCAGCAGTTTTGGTCCTCGCCCAGTCGTAGATGGGCGACTCCCAAATAATAACTCGTTTGAACGGTCAGGTCGTCGGCGCGTTGCTTAACCTTGGGATCGAGCTTGCCTTTAACCGAGTCCGGCAGCTGTGAATACCCCTTCTCGAATTGAGTCAACACATCTTGGGCGGACAGTAAGTGATCGATACCGAGCTGTACATTCCCCAACCGGACTTCTGTTTGTCCAAGCCGAAATAGGAGTTCCCAAAGGTCAAATGGATGCGGTTTGCTCTCGCTCGATCTGACTTGCAGCAACTCCCTCCGCAGACGTTTCGCTAACTCGATCGGAAAAGCGAAATGGTCCTTGGGAGGATTTTCCGCGATGCCTCCCAAAATCCTAAGCATTCGTTCGTGTCCAGACTGTGGCTTTTCTATTGTGTGCAGTGGGGCAGCAATCAGGACACACATTACGGTTGTGACTACTGTCGAAGTCGATGATCTCACTTAAAATTACCTATCGTGGTAAATTGCCAATTCTATTGTAACGTCGTCATCTTGCTCGGCAATCCGACCAAAATTCGAGATCTCTCGTCTACATATGAGAATCTTGGAATCCTTGGACTGCATTACGTTGGCAAGTATAATGGTAGCCAATATACTTTCAATATTTGATTCCAAGTGCGCCCACAGGAGAGTTGTATGAAGAATGCAGGTACATCGATATCGAACGACAACCATTCTGAAAATGCGGAGGCGTCTATGGGCGAGGCGCGGACATTGTCGAGCACCGAGTTTGACGGCCTGGAGTACGGCTCACCGCCGGTCGAGGCTCCCAATCCAGACAGCCTGACCTACCATAAGCTCTGTCCGACGAATGACATCGAGCCGGGAAAGAGCAAGCCCTTCACGGTGGGAGGAACCCGCATCGCCGTTTTCGAGTGGGAAGGCTCATATCATGCCGTAGACAACCGCTGCCCGCACATGGGCTATCCCATGTCAGAGGGCAGCGTACGGGATGGCGTGCTTATCTGCCACTGGCATCACTGGGAATTCGATCTTAAGACGGGCGGATGCTTTCTGACGACCGGTGACGATCTGAAATCCTTTCCGATGAGAGTGGAAGATGACGGATGCTTGTACGTCGGATTGTCAGGTGCGGAACAGGAAGAAGCACGCCGCCGGTTGATCGATCGTGGAAAGAGGACACTCGAACAAGGACTCAAAGACCGGAGCTCATTCCTGATCGCAAAGGCGGTAACGGCACTCCGAGAAAGCGGGGCGACGTCTCAAGAGATCATCCAGCACGGCCTGTTTTACGGCGCCTACAAGACGAACGACGGCTTCTCGTCCGGCGAGTGCATCCTGTCGATAGCAGCAAACATGTGGGACGCCGTTGACCCGAAGGACCACAATCTGTTCCTCGTGCACGGACTGACACAGATTGCCCGGCGTACCGGCGGTGGATCTAGGCGCCAGCGGTTTCCGTTCCCACAAGCGAGCGACGAGCCGGACCTGGTGACACTCAAACGGTGGTTCCGCCGCTATATCGATCTCCGTTCGCGAGGGGCAGCGGAGCGGATTCTACTGACGCTCGCCGATCGGGGCTATCCACCCGACGTGATCGCCGACTTCGTGTTTACGGCTGCTACGGATTTCTACTTCACGGGGGACGGTCACGCGCTCGACTTCGCGAACAAAATGTTCGAGGCGCTCGCCTACATCAACTGGAAGGGCGCCCACGAGATATTGCGTCCCATCATCGTCGATCTCACTAGCCGAACCCGGCACGAGGAGACATCCCGCTGGGCGGATGTCGTGCCCGTTCTGGAAGACATGTTCACGCATCTGGGGGAGATTTGGGAAGAGAACCAGAACAACTCCGCAGATCTGGATGTTTCGGAGTTCGCTATGATCATGCTTCAGGATGAATTCGAACCCATTGTTGCGGAGATCGAGAAGAAGCTCCGTGAAGGCGTAGATCCCAAAGCGCTGTGTCGCGCCATGACCTACGCGGGTGCGATCCGCATTACCCGGTTCCATCTAAAAAACGAGGGCGACTGGCACGATGTGGCGAATATCTACGCCTACGCCCACGGCCTGTATCGGGCATTCCATCTGGCACCCAGCCAAGAACTCCTGCGTGGTATTTTCCACGGCGCCGTATTTATGACGTTTGTCCGGTGGCTGAACATGCCCTCCGCCCGCGTACCCACCGTCGGTCAAGGGATAGGCGAGACCTACACGTCGGACGATCAGATGTTAGAACGCCTCAAGGAATTCGCCGATTTCCAGAAGGTGTTCGAGGCCGAACTTCTCGTGAACCAATATTTGGAGGAAGGCCGCAATCTCGAAAAGTTGAGACACGCTCTTTTCCACGTAACGCTTCGCGAGGACGCCGAGCTGCACATGTTCCAGGTACTCGAGGTGGCGTTTCGCCATTTCGATCTGACGGACGACCCGGAGGAAAAGCGCATGCATGTCCTAGCGGTAACACGGTATGTCACTGCACAGAAGGTTATGAAGGGGATCCTGTGGTCGACGGAGAACGCCGAACGGCTGCAGCGCGGAGAACTGTTGAGCGAGCGGAACGATGACAACTAATACAGAGCATACGCAGAAAACAGCGGGACACGCAGAGCGCGGAAGGTTCGGCTTTTCGAGGGCTACCCTATGGACCTAATACGGATAGATCACAATAAATTAAGTTGCTTACTTTCTTTCCGTATTTTATCCATCATAATCTTTACAAGGTCGGTCTTCGGATGCATGTAGTCGCTAAATCTATCGCCGTAGCCCTGCAATTCGGGATACAGTGAGATGTCCGTAAAATTGTAAAACTCAAGGCCGCGTTCGTCGAAAGACGCGCCTACGCGATCCTGGTATTCCTGATAAAAGGACGATCTACTCGACATCGTTTTTAACGCCCGATCAAAATTGGGGGAGAATGGAGGCAAGAGACCGATTACCGATATGTTCTTTTGGCCCGCAAAATCCAATAGTCTATTTAGGTTGTCGATAGAACCAGAATCAACGGATGAAGATGCTGCAAA
>CAYNZV010000251.1:0-3349 GCA_964401715.1 uncultured Gemmatimonadaceae bacterium | reverse complement strand
TCCTCCACGATCATCACGCCGTTCATTACCATCCAATGCCCTGGAAACGTGCAGAGGTAGGGATAACGGCCCGGCGTCTTTGGTGCGTGAAAATAGACTGTGGAGTCCGTGCGCGGCTCGACGACATTCGTGTGGACCAGCACATCGTCCGATTCTGGAACATAATGTCTGGCGAACGCATCGGGATCGGCAATGAGGAGGTTGGACAACTTTCCAACCCTCTCCAGCGAGCCGGGCTTCACAAGCACCCAGTTGTGTGGCACGACATCGGGATTGACGAGTGTGAACTTGATCGGCTCGCCAGCCTTCACGCGAATCGAACGACGGGCAAAAGTCAAATTTGGACCTGTCGGAAGACTAATGGACCGTGCGCCTTGGATCGGTTTGCGCCATGGATTTTGCGCAGCCTTTCCAAGCGACGCTAGATCGGCCAGCATCGGATGTCTGGCGATCTGCTTGTTTGCCGGCCGGTAACCCGGGAACTTTGTAAAGGGAGCAGCCAGCTTGTGAACCGTGACGAACATCTCGTGCGGCTCCCCCTTGTCGACTCGCAAATAGAGATGCAACTGGTTGACCGGTTGCAATTCCGGAATCTCCAGAAACAGAGTGTATCGATCGGCAAGAACGTGAGCTGAGTTGATGGCAAGAACATCATGTCCAAGCGTACGCAAATGACGGGACGAGAACTCAGGCGATCCATACGCCGGGCCGTATCGGTAGTTCCAACATTGGGCAAACTGGCTCTTCGTCTGTTCAGCTACGGTCGGATCAATCGGCTCGCTGAATCGCAACATCACGCCATTTTCATGAACGTGAAAGCCGATGGGGAGCTGCGCCCTGTCTCCCGTGTAGCGTACTCGATCGAAGCAACCGTCGTCCGTCGCATAGGTTCCCCAGCCGGTCATGCCCGTGACATAGAGCTGTCCGTCGTGCGGACTGAATCGTCCGCGATGAGCTCCCGATCGGAACTCACCGGGCAGCGGAACGACAGCTCCTTGAATGAAATCGCCGACCTTGTCCCGCAGCACGAGGAAGTGTGAACCTCGGCCATAAGAAAAGTGCAGCAGTCGTCCCTTGAGTGGCCCCCATTGATCGCTGGAAACATAGACCTGTCCTCCGCTGGAGTTGTCAAGCGCCCTGGGAAGATAAACCAGCGGCAGATTCGGCGGAGTTGCTTTGCGCGGTCCACCAAGACCAAAGTGCGGGATCGACGCCCCCGCTGCATCCGATACGGCCAACGCGTTCGGCGTTTTTGGGTTCACGGCGCCTATCAACGACGCGGGCGTCCACGTCCCTTCCGATGAAGGAACAGTCAGCGTGCCATCAGGCAGCAGGCCCAGACCGTCGGGATTACGAAATCCTGTCGCGATCACCTTGGCCCGCTTTCCATCGGGCGAAACACGAATGAGCCCTTGATTGGTTACAGTGTAGAAATTCCCCGCATCATCTCGTTCAAGACCGCAGACAAAGTTGTGTCCCGCGAATGACGAATAAAAGGCGTTGCTGAAGCACTCGTAGAAGTCCGCTTCGCCATCATTGTTGAGGTCGTGCAGACGCGTGATCTGATCTCGTCCCTGGACGTATACATCCTTGCCAACAGTGACAATTCCCATCGCCTGGCTCAAGCCGCTGGCGTAACGCCGCCAGGTTGCCTGCTTCGATGTTCCGCTGAAATTACTGACGTGCCAGACGTCTCCTTGGAACGTGCAAATCACAGCGGTGCCATCCGGCAAAAAGTCATGCCCGGCACAGTAGATCAACGCCTTCCAGGGATTCTCAAACGGCAACCCGATTCGATCGATCGCGTATGGTTTTGCCGTGCCTCGTTTGATCTCGGTCCGAAACCTCTGTTTCCATTGTGCTGGCCCACCGTGCGTGAGATGTTTCAGTGGATGCTCTTCCGCCAGGGCAACGACGCGATGGAACTTTCCGTCTCTCAACGAAGGAGCGTCCAAATAATCCTGATCTCCGATCCGGTATGAAAACACAACACGATCCCCATGCCGGTAATACCCGCGATAGACAAATGGCTTGTCGAGCTGGTCTTGAGCTGGCGGCTCTTGCAACTTGCCCACCGGTGTCAGTCCGCCGATCAGTCCATGTCGTCTGGACGAAGTCGTGACAAAACCACCGTCCCAGATCGCCTCGTAGCGAAGCGTGTCCGGATTGAAACAAGCGGAGACACCGCCACCGAGTTGCAGACAGACGGCTCGAGTGATACGGAGTTTTCCCGCCTGGAGACGACCGCACTGGATGGACCCTAAATCGGATTGCTTCCAGCGCCCATCGGCCCACCACTTCTCGTCCTGATTGCCCCAATGTCCCTGCCGCCCGCCGTCGAGACCGGGATAGCCTTGCACCAGTGGCGGACGATGCTCGTGCCGACGAAAGTGATCCGCCTGTTTGGCATAGAAATCGTAAATGCGATCGCGATTGACATGCTCCTGCCAACTCGGCCAGTCTTCCGGATGCAAGGGAGCGCGATCGTATTCGAAAGTCGCCGGACCATGCCGGTGCGCCTGGGCGTGCATCAAGAGCGTTGAAATAGTCTTCAGCGGCGGCGCGTCTTCCGCTCCAAGCGAAACGAGCAGGCGGATCAGGTCCGAACGCTGTGCGACCGACATCACCGACACAACACCCGCGGGCATCAGCGACCCCGTTTGCTTGCGTACTTCGATCGTGCTCTTGTCGATTCCAATCGACTTACCGCTAGAGGGATCTCGCAAAACCAGGGTCTTTTCATCTTCGCGCACTTTGTAGCCCAGTTGCGACCGGCCATCGTCCGTTAACACGTGAGTGACCTTATACTCGGACTCGACGTGCCGATTTGGCCAGAGGATCGATTCGACAATTCGTTCGGGCGTTCGTGTTTTGCGGATCGTGGTGAGATCAGGACCGACCGTACCGCCCTGATCGCCGATCTTATGGCAGGAAATGCACCCAAAATTCTCGGAGCCAAAGACCATCACACCGCGCGACGGGTCACCGTGCGATTGAGCCGTTGCCAACAATTGCCTTACTACGTCCGCGTCGTACTCGGCAGGAATAGCGGCCGGCCGACGATTCGATTGCGATTCGTCAGCCGATGTCCCGTGTTTCGACTGATTTTCCTGGCCCACGCCGATTGCGGGTAACGCAGTCAGAGCAATCAGTACAAGTACAACGGTCTTAAAAAAGACACAGACAAGTGTCGCGACAATGTAAGTTGGTATCTTGATGGTTTTCATTTTCTGGTTGAGGTATCTGTTTACCGAAGACTCCCGCGCTCCGAGCGATTCCCGCATCAACGAGATACGCAGACTCATCGTTTCACCTTCCCGTTAAAAGGGATGCCATCATCTCCGATCCT
>CAYNZV010000250.1:1846-3355 GCA_964401715.1 uncultured Gemmatimonadaceae bacterium | reverse complement strand
ACGTCTCGGGGTCGACTTCGATTTCCGGAGTCCAGTCATTTAACACCATGTCGGCTTTGCCGATATCGCGGGTGCCTTTAACCGGCACAACTTCTTTCGCTAGCCCAAGACGCTCCGCTACCCCAGCTTCGCTTCCTGCACGCGATACAAAAGAAACCGACGTTGCCCCTAGTGCGCCGCCAAAAGCTCCAAACATGGGTCGATAGTGGACGGGTTGTGGGGTTGGAATAGACGCGTTTGGATCCCCCATGGGAGCCGCGACGATCATGCCGCCTTTTATGATCAAAGCCGGTTTAGCGCCAAAAAAACGAGGTTCCCATAGCACCAAGTCGGCAAATTTTCCCGCCTCAACCGAACCGACCTGTTCAGCAATCCCGTGAGCAATAGCAGGATTGATGGTGTATTTAGCGATGTACCGCTTAGCTCGAAAATTGTCACGCCGGTCGTTGTCCTCGGCAAGGCAACCCCTTTGCACTTTCATTTTGTGGGCAGTCTGCCAGGTTCTGCAGATCACTTCTCCGACTCTGCCCATCGCCTGCGAATCAGACGCGATCATCGAGAACGCGCCCAGATCGTGCAGAATGTCTTCTGCCGCAATCGTCTCGCGCCGGATGCGCGATTCCGCGAAAGCTACGTCTTCCGGGATGCTCGGATCAAGATGGTGGCAGACCATGAGCATATCGAGGTGTTCGTCGACCGTGTTAGCGGTATACGGACGCGTCGGATTCGTTGAGGATGGCAGTACGTTGGGCAAACCGCATGCCTTGATGATATCCGGGGCATGGCCCCCACCAGCACCTTCCGTATGAAAAGTATGGATCGACCTTCCGCGAAAAGCTGCGAGGGTGTCTTCGACAAATCCTGATTCGTTGAGTGTGTCGGTGTGGATAGCAACTTGTACGTCGGCTGCTTCAGCAACATTAAGGCAATTGTCGATAGCAGCCGGCGTCGTGCCCCAATCCTCGTGAAGCTTTAGACCCATGGCACCTGCCCGAACCTGCTCCTCCAATGCGGCCGGGAGGCTCGCATTCCCCTTGCCCATGTACCCAATATTCATCGGCAAGCAGTCAGCCGCTTGGAGCATTTTCCCGATGTGCCATGGACCCGGAGTGCAGGTGGTGGCATTGGTTCCGGTGGCTGGGCCTGTCCCGCCTCCAAGCATCGTTGTAATGCCTGACATCAGCGCTTCTTCTATCTGTTGAGGACAGATGAAGTGGATGTGCGCATCGATACCCCCCGCCGTGAGTATCTTACCTTCCCCCGCAATCGCTTCCGTGCCGGGACCGATAACGATGTCGACGCCCTCTTGGGTGTCGGGATTTCCCGCCTTACCGATAGCAGCAATCCGCCCGTTTTTTATGCCCACATCGGCTTTAACGATCCCCCAATAATCCAGAATGAGCGCGTTGGTAATTACCGTATCCACCGTCTCGTCCGATGGTTTTTGGCTTTGACCCATGCCGTCACGAATCACCTTACCACCACCAAATTTCACCTCATCGCCATACC
>CAYNZV010000250.1:0-1836 GCA_964401715.1 uncultured Gemmatimonadaceae bacterium | reverse complement strand
CCTCAATCATTATATCCGTGTCGGCGAGGCGCACCCGATCGCCCGTGGTCGGTCCATACATCTCAGCATATGCCCGCCGATTGAGTGTGCTCATTCCGTGTCCTCCAGCTGACCCATCACTTTGGCATTGAAGCCAAATATCTGACGTGTGCCTGCAAATTCAACTAGCTGGATCTCCCGCTCTTGACCAGGCTCGAAACGCACAGCGGTTCCAGCTGGGATATCGAGGTGAAAGCCTCGCGTGGCTTCTCTATCAAACGTTAACGCACGGTTCGTCTCGTAAAAGTGAAAGTGGGATCCAACTTGAATGGGTCGATCGCCGGTATTTGAAACCATCATTCCGAAAGAACGTCGACCCTCGTTTAGCTTCAGGTCGTCGTCATCGATCAGGTACTCTCCTGGATTCATCGTTTTTCCTATTGAATTGGATTGTGGACAGTGACGAGTTTTGTGCCGTCAGGGAACGTTGCTTCAACTTGTACATCGGACAGCATTTCCGCCACCCCATCCATGACCTCGTCTACCGCAATAATCTGAGCTCCCGAAGTCATGAGCTCCGCCACCGTTCTCCCGTCCCGAGCGCCTTCCATAATCGCGGACGAAATTAATGCCACACATTCCGGGTAGTTCAGCTTGACGCCACGGGCTCGGCGCTGTTCCGCTAATTGTGCTGCGACGAAGATTAGTAGTTTGTCCTTCTCGCGCGGACTCAAATCCATCGGCTTCCCCCTTTTCGCGGTAATTGAAACATCATCTCAGGTTGACCAGATACGAGGGCGACTAGGCGCTCGACCCATCTGAAGTGGGCGTACAGTGGTCCACAATCTCTCCGCCAGTGCACGTATCTTTTGCGGGGACGTTCCAAGAACCCGAATGACCAGAAGCTCGGCCAGAAGGGTTGCCCCTGCATCGAGTACGCCGGGCGCAACGAGTCGCTGTACCCGTTTGAGCAAGTCGGCGTCGGCCGGATACACGTATATCGAGGCGAGAGCACGGTTCCCCCGAACGCCCCACGCCGCCCCAAGCATCGGTTCCTCGTCCCGCCAGCGGTGGCGTTCGTTCAACACGGGAGTATCGGCAACAGCGATCGTCATCTTCTGATCAAACGCGCCACGTTCGTAGTTATCACCGCTGAACGGACGACCCAAAACGGTCAGCTCCCATCCGCTAAAACGCGCAGACGGGACAAGATTGACCGTGGTATGGGTCAGAAGAGAACTCCCGCCAAATAGAATGGTCTCCTGCGGGAGCCACTCGAGCGTTCCCCTACGTTCAACAGAGAAGTGTTGTTTGATACGACTTTCCGGACCGTTGCTTCGATAAATCTTATTCGCAGCCGGTGTCGTGATTAGCGCAGAACTTTGTTCCCCAACCTGAACATTTAGTTCAAGTTGATCTCCTCCAACCACGCCGCCTGGCGGATGAAGTATGTAGGCGTGGCAAACGTCTTCTTCAGGGTAAAAAGGTCGTTGGACGGACAGCGGGCCAATCCGTTCGCCCACCCGCATGCATGTTTTCGCCCATTGACGTTCAAACCTAAGGGACAGCTTTGCCGACCAGCTTTCTGTAGGAGTTTCAGCCGTGCCAACCGCCGACCTCATATCGACAGGTGCTCTTGGACCAGCTCTTCCGTGAGTGCGTCCATATTTCCCGACGCAACAACCGCCCCCTTCGTCATAATAAAGAATTGTCCGCATACGCGGCGAACAAACGGCAGCTTCTGTTCTACAACCAGTACCGTCATCGCGAGCTCGCGGTTCAATTGCATAATGACATCGCCAATTTCCTGCTCGATATTCGGTTGGTTACCCTCGGTGGGTTCGTCGAGAATAAGGA
>CAYNZV010000249.1:0-3417 GCA_964401715.1 uncultured Gemmatimonadaceae bacterium | reverse complement strand
CATCTTGGTTTGATGTTAAGCCGCTTGGCGTTGATGGTTCAAGCGGCGGTTTTGGATGGTCAGTTTTTTGATCTTCTGTCTCCTTTCGATAATGGCAGTGTCTTGGCCGAAGTAGGCGTCGGCGGGCGTCACATTGCCGATGCTTTCGTGGTAGCGGTGGTTGTTGTAATGATCGACGAATTCGCCGATCTGATTTTCAAGATCACCAGGTAGGTAATAGTTCTCCAGCAAGATCCGGTTCTTCAGCGTTTGATGCCAGCGTTCGATCTTGCCCTGGGTCTGCGGGTGATATGGAGCGCCGCGAACATGATCTATTTTCTGATCTTCCAGCCATTCAGCCAGATCACCGGAAATATACGACGAGCCGTTATCACTGAGCAGCCTCGGCTTGTGGATGACATTGGCTTTATCACAGCCTGATGCCTTTAGTGCCAACTTCAGCGTGTCCGTCACATCGTCGGCCTTCATGGTGGTGCAGAGCTTCCAGGCGATGATGTATCTGGAATAGTCATCCAGGATGGTCGACAGATAGAACCAGCCCCAGCCGATCACCTTGAGATAGGTGAAGTCGGTCTGCCACAGTTGGTTCGGCGCCGTCGTCTTGTCGCGGAACTCGTCATCCGCCTTGATGAGCACGAAGGCCGGGCTGGTGATCAGATCGTGGGCCTTGAGAAGCCTGTAGACCGAGGCTTCCGAGACGAAGTAGCCCTTGGTATCCGTGAACCGAACCGCCAGTTCCCGAGGCGACAATTGCGTCTCCTCCAAGGCAAGAACAATGATATCGTCACGGACATCGTCCGGAATACGGTTCCACACCCGACCACGATTGCTATTGCGATCCTTAAGACCAGATTCACCAAAGGCAACATAGCGGTCATACCATCTATAGAATGTTGTTTTCGGAATGCCGAGCTTATCCAGGGTCAGTCTGACGCCCAGGTGAGACTGCTCCACCAGGCGGATGATCTCCAATTTCTCCGATGCGGGATACCTCATGTGTCGTCTCCCCCATCCCCGATCATGCTTTTTTTGAGCAGCCGGTTTTCCAGCATCTGCTCTGCCAGCGTTTCCTTCAGATCGCGCGCCTCGGCACGCAGCGCCTTCACCTCGTTCGAGGTCGCCTGGCGAGCCGTATCGCCGGCCAGACGCTTCTTGCCGGCTTCCAAAAACTCCTTCGACCAACTGTAATACAGGCTCTCAGCGATGCCCTCGCGGCGGCACAGCGCCGCGATGCTTTCCTCTCCACGCAGTCCTTCAAGGACAATGCGGATCTTCTCTTCCGTTGAATGTTTACGACGCGTCTTGCGACGGATGTTCCGAACCATCTTCTCGGTCGGGTCTTTCTTGCTCATAGATTTCTGCCTCATCTTCGTTCCCTTCGGTCACTACGATGAGCCAGAAACCCTCCCTTATGAAAACCCCTCAATATGTCCCAAGGGCGCTGACGTCAGACACACATGACCACTCTCTGCCGCCTCCTGCGCTGCCTTCAACTCCTTCCGCAAACGCTTGGTCATTGGAACGGTAGCGCGTTTTTTCCCATTGGGTTTTTCCCGAGAAAGGTGGCATTTTGATCCCACCTTATCTGTATCCAAGTCAGCTCTAAAAGTGCACCTTTACGAGCCGCCGTGGCTATCGCCAAATGCAGAATTAACTTTAGGTGTGGAGAGTGGGCACGATCGAGTAGGCGCTTAAACTCATCCTTCGACAAAAACCGATCCCGAGGTGCATCTTCTTGTAGGAAGGCGAACACGCCGGGATTTTCTTTTATGCCAAGGTACCAAGCTAAACTGGCACGGAGCGTTCGCAGCTCCCTGTTAATCGCACCGTTTTCAAGATTGAGCCGCGTTTTCTGATATGCGCGACACTTATTACAGTCGACCTCATCTGGAAGTAGATCCGAGAAATGAGGGTCGAGGGCCTTCCACGCGTAGCAGAGGCGATCTGGATTTAGGCAATCGGCATCATCCTGTTTCTCGTTTAGATAGGCTCTCATAATAGTACCCACCGTCTCGTTGTGGGGCTCGTAGGTTAAGGCCTGTTGGAAACCGACTAGTGGGAAGGTCGGACCACGACCGCGCCATATTCATTCAGGGTCATTGGTGCAGTTGATGGGCAAAGCGGTAAACCTAGTGCCGGAAAAGGCACAGGAAATCAGCCCTTTTTACGAGTCAGAAACTTGGTTGCCAACGAGGCCGGCGTTTCTTATCCACCATGCCACGTTTTCCCACTCGTTGGCATCTGCAGAGTACAACGATTCAAGTGGCAGATGCCCTTCCAGACCGACGGCATGGTTTCCGTAGACCACTTGATGGACGACAGTGCTGCCGTTAGCAAAGATGACGCCGCGTTGCGGAATCTCAATTTTTTGCAAGGGACAGTCTTCAAGTATACCGGATTTATTTATTGCCATGGAGAGAACGTTGATGTCGGTAGATATAGGCGTGGGTAGTCGATGGCCTGCATATCGAAGGACATCGCGAAGACGAGGTCCCACATTCCATATTCTAGGTTCTGCGTCGACGTTTAAGAATAATTTCACCCGTGGAATGTGAAATGCAATGGGGAACGGCTTGCCTTCATGGAATACGTCGAAGTGTATGTCTTCGGTCCTTGTCGGCGTGTATCTAAATGTACAATTTCCCCAATTCACACTACCGTACCCAGGAAAGACCTTGCCGACCAAGTTCTTAAATGACAATTCGATTTTCAAGAACTCCGAGTACATGAAGAGCATCATCCGCTCGTCGTCGACGCTGTTCCACAACGGGTTTTCGGTCTTCACGAAACTGCCGTTCATGACTCTCAAGGGCGTTTTCGTAATTCTGTCTGCTGAACCGATTTTCTTCCATTTTCCGGGGTATGTCAGATTTTGATGAAACTCGGCATCGAATTCAAAACCGCAGTCCGCGAGCAGGATGGCACCGTCGTTTTCATAGTGGGTGATCGGTGTTGGATGTGCAGCGACCATTTCAGGTACGCTGGCATACGTTAATATGTCGGTGGGATGGTAGTCGCTCATAGCCGTCTTAAGTAAATTACCTGCGCAAAAAGAGCATTATCCAAAGGCACTACTCGTTCAGGGTTAGGGCGCGTCAAGTTATATATGTTTGGATTGAATAGCCAGCGAAATCTCGGCGTGAAGCGTCGCGGCTTGGGTGTCGGGAAAATGCATCATAGATCGCCGAATTGATGCTTCGCATATCATGGGGGGTACCTGAATTAACATGCAAAGGCGGCAAGTGTTTCCCGGGACTCTCGTAGAAGCGCCCGAAGCAATCGCCGGGCCTAGATAGAGTCCGCCGAATAATATCCGTGCGTAAAGGCGTTCTGATTACCCTTCGGCGCGCCGGGGGAGTTCCCGCCGTGCATCCGGCATCGTTTCTTGCCGTGAATCGCCAGACACTGGCAGGGCAT
>CAYNZV010000248.1:0-3475 GCA_964401715.1 uncultured Gemmatimonadaceae bacterium | reverse complement strand
TTTTCAGATCATGTCGCCTGACAGTCATACCAATTGAGCGTACATAAAAGCCATTTCTTCAGAACCAGTCTTGTCCCCCCCACCGCAACTCACTGCTTCACTTCGCCCCAAGAACAATAATAGTTTGATCGTCGCCCTGTTCCGCATTTCCGCAGAATGCATCAACTTCCGACAAAAGATGTTCAATAAATTCCTTGGATCCAGCACCCAAACCCGCCGCCCGGCTGATCGCCTCTGCTGTCCGCTCAAAGCCAAACATTTCCTCAATCCCGTTCTCTGCCTCTATGATCCCGTCCGAACAGAAAACTACCCGATCTCCAGGATCCAGATTGATTTCAACCACCCCGTATTCGGACTCGGGACGAACACCCAGAGGAAATGCATCCAGATGCAACTCCACCACATCCTCCGATGACGCCCGATAGTGGTATGGGTACGGACAACCACCATTTACCAACCTGAGCCTGCGCGAGGTCGGATCCAGTTCCCCCATGGAAAAACAGACGAAGGTACGGCGATCCAGCGTACGATACAAAGAACGGTTCAACCGTGAAAAGAGTTCCTCAGGTGCCGTAGCATCTTCCATCTGACTGTCAAGAATACCGCTGAACAACACCGTTGGTATTGCCGCCTCCATGCCGTGTCCGGTAACGTCAGCAAGTGCCAAGGCAACACGTCCGTCCGGCAAAGGAAAGTACTGAAAAAAATCACCCCCAACATGGGTCGCTGGCCGACAAAAACCTGAGATGTCGAATCCTTCAACGTCCGGACTTTTTGTGGGCATCAAGCCCATCTGCATACTCTGTGCCGTCTCCAGTTCCTTCTCGAGCAATTTATTGTGGGCCTGTACCACCTCGTTAGCCTCTTCCAGCTGTCGATTGCGATCCTGGACCAAGATCGTCGCCTCCTCCAGCTGATCGGTGTGCGCGCGAAGGCGGCGCACAAGCGTTCTGATTATTGCTCCGCACAACAGGATAAATGCGAGTGATGCTCCCAACGCTATCCGTCCTATCTGCTGAGGACGCGCCAAGTACTTGTCGGTCTCTACATATGCAAATACGGTCCAGGGAGGAGTCACCAAATCCGTGCCGTTGGCCAAAAAATTCTTGCCCTTGAACTCAAAGGGAAATACGCCCTCTTCAACTGTTGGATTCACAAGAGGAGGTACTGCTTCCTTCAAAGGCCGCCCCGCCAAAGTGAAATCCGAACTGTGATAACGAACCGATCCCGTTTCGCGGTCCACAACTGCCAGGTGCACGTCGTTTCCAGTATGGGCCTCAAACAACGCCTCTAATCCCACAACCGCCAAAACGCCACCCCGGTGTTTACCCATACGTATTTTGCGCGACATGTAGACAAGCGGCTTTTCACCATCGGCAGCCTTGAACACCACATGAAGCCCCTTGTCGGGAACGGACAGACTGCGAGCGTTTTCAACAACTTGTCGGCTAGCCGCCGCTGACTGCGCGCCCATACCAGAATTCTGCAACGCCTCACTATCGCTGTTATAGACCAGTCGATTGTCCCCATCTAAATAGCCAATTCCGACATACTCATTCTCTGCATAGGGTCGGAACCATTCAAGAAAAGTTCCTACAGCTGCACGGCCTTCTCCCTCTTGTCCTTCCTGACCATAGAGCGAACGTAAGGCTTTGTTGCGCGCTAATAGCTGAACCTCTCGGTAGAGTACAGGATACCGTACGTTAATTTGTTCCGAGAAACGAAGACCGACGCTCTCCACCTGCTTGCCCAATACGCGTTCCACTGAATCCAGCGACTGCGCATAAAAAAATATGACTATAGCTGCGAACGCGATCAGGGACACCCCGAAAAACCAAAGCAGGTGTCCCCCTCCGTGGGAATTGGCTCTATTCATGGATTTTTCAAGGCTAGGGTAGGCCGTCGAGATTGTTTATTAAATTGTTCAAATCTGCCGTCCAGGTGTGTGTGGAAAATTCTTGTACTACGTAGAAGGCCACCCGCCCGCCGCTGGGAGAAATAACGGGTGAGCTTAAGGCCATTCCGTCCTTCGGTGCGGGAATCAACTTGTCTGATCCGAGGTCACGTCGATGCATCATAACACCTGCATTAAAATACCCTTCAACTATGAAATTTCCATCGTCACTTATGTCGAATTCAAATCCTCGAGTTTCATCTAAAAATGTCGCACTAGCTGGATCGTCGGGCATTACATGCCACAAATCACCCCAGCTATTCGGATTGGAATTGCTACCGGGATTCACGAAATAGATACGAGATGAATCTCCAGACCAATGTGGCCAAAAAGAGGGAAAGTCCAAAATTCGCTCAGGAGTCCCTCCATAGGCAGATACTCGCCACACCTGGTTGTTCAATTGAAAAGCAATCCACTCGCCATCCGGCGACCAATCAAGCTCAACCGGATGATTCAGCATAGCCAACGTGATCGGCATAGGTTCTCCCCCAGTCCATGGAACCGACCACAGGATCTTGTCGCGCGCAAAAGCGATTTCTTCCCCATCCGGAGACCATGCCTGGCCGAAGCCACTGGCTAAAACGCGCTGTGTCCCGCTCGCCACCTCCACAACGCATACTGACGTGTCGGCGCCCATACGGGTAAACGCGATATGCATCTCATCGGGTGACCAGGAAGGCCGCTGGCCAAAACCATTGTCAAGATGTATCCCTGCCTCTTCACTCAATTGAGTCAAGCTTCGGAAATTGCCCACGGAGGTATCCATTATGGCCAGTTGGTCCTGAAAACCCGGAATAAGTGGATGCGCAGAATAAATTAGTTCCCGACTATCAAAAGACCATGCGGCCGTCCTGGCGGCACTTACCAAATCGGAATCTGTCACCTGGATGGGAATTCCACCGCTGGCCGAAACGATGGCGATATGAGGACCCTGTGTTTGAACCACAATCCAGTTGCCATCAGGCGACCAATCCAGATACCATACCACCTCTCCATTGGTATCAAAGGCTTCTGGTTTTCCACCACTGGCAGGCATCGCCCAGATATTACCCTTTTCATGGGCGGTACTGGCAAACAGAATAGTCTCCCCATCAGGTGACCACGTAGGCCAAAATATGTCACCGCTGCTGAACAGGGTGTCTGGCTCTCCCCCGCCAACCGGGTAGGACAACAACTGATTGGGCTGCGACGAAATTGCATTTACAACCAGGCTGCGACTGTCGGGTGACCAGTCACTCAACACCCCAAAAGTTACACCAAGATGTCGGTCGGTAATACGCACCGGTTCTCCTCCCTCAGGAGAAATGATCCACACATGGGTATCGCCACCCAGGTTCGAGGTATACGAAATGTAACGTCCGTCCGGCGACCAACGGGGGTAAGCCTCAAAATGTGGCTCAGGATCATTCGTTAAAGGACGAGCATTGCCACCATCCCTGTCCATGATCCACAAACGACGGCGAAGTATATCTCTTCCCTGAACATGGATAAAGGCAATCTGACTTCCGTCAGGAGAAAGAA
>CAYNZV010000247.1:0-3496 GCA_964401715.1 uncultured Gemmatimonadaceae bacterium | reverse complement strand
CTGAAACGCTCTTGAGTAATGGTGACAGCCTTTCAATTGTCCCGGCGATAGCGGGAGGTTGAGGGCTCTGGGCGCGGCGGGTGACCTTCGAGGTGTACGTGCCCCACTGGGCTTCGCGACGATGGCTTATTCCCTTATTGGTGATTGCCATCGTCGCGACTTACGGAAACACCCTCTCTAACGGCTTTCACTACGACGATTACCACTCTCTCGTTGAGAATCCCAACATCCGGGATCTCAGCAATATTCCTGCATTTTTCATAGATCCGGGCCTGTTCTCGTCTGCGCCGGAGCGGGCGATGTACCGCCCGCTCTTGTTGGTCACCTACGCCCTGAACTACGAGCTTCACGGCTACGAGCTAGCCGGTTACCACCTGGTCAACATAGCTCTCCATCTTGGGTGTACCCTTGTCGTTTACTGGCTGAGCATCTCTTTGGGTTGCAGCTCGTTTGTGGCGGGGGGTGTGGCGCTCTTGTTCGGGATTCACCCTGTGAACGCAGAGGTTGTCAACTACATCAGCAGTCGTTCCGAGTCCCTGGCTGCCTTTTGGTACCTATTGGCATTTCTGTTGTTTGTCCGCTGGCGCACTGGGAAACGGCAAAGAGTTGCTTACGCGGTTGCTTCACTGGCTGCGTACGTGCTAGCAGTGATGAGCAAAGCCACCACTATCGTTTTTCCCTTAGCCGTAATGTTGTTCGACGTTCTCAGATTCGATTCGAATGGTGTAAGACGATTCCCATGGAAAGAACATGTCGGTTATTGGGTTGTGACCGGCTTGTATATAGTTGCGGCATATCGTGGGATAGGGTCCGCCATCGGCGATCCGGTCCGAGCTTGGCACCACCAGGCCTACACCCAGATCAAGGCAATACCATACTATCTGCAGTTGGTGGTTACTCCAGCGCAACTTAGCGTTGAGCATGGTTTCCTGGTCTCGGAGTCGATTAAGAATGGAGCTGTGCTGTCGGCAGTTTTATTATTGTGTACTATCGGATTTACCCTGCGCCGATCGCCGCGGGCGATACTGGTATGCGGATGCACATTGCTTCCGTTGCTTCCAGCAAGCGTGGTGCCGCTGAATGTACTGGTGAACGAGCACCGGTTGTACCTTCCACTGGCAAGCGTGGCGGTGGGTACAGCCGTACTGCTCTCGCGTTCGTTGGTGTTCGGATGGAAGCAAATGGCGGTGATCGCACTGGCTGCGATAACTCTGGGGCTCATCTCAGCGAACAGGAATCAGGCCTGGGAAAACGAGCTGACTCTATGGCGGGATGCTGCCGACAAGGCGCCGTTCATGTATCGTTCTCAGATGCATTTGGGAGGAGCCCTGGAGGAAAGCGGTGACATCGAAAGAGCAATGACCCGCTATAGGAAAGCAGCGGAGTTGGCTCCGGAAGTGGCCGAGGTCCACTACAACCGCGCCAATATTTTCCGGAGGTTGGGAAGGGTCGAAGAGGCAGTGCAGTCCTACCGCAGAAGCCTGGAGATCGCTCCCGGTTTCCACAATTCTTTGATTAATCTCTCTGCGGTCATGTTTGATCAGAATCGACTTCGAGAAACTGAGCGGTTGCTCGAACAAGCATTGTCTCAACATCCCTCGTCGGGCGAAGTACATCGTCGATTGGGTGTGTTGTACGCACGCATAGGTAGATCAGGCGAAGCACTCAAAGCTTACAACAAGGCCATCTCCTTGCGACCCGACGTCGGCGAAACATATTATAATCTGGCAAACCTGCACTGGACGGAAGGCAAGCTTGGGGAAGCCGAACGCCAATATGAACGGGCGCTGTCGAGAGATCGTAATCACTTAGGGGCGGCGATGAACCTCGGGGTGTTGTACCTGAAAAGCGGCAGATACCAGGCCGCGCACCAGCTGTTTTGGCTATCATTGGCTAAATCTCCGGATGATCCAGGTTTGTTGTTCGGTGTTGCCCAGGCACACGACGGGTTGGGAAAGGTCTCGGACGCGATCGCGAGTTATCGGAAGTTCCTACGGGTTTCTGTCGGTAACAA
This sequence comes from uncultured Gemmatimonadaceae bacterium, assembly GCA_964401715.1. GTDB lineage: Bacteria > Latescibacterota > UBA2968 > UBA8231 > UBA8231 > CAYNZV01. The sequence goes on along the minus strand of CAYNZV010000247.1, from coordinate 1,482 downwards.
AAATCAGGAAAAATACGCGAGAGAGAGATTGGAATTGCTCGCGTCACAACCACGATGAAGGTGTTGGAATGAAACGCGCACAGAATGCGTTGGACTTAATAGGAGCCACGCCTATCGTGCGATTGAACCGGGTAGTGGGTGAGAATGCCGCAGAGGTTTGGGCCAAACTCGAGTCCGCGAATCCAGCCGGAAGTGTCAAGGATCGCATTGCGCTGGCGATGGTAGAAGCGGCTGAGGAGCAAGGACTTTTGAAACCTGGTGGCACTATCGTCGAGCCAACCAGCGGTAATACCGGTATCGGGTTAGCGATGGTTGCTGCCATCAAAGGATACAACCTTATCATCACGATGTTCGATACTGCAAGCAGAGAGCGGAGATTGCAGATCCAGGCTTACGGGGCGGAAGTTGTGCTTACTCCTGCTGAGGACGGTATGAGCGGGGCGATCGAAAAAGCGTTGGAACTCAAACGAGAAAATCCAGACTACTTTCTTCCCCAACAATTCATTAATCCAGCAAACCCAGAAATCCATCGATGCACTACCGGACCCGAGCTGCTGGAGCAGATGGACATGCAGATCGACGCGCTGGTCGCCGGGATTGGAACGGGGGGCTCAGTTACAGGGGTGGGCACGGTAATCAAGGAGGTGCTACCTGGCGTTCGCGTTGTGGCGGTAGAGCCCGAGGGCGCCCCCGTGTTGTCTGGAGGCAATCCCGGCTTCAGCTTTATAGAAGGTATAGGGGCCGGGTTTATACCCGAGATCCTCGATCAATCTTTGATCGATGAGGTGCGAATCGTATCGGACGACGACGCTTACGATATGACCCGTCGGCTGGCTCGTGAAGAGGGTTTGCTGGTGGGCATATCTGCAGGAGCAAACGTCTTCAAAGCTTGCGAAGTCGCCAGGGAACTTGGCACCGGCAACAGAGTCGTCACCATCCTCTGCGACAGCGGTCTGCGTTACCTGAGCACTAGAGCCTTCGAGTAACACTTTCTAACTTGTTTCCTAACAGTCGACAATCTTCGGTTTTGTCGCTTGCTGCGGTACAAATCCTGCCATGCTGTTTGGTAGGATTCATAGCACTTGGTGGGGGAGTTGTCAGCTGTCAGGGGATACCCCCAAGCTCGCTGGGTCAAGATGAGGTCTTTATTTGGGCCCAGTTCGCTTCCAAGAGCTGGCTAATCGTTTTGGCCACGCACCCAGAGTCCAACAACCAGATTCTCCAATGACTCTGTATTAAGCTGTCGGTTGTCTGCCCTGTTCGGTGAGGTCGAGTGGGCGATGCGCTTGCCTGTCCTGATGGCGGGGACCGCGGCGATTCCTGCGTTACATATGCTATGGATGCGTCTCCCCGATGGTTGTCGTCGGTCATCTTGTCTAGCGCCGCTATTTTTGGCCATTCAACCTGCACATCTAAATTTTTCGCAACAAGCCCCGGGATAAACCCTGCTGGTTTTGTTTTCCATTGTGACCGTCGATCTGG
>CAYNZV010000246.1:0-3499 GCA_964401715.1 uncultured Gemmatimonadaceae bacterium | reverse complement strand
AAACTCGTCCATGACAGCGAGCTCTAATCTGCAGTTCCTTTTCTGATATCGCGTCGAGGTTGTGAATCCGTTTCAAACCTCGGCGTTTCCAAAGGAGCGCGGCCTTCTGACTGCGTAAGCCGCTTTGGCAGTATAGCATCGCTGCCCTTCCCCTGGTCTTCTCCAACTGCGAGCCAATCTGGCTAAGCGGAATGTCGATGGCGTCAGTCAAATGCCTCCGGCAAATTCCTGGGGATCATGAAAGTCGACTGGCAACTCGTTGGCCGCTACCAAGCTTTTCGCTTGCTCGTCCGTTATAGGTCGCGTCCACTTCCCCATAATTCGCAGCAAATTTTCATAGATCCAGAAAGCCAGGCAGAAATGTTTATAGAAAGCGGATTTGGTGGTAGTGTCACATAGTTCCAGAGGGGTCTTGTGATGGCGTTGGGGAGGCGATTAAAGGGAGGCCAGGAAAGGAAACCAGAGCAGAAGGATGCCAAGTGCAGCAAGTACGCAATGAACGACCGGTTGTTATGTCGCCACACGGTAAGCCGCGCCAAACATACAAGCGGTCGGCGTGAATCGCAGTCCCCATTCCAGTTTGCTTAACCCATCGGAGTCATAATCGTAACCCTTCTGGCTCAAGGATCGCTGCTGAAAATTCAAAGTAGACATTCGTACTCACCTTGAGAGGTGCTTCCGACATTACTCCAACACGAACCTAAGCTCCCTGAAACAGGCTTGGAATGGGGGGCCTTGGCAACGCCGCAGTGCCGATATTCACGAATCATCAACGGTAGTTTCAGACCCTACCTGGTGACGAACTTCGGCTAGGATCTCCAGTGATCGCAAACATGCCGAGGGGTCGAAGATGCGTGCCGTTGCGATGAGCTCGTCTGCTTTGGTGTCCTCGAGAACTCGAGCAATGCCCGCCTTTAGCGTCTCTGGAGCGCCGACGTAGGAATAGGTCAGCTTCTGCTCCACCGCCGGTTTCTCCATTTTTGACCAATAGGTTTCTATGTCGATAGGTGGACCTAATTGGAAACGACGACCGCGGATCATGTCGATAGATTGTTTTTGTTGCGAAGTGAACAGACGCTTGGCTTCATCGTCGCTATCGGCACCAACCACATTGATGCCAATCATGGCGTATGGTTTGTTCAGCTGTTCCGATGGTCGAAAGCTATTGCGGTAGACGCTCAAGGCTCCGTGGAGTTGTTCCGGCGCGAAGTGCGATGCGAACGCGTATGGCAGTCCCAGGTGTGCCGCAAGCTGGGCGCTGAAAAGGCTAGACCCCAGGAGCCAGATAGGAACCCTCAGCCCGGAACCCGGGACCGCCCGGATTTCTTGCTCCGCTGTTGCGGGTTGGAAATACGTCTGCAACTCGACCACGTCGTAAGGAAAACGTTGGTCCGCATCCGCCTGATGTTGTCGTAGTGCCCGTGTCGTCTGCATGTCGGTGCCAGGCGCCCTGCCCAGGCCCAGATCGATGCGGCCGGGATAAAGGGATTCCAGGGTGCCGAACTGCTCGGCGATCACCAGGGGCGCGTGATTGGGAAGCATGATTCCCCCGGAGCCGACCCTGATGGTAGAGGTTGCTGCTGCCACGTGGCCGATCAAAACACTCGTGGCCGAGCAACCGATGCCGCCCATGTTGTGATGCTCGGCAAGCCAGTAGCGGCGATACCCTAGGCGCTCGGCCGTTTGTGCCTGTTCCCGCATCGTGGCGAACGCCTCTGAGGCGTTACTGTCCTGACGAATAGGTGCCAGGTCCAGAATAGATATGGGAATCATCGGGGAACTCTAATCCACATACGCGCAGACGCACGTCTTCGGGGTAAATGCCCTCAAAGTTACCCTGATCTGGATCAGCTCATCACTGGAATTCGACATATTGCTGCCCTCCCTCGGGACACTTTGATCGACGCCGGAGGTGGCAACCTAGATGCAGGCAGCCACCTCGCATCGATCTCCTTGCGACTCACTTGGCGGAACTGGAAATCTGCTGAAAAGGATGGGCTGCATCAAACCTCATGAGTCGCTAGGGGGGACGGGAGGGAATGAAGATGTTAGATTTGCCCCGGCTTCAAGTCCTTGGTCAACTCTTGAGCCGACGAATTGAAGCGCAAAAAAATTTAGGATCAGGTTACGGAGGAAAACCATGGCAGACGAGCAACTGTTCATAGTTAGCACACTTACGGATGCAGACGGCATCTTTGTATATCACATAACGGACGCAGACGGACATCTTGAGCTGGTGCGCCAATACAAAGAGATCAGCAATCCTTTTTTTATCCACCTCCATCCGAACGGCAAGGTGCTTTACAGCATTTCCGATCCGGATAACGAACAGATGGTGGAAGCCTTGGCATTCGAGCGTTCAACCGGCGAACTGACGCCCATAAACAAGCAGCCGACGGAAGGAGGATATCCCTGCTACGTCGCTGTCGATCCCAGTGGACGCATGGTGGTCGCGGCCAACTATAAGGGCGGCAGCGTTATCTCCTATCCCATCGATAAAGACGGAGCGCTGGGTGCGGCGGGATCTTTTGTACAGCACGTGGGAAGCAGCGTAGACCCTCGCCGACAAACGGAACCTCACGCCCATTGCTTCAAGGTAGCGAGTGACGGCAGGTTTGCCTTTGCTGCCGACCTGGGTACCGACAAGGTGATGATCTACAAACTCGACCCCGAATCTGGAACTTTGAGACCGGGCGAGCAACCATTTACTCGAGTGCAACCCGCGGGTGGCCCGCGACATTTCACGTTCGCACCAGACGATCGACACGCTTACGTCATCAATGAAATGGGGAACACAGTAACAGCGTTCGACTACGACAAAGAGCGTGGGTTGTTGCTGGAACAGGACACCGTACCGACCCTGCCGGCAGACTTCGATGGCTCCAGCGCTACTGCCGATCTGGCATTGACTCCGGACGGACGATTCCTATACGGAACCAATCGTGGCCACGAGAGCTTGGCCATGTTCGAGCGGGACATCGAGAGCGGGACTCTGACACCAAACGGCATCGAACCGAGCCGCGGCGAGATGCCACAAAACCTCACCATTACTCCCGACGGCAAGTTGCTCTTCATTGCCAACACTAATGGCAACAAGCTCGTTGCCTTCCACATCGACCAGTCGTCCGGCAAACTGCACTTCAGCTGCGAGTTGGACATGCCCGCGCCTGTGTGTGGCGTGCTTGGTTAGCGCGGAAGGGATCACGTCAGTTCCGAGATAGCTTCACTGTTCCGGCCAGTACGTGTTGAGCAACTCTGATGCCACGGCGGTCTGTACACCGTTGGTGACTAGCTTTTTCAGATCTCTGACGGTTCCCAGGCGGGCGGCTTCGGCGGCCCCGAAGCGTTCCATGCCCTGCGCGTAGGCTTGTCTTGCCTCTTTTGCACGCCCCTGGGCCAAGTAGATCAAACCGAGATTGAACTGGGCAATGCTATTGGGTGTGTCTGTCGTCACGCGTTCGTAAGCGGCGATCGCTTCGTCGATTCGCCCTTGGAACTG
>CAYNZV010000245.1:0-3534 GCA_964401715.1 uncultured Gemmatimonadaceae bacterium | reverse complement strand
CTATAGCGAGCCAGCCTAATCTACTGAGTTGACCTACGGCGATAGTTTTGCGGGTGGTTGAGGAACACGACTTGGCTCTGTTGGTCGCAAGATTCCCTGAGGGGGCATTAATCAATCGTCATTTGGAACGTTTCATGGGTCAGCAAAGGTTGGTGACGTTACCTGTCTCGCGGCTTGGGATGGACACACACCGGCTATGTGATCGTATGCTGACCAAGAGGACGCCAGACAGCCCAGAATGCGAGAAACAAAACCTTGCTCTGAAAACTCTACAACGTCATCAGATGTCCATCTTTGGTGTACCTGAAAACCGAAGGGCCTTTCTTCACTTTCGTATTTGATCGAACCTGCTGCTCGCCCATTTGTCCGTCCATCCTCGGCAATTAACCTGGACGTATTCTGGGTTTCATATGGTGGGAGTAGACAACAGTAGGATCGAGACCGTTTTCAAAGTTGTGCTTTCTCATCCTCAGCTTCGGGGGGCCAATAGGCATTCAGAATTATTTTTGCCTCTTCTTTGTACAGGCCACGAGTCATCAAATTCCTGAGATCGTCCTTGATCCCACTCTGCTCCGCTTTTGTCTCTCCGAAATTCTTTAAGATATTGCGATAGACCGCTAAAGCCTGTTTGGGTTGACCTGTTGCCAGATAGAGTCGGCTCAAGGCAACGTAGGTCTGGATATTCTTCGATCTTAGATTTGACGACCTCTGGAAGGCTTCCAGCGCAACCTGCCTATTCCCCAACTCCAGTTCGAGGCCCCCCAGGTTGTGGTGGAATAGTGCTTGATCAGGTTGGAGTCGGATTGCAGCTTCGTATGCGTTTTTTGCCTCCATCAATCGACCCTGCGCTCGCAGGGCGGTCCCAAGATCGACGTAGAATCCGGAATTTTCGCGATCTAGTCCTATGGCCTTGCGATAGGCGGCAACGGCATTGTCGAATTGCCCGTCCTTGTAATACAATAGGCCTAGGTTGTAGAACATCTCAGCCTCAGGCTTGATCCGAAGGACATTTTCTGCGGAACGAAAAGCAGCTGTTCGATTACCCGTAGCCTCGTACGCTTGGGCCAAATATGTATATGCCTGACATAGTTTATCTCGATTTCCGGTCAGTTCGGCGCCGCGGATTACCCAAGGACTGATGTTTATGGCCCTCCGATAGGCGGCGTTGGCCAGGTCCCGTTGTTGATATTTCGAAAAGATCTGACCGGCATAATAATGGTTGTTGAAGCTTAGCGGATTGAGGCGCAGGCTGTAATGCAGCGCATCGATGGCCTTTTTGTCGAAACCGGCATCGAAATACGCTTTTCCGAGATCTAGGTGTTTCGAGGGGTCCCCCGGTCTAATTCTGACCTCCGATAGACATCTCTCCAAGTGGGACGGATGTCGATACCTCTCGAAGTGGATGAGGTGATCGTACTTCCCGCGGTTCATGTTCCAGATCTCGATCCATCGCTGCGGATCCCAGAGGTCTCCCTTGGTTATGTGACAAAGCTTGTCGTAGAAAAGAGCGAGGTCTTCATCCGCGATGATGTTTTTTCCCTGAATGTGGGTCTCTACGTAACCTTCCGGCATGATCCGGCTGAAATGTCCAGGACCCCACTCTGGATCGGCCCTGGCAGGAAGACGAGCGAGCAGGGGTTCCACCAGGGCCATGGCGTCGACGATATGTATGCGAGGTCCCCCATAAAAGCTAGCGTATCCAACATTCATCCAAGTTGTTATTGCTTTGATTCTGTCCCCATCCACGGGGGCAATCAAAAACCCCTCGGCCGCGACGTACTGTCCACTGTGTTTGATGGTCATGGACCGGGTATGTCTATTGATCTCTCTCCCACGGGCGGCAAACCAGTGATCGGGAAATTCGCTTTCTGGATCTTTTTGCAAGGCTTTGAGTAGCCCTGCATTCTGGTAGTAGAGGCCGCGTTCGTCGTTGACGCCACGTTCATTGAGATCGTCCTGTTCCACACCGTAGTCCGCGCCGCTCAGCAACGGTGGGTAAGGCGAGGACAACCCAAGCACTAGAACCCCGGCTACTGCGCCAGACCAAAGTTTGAAAGATGTGAACCGTGCATTGAAAGCCATGAGAGCGACAGCGGCAAAGAACGGTGCCGCGAGAAACCGGCCACTCATAAAATCGCCGCCCACTCTGATTACGTACAGCAGGTACAGAAGAATGCCTAATGCAGCGGGCACTTGCCTTGTCGATTTTATCCCCAGAGGAATCGCGATACCCACGATAGCAGCGATTGGGGTCAGAGGATCCCCTTGGATGGCGACTAGTAAATAATGGAGTCCCTGGTACGCCAGTTCTGAGACCGGGATGCCTGTATTCAGCTTGGCGTAAGCAGTGTTTGGAAACGGGAATCCGTAGTAGAAGAGAGAAAAAATCTCCCACAGGATCAGGGGCAAAAATCCAGCCAGAACTCTGTATAGTGACTGTAGACTTCGCAGTTGCCACAGAAGGTATGCCAGAGGAGGAAGGTAAAAGAGAATCGTGTCCATTCGGTTGAGTGCGCCGAAAGCAGCCACCAGAGATAGCAAGAAAAGATTCTCATCTATTGGCTTCTGTCGCAGATAGATTGTCAGGAAAAGAGCGAGGATGGCATGGGTCAACGGATTCTCCAAACCGGATGTCGAGTAATCGACAAAAGCCCTGGAGAAGATCAAAGCCACCACCGCCAATGCCGCAGCTGTTTGTGATGCAGCGATCCTGAAAGTCAGAACCAAAACCGCAACAAGGGAAACCGCGACAGAGACGAAAATGGCGGTGTAATAGATTTCACGAGTAACGAAATAGAAGGCGGAGATCAGGAACATCCACAGGGGATTCGTAAATCCCTGGACACGTTCGGTGACGTTCCAGGTGAGGCCGTATCCGTGGATGAAATTGTCGATGGTTCGAAAGGTGATAAACGCGTCTTCCGCCAACCATGCCGTACGCAGCAATACGATGAAGTAGGCACATAGAGAGGCTGCAAGAGGCAGAGAAATCTTTCTGTTGGTCAAAGCCAACCATGCGCTTTGCATAGTCGGAATCTGGAGATGGGATAAAGAAAACTCAAATTCGACGAGGAAATCGTGGCTTCGAGGTAAGATCGCATCGAGGGGGTTTGGTGAGGCCAGCGGTGATTCGTATGTGTTCAACGCAGCTATTGCTGTTTGCTGCTGCGGGTCTCTCATCTTGGCGTAGGTAGCGCTCTACCATACGCATGGTCTTCCAACCACCTAGCTCCTTGGTCCGATCCAAGGGCATACCGCGATCCCTGAGACGTGTCGAGTCGGAGCAGTGCGGGATGGGTTTTGGTTCCTGAGCCGCGAAGCGGTTTCCGTCCATCGGAGGGTCCAGGATCTCAGCCTTCGCCTTGCCGCGCCATGAGTCCACCTTGATGCGCAGCTCGCTCTGCTTCACTTCGACAGGTTTGGTTACGAGGCCTCCGGATTCGATTCCACCTTTCAGCGAGCAGAACCCATCCAACCGTAGCTTCGCCAAGCATATCGGGCGTCCATCGAGATATTCTCGCGCGAATGCGGCAG
>CAYNZV010000244.1:0-3548 GCA_964401715.1 uncultured Gemmatimonadaceae bacterium | reverse complement strand
TTCGCTTCGGTTGCGGCCTCCGCAATACGTGCCTGCACCTCACTCTCTGGAACCAGACCCGCCGTCGCTGCGACTACTGCCTCATCCTTTGCTTGAGACCATTGCTCTTCCAACTCCGCAATTTTTGCAATTACCTCACTCTCCGAAATCATCCCGGCCTTCGCTTCGGCTACGGCCGCATCAATACGTGCCTGTACCTCACTCTCTGGAACCAGACCATCCGTCGCTCCGGCTGCTGCCGCATCAACACGTTCCTCTACTTCACTCTCCGGAACCAGGCCCGCCGTCGCGGCGGCTACGGCCGCATCAATACGTGCCTGTACCTCATCCTCAGAAACCAGACCCTCAATCGCGGCGGCTACAGCCGCATCCTTCTCCCGAGACCATTCTTCTGTCAACTCTGTAATTTTTGCAATTACGTCACTTTCCGAAATCAGGCCTGCCGTCGCTTCGGCTACCGCTGCATCAATACGTTCCTGTACCTCATCCTCAGAAATCATACCCTCCGTTTTGTTGCTCATATCCATATCCCACGTGTCGATTTTAATAAGATCCGCCGTCGCGGCATCAATACGCGCCTGCACCTCACTCTCCGGAACCATACCCTCCGTCGCTTCAGCTACAGCCTGCTCAACACGTGCCTCTACCTCATCCTCCGAAATCATACCTTCCATATTTTCCGCCGCTTCTTGCTCAAGAGATCTAATTCTATCTTCGGCACGATCACGCAGCTTAGCCATGCGTGCGATGTCCGCCATATACCGCCTTTTCTCTTGGTCTACGGCCGCCGCAATACGCTCCTCTACATCATCCTCCGACCTCATACCCTCCATCGCTTCGGCTACAGCCTCTGCTATACGTTCCTCTACATCATCCTCCGAAACCATGCCCTCCGTCGACGTGTCATCCGTGTCATCAGGGACTAAATAGTAAAAATCATCCTGATGTCTGAGTTTCGGCTTGATTCGCAAGGTATGACAACGGCCGTCCCGTTTCACGACACCCATATCTCTCCAGTAGTCTTTTCGACCCACTTCCTCTGCATACATGCCCCGGCACAAGTTATAACCCTCACCTACACGTACACGGAGCGCATTCTCAGGCACTTCACCCTCGTTGGGGACCCACTTTACGCCTTGGCCTTCACCAACCGTTTGTGTTTGTCCCTCGGAAACACTACTGATGGCCAACATCGCTATGGCGATAAACAACACCAAATGCCAGGCTCTCATGATTAAAACTCCCCTGCTATAAATTTGCTGATTCATACTGAAGCCAATATACCAAAACTTAACACTGAATTTAAAACTTTTCGGTGATGGAGATCACTTCCCGATGAATCACACGTAAAATATTCCCTGTTTAGGGCGTGGTAGTATCCAACGAACGTCCATTTCGAGGGCTTTTGGTAAATATATGTGCCTTAGTTTATCCAGACGAGTTGACCTACATGTTGCCATTTTTTGCCATTTTCCGACAAAAACGGCCTTTTTTAAAAACGCGCGAGCATCGACTTTTCGCATTATTCTCCTTGGTCCCAATTAATCGATTATATGATCTCTTACCGAAACACGTCCACGCTCAACATTTGAAAAACAGTGAAAACCGATATAGGCAAGTATTGGGGTGGGCGAAAAATAGGTATCCGACCTGTATCACCAGTATCTTATTTAGAACTCACCCAACCTCGCCGATGCTGAGTAACACCGGGTGTCGCCGTAGGGCGGGTAGCGGCATCCGGCCGCAGCCTCTTAGGTCAGCAAAAAATGGGGCCCGCAGTAGAAGTCAACCGCGCTTACAATCGATACGCAAATAGCTTCGCCTGGAACATCTTGATGCGCATGACTAACGACTCGCCAACATCGGAGATGTCGCTTTTACCGTTCCAAGTGACGGCGCGATCGGTCTCGTCTCCGAGTAAACGATCGCAGTCAGCAAATGTGAATCCAGGCACCGGATCGAGATCAGGCTGAAACATGGTAGGGTTTCGCTTTAATAACTCCACGGCGATCCAGCCAGCCGGCGCGCAGCGGTAGTTCAACCGCAACTGATTCTCCTTGCGGTAAATGGACGGGATGGTGAAGCGGCCTTCGAGCTCCGCTTCAATACCGCAGAACCGGTGCGGTTCCCAGATTGCGTAGCGGATCTGTCCCGGACGTCGCAGCGGAAACAGCTTTCCGACGAATTCATTGCGAACATTGTGCAACTTGGAGGTGCCGGTGTGCGGCACCGCCCATCTGCCGTCAGGCAGCTCCAAGAGTCCGCTGCGCCAGCAGTGCGTGCCGCACTCGTCACCGCTACCCGGCTCCCCCATTTTGTGAGCGGCGTGCCGCTCTGGGCGCGTCCAGAACAGCCCATCGCGGCTGAAAGCGATCTGTGAATCCATGCCGTCGTTGGCCCGGTGGTAAACGGGCACGATCATTCCGTGCAGATCGGTTCGCCCAGGATACGGGAAATAGTTACCACCGTAGAAATCGATGTCGTAAGGATCATGCACGTCCGGCCGCAGAATCAGCTTTGGCGCTGGCCACTTGGCGAAATCCTTGGTGCAGGAAAAAGCGATGGTGCGCAGCTGCGTCTCCTCTTCAATACTGGCACTGCCGATCCCCTTCAAGGCTTCCGCCTCGAACCCCATGATCTGCTGATAGCAGATGTACTGCTCGGTATCTTTGTCGTAGCGTGCGGATATCCCACCATTCACCGGTCGGTTGCCCAGCATATCCGGCATCGGTGTCCAGCGGTGACCATCCGCCGACGTCCAGCCCAGCATGCGACCCCAGATCTCTGCCCTTGGCCCCGTGTAGCTGTCACCCTCGTATTCCTGGGCATCGAACCGCTTCTGCGCTTCATCCTCATCCAACGGCTCACAGGTGGCCGGGTCATACCAGGCCATATCCCCACCCATAGCTTTGAAGCGCTGTTCCGGCGCGCAATACGGATCGATGAAGACGCCGGTGCATCCTTCGATGCCTTCTCCCAAGAGGTTATTCGCTGCGGAGCCCTCGTAATCTACCTCGTTAAACACCGGTCGCTTCCACTCGAAGGCGTCGTCACTGGTTGCCAGGCAGGTTCCGAACTTCGCCGAGTAAAGCATCTTGAAGCCATCGTCTGCCTTCCAGATGAACAACGGCGACACCGCACCCTGTTCCCACGGCTCGGTACCTTCCAGCAATGGCTCGGAACGAGCGGCCTGCTCGACGCGCAACTTGACGCCAATAGCGCCGTCATAAAGGTCATAGGCGCCCTGGCGATCAACGCCGCGGTTGCCGGAGAAAATATCTGTGGTATCTACCAGCGGATTCCACGTACCGGCGTTTCGGCGGATCCGTGACGAGCGCAGCTGCGGCTCGGTGAAAGGTGAAGCTTTCTTCTTGGCCATTAATAACCTTCCAGAGAATGGTTCGCTATAAGCGCGTCAGACTACCACAGTCATGTCTTTGCACACAGAAGGCTTTCCGCTTCATCGCGGTACTCGTCTCCCATGACACTGATGGAACGATCGATCCCCGACCCTCAAGAAAGCTCCAGATCGTGATCGGTAATCGGTA
>CAYNZV010000243.1:0-3567 GCA_964401715.1 uncultured Gemmatimonadaceae bacterium | reverse complement strand
TAACCACCACTCGTACATTCTCAGTGCAAACGCCTGGCACAATGCGCTACCATTGGCTTGGCACGGGTAGGTGGGATGGGGCACAACGGCAGCGGTGACATCTTCCTGGCCTTCGCCACTGGCAACCACCTCGCGAATGACACGCAAAAGCCTTTTGCGCTCCAAATGCTGCCAAACATAATCTTAATTAATTGGTGAATTGATCAATGGATGAATTGGTAAATGGTTAACTTGACACTTGACACACTATTTGCAAAGGACTGCTGATCAAGGTTCCGCTGCTGATGCGGGTGCCGTGGCTAACCACGGAGCAAACCACGATACAGGGCCATGTGAGCCAGATCGACCTGGTGCCGACGCTGCTGGATCTGATGGGAGAAAACCTGCCGGGCCATCTCGAAGGTCGCAGCTTGTTGTCCGCTCTGCGTGCCCCTGCTTCTCTCGAAGACAACGCTGTTTTCATCGAGACCAACGGCCCCATGCCGGCACCGTTGGCTCAACCCCAGACCGCCGGTTTCTGGCCGTCCTGGCAACCGTGGCAAACCGTGATCTCCGGCGATGGCTGGAAGCTCAACCTAAGTCCGGTGAATCAATGCGAGCTCTACGACCTGAACGACGACCCCACCGAGGAATCGAACCTTTTCGACGAACCCACGCAGAGGGACCGGATCAGCGATATGGCGTCGCGACTACGCCGGTGGCAGGAGGAGACCGGCGACGACGCTCCGCTACCCCGCGTGTGAATGCCTGCGGGGGTGTAGTCACCTCAACTCAGCGGATGTAGGGCGACTCACATCACCGGCTCGGCATGCGTGCCCGCATGTTAACCTAGATGTAGCTCAGAGGGAACGAGCCCGCAGACATCCCGCGACGCGGCCCACCACAGAACGAGACCAAACGCGTAGATGGTCGAACCAGGGTCGGTGTTTCGTGGACAGAGCGGAAGCCCAAGAATACAAGGGTTCGCTGAGGCATTAGATGGTAGAGCCAACATGAAGAAGGATCGCGAGGATGGGCCTGTCAGGAACCGGTCGGTGAACGGTTTCATGCGAAAGGTCAAATGGTGGCGGGATGAGTTGGAAGCCCTGAGAACCATCGTCCTCGGCACCTCCCTGAAAGAAGAGATCAAGTGGCGCCAGCCGTGCTACACCTATGAAGGAAAGAACGTCGTCATCCTGGGTGAATTCAGAGAATACGCCTCCCTCAGTTTCTTCAAGGGTTCGCTACTCAATGATCCCGATGGTATCCTCGAAGCGCCTGGAGAAAACGCCCGGGCAGCCCGCCTTTTCCGGTTTACCAGTGTCACCCAAATCGAGGAGATGGAGACCGTCATCAAGGCCTACATAACCGAGGCCATCGAGGTGGAAAAGGCCGGTCTAAAGGTGGACTTCGAGAAGGATCGCGACCTTCCGCTGCCCGAAGAGCTCCAGACCAAGCTGGACGAGGACTTGGCCCTCAAATCGGCCTGGGATGCACTGACTCCGGGCCGGCGACGAAGTTGGCTTCTCCATTTTTCTTCAGCCAAGCAATCCAAAACACGGGTCGCCCGGATCGAACGGGCCACTCCAAAGATCCTTGCAGGAAAGGGTCAGTTGGATCGCTAGTTCACGTGTGCAAGTACGAACAAGGGGATGATCCGTTAGCTACGGTTGGATTCCTCCGTCCATCATCTCCAGGAGCTTGGTCGTCTGGTCTGGCCCGTAGGTGGTGCTGTATTCGGAGACCAACGGCGGCACCATCTTCGCAGGCGACTGTCTCGGCAGGACGGCCTAGTGGGATCCAGACGGCATGATCCTCGGAGGCCATCCAAACGGGGGGATCTGGATTTCGTGAATCTCTGCCCGCGCCATGGAGATGCCCTGGTGGGCGACGGCAAAGAGAAAATGATCGAGCTGTTCGAGTCCGGGGAGTCGACGACGAAGGACCCGCCGAGAGTCAGCTACTTTCCGCTTTAGCTCGAAAGAGAAGTGCCCAAATGGGGAGAGCCTCTCATCGCACCTCATGCCTATCCCGATATTCTCCGAACGGATACTTTTCGAGATCCAGGTCGGCTGCTATGTAGTGCCAAGCGGTGCTGTAGCGGGAGCGGGCGCTGGTATTGGTGCCGGCGCCGTGGAGCAGGTTGGCAGAGAACAGGACGACGGTGCCCCCGGGACAGATTAGATCCACCGCACGTGACTCGTCCACCTCGGTCACGTTGCCGAGGGCGAGGGTCCCTGTCCCACGGGCATGCTCTGCCAGCTCGCGGGTGGCGTGGCTCCGGGGTATAATTTTCAGACAGCCGTTGGAACGATCTGAATCTTCAAGGTAAATGCCGCAGCTTACGACCCGTTCCGAGTTGGTGCCGAAGTAGTGGTTGTCCTGATGCCAACCGGTTGACGTGCCGCCGTGCGGCAGCATCGGAAAGAATTTGGAGCCGAACATGTGAAGGTGTGGTCCGAGCAGGCAGGTCACTCGGTCCGTGATCTCAGACTCGCACGCCAGGCCCAGCATTCGTGGTTCTTCCACGCAAAGACCCTGGACCTTGTACAGACGCCCGGGTATGAGCAGTCCCTTTTCATCCGGTTGTAACGTGAAACCGTTCTGCGCGGTTTCCATAGGTTTTGCGCGTTCTACCAGTTCGTCCAGGATCTGTTTGTAGTGCGCGAGCTTGTTACCAGCTATCAAGGCCGGAAAGGTCACGTACCCTTGCTCGTGAAACTGTTCGACTTCGTTAACCGTCAGGTTCATTTCAACTTCCCGATGTCAGACTACCCTTCTACTTTCCGTATCATATCCTATATGTCTGCTATCGCGCGCCAAGTACGCCACAAAGGGCGTGGCCATGCGCACCAGTCAACCTTCGCCGGACCAGGTCCTCAACTTCGTTGTCCACATCCTCGCCTGTTCTCTACGTCCTCCCCTCGATCCCGCGACGGAGGTACTGCACGTGGACTTCCTCATTCAGCACACGTCTTTATATACAGATTTTCAGCCATGTGCGCGATTGACCCTATGCTTCTTTTCCCGTCGAACGTTGACCCTGGGAAGGACTTGCTTGGTGGATAAGCTCGATCTCTAGCATGGACTCTCTCCTTGCAGGGGCCAGGAGTCTGTGGAGAGGGCTGAAAAAGCCGCGCCACCATATTCCGGCGATGCGGTTGGTCTCTCGCAGAGAAGTCGCCGTTTAATGCGCCGTGTCGTTGAGCTGTACCATGGCCTCGCTGATCTGCTGCGACCCCGCTGTGGGCTTCCACGCCGTGCTCAACCGTTTCGAACCGGGGCCGCAGGGTTTGGACCTGATCGATGATCCCTCCCCATTGCGAACTGACGGATCTCACTAATCATTGATTCATTCAGTGTCATTCCAGACCATTCGCACTCATTCCTGGGCCACATTACTGGCACGGGTTTTTCGTATCGATGTGACCACATGTCCGGATTGCGGCGGCCCGATGAGGATCATCGCCGCCCTCACCGACCCGAGTTCGATCCGCCGCTGTCTGCACGGTATGGGCCTGCCGGCCCGGGGGCCACCCAGCGCCAATGAATCCGCTTCTTTACGTTCCTTCCAACACCTCCCGCGTC
>CAYNZV010000242.1:0-3568 GCA_964401715.1 uncultured Gemmatimonadaceae bacterium | reverse complement strand
TTCTCTATGTCTGCTTTCTGGTCCTCCGAATACTCACGCTCTACAGTCAACGGCCCCTCGTAACCCAAGTCGTTCAACTTCCGCAAAAATCTTTCGATGTTCACGTCGCCAGTACCTAGGGGCGCGTCCGCATGCCATGGCTGCCCCGGTTCCCTATCCTTCTTGGCATCCTTGCAGTGCACGCTCTTCACGTAAGAACCGATCAGGTCAAGCGCTTCCAGTGGTTCGCCCGCACCGTACAGAATCATGTTGGCCGGATCGAAATTGACCGCGAGGTTCGCTCGATCGACAGTCTTTATAAAGGCGAGAAGTTCCGGTGCAGTTTCCTGCCCGGTCTCGAGGTTGAATGTCTGCCCCGCTTGGTCGCAGTGATCGCAGACATGTTGCGTCACATCCACCACTGCAGAGTACTCCGGATCCGTGGTATCCGCAGGGACAAACCCTAAGTGCATGCCGATCGCTCCTACCCCCAAATCGGTAGCGAAATCGGAAATCCTCAGGATTTCTTCGAGACGCTCGGCACGTCGTGCCTTAGGAACCAGACCGACCGATTCGACCACCCGTTGGATAGTGCTGTAGTCGTCTTCGGGGAAACCTGCAAAAACGACTGTAATCTCAATACCCGCGTCGGCGAACTGATGTCTGATTTCTCTGGTTTTAGAAGGGGTTCTCGTACATGCCTCGGGTGCGTGCAGTTGGACGGTGGGGACATTCAGCCTCCTGACCGCCTCTACATTAGCTCCCAAGCCGCTTCCGATTGACGTAAATATCCCCGGTGCCCAATTCTCCATGCGATCAAATGCCCATCAGAACTTGGTGCCGTTGATGACCTCCACCGTGTTGCCCCCTTTACCTTTAGCGCGGTACAGGGCCAACACTAAGGATTGATAGATGGAATTGGCCAAGTCGACGACCGACCCACTACTGGTGCGTTCAATCGTCACCACTCCGATGCTCGAGACCAGCGGCAATTGGGTTTTGTCCACCTGAACGCTCGCGGCCGACAGGCGTCGGCGCATATCAGCGGCTCGCTGCCGGGCAACATTGATGGTCATCGATCCGATGAGTGCAAAGTTCGCACCGTCCAAACGATAAAGCTTCTCGCCGTCACTAAGAAACTTCCGAAGACCTTTGGCGCTCTCCTGCAACATGCGATCCCCCATCAACCAGCCATGGCCTGAGTTTACCTTATCTACTTGATCCAGACCGATGGCGATGCAAGATATCGGCCCCGAATCTTTTAGTTGTTTGATCGCCTTTGGAAGGATCAGGTTGAAGAGCATCGTTTTGTTAGGCAAACCAGTCAGCATGTCGCGTCCAGCAAGCTGACGCCACTTCTTGTTGTCGTCTTCAACTGCCTCAAGACGATTCTTCAAGACGGTCAATTCCTCCGTCAGCATATTCACCTGCCGCGTCGCTTGATCTAGCGATCCAAACGATTCAGGGATTTCGTCGCCGGTTGCTTTATCCCCGCTTCCCCCGGCATGCGCAGCTTCTTTCTTTGCAGCGGCCGTCTTGGCCACCTCCTTGCCGTTCTGTTTCTTCGGATTCCCGTTTTCCTTCGATTTGGCAGAGATCTTCGTCTTTCCTTTGGCCGGCGCCTCGACGGGGGCAGCATGGGCCTCGCTACCACCACGCTTCTTGTAGAGCGCCCTGAGCTCGCGGCCCCGCTCTCCGTTCTTTTCAAGCATCTCTTTAGCCCGATTCACGGCACCGCCGACGATGCTTTTATCGTTTATGAGGCCCAAGCACTGTTGAAGGACACCGCTAAAATAGCTCGAAGCCTTTTTGTAGTCCTCGCCGTCACTGGTAAGTTCATATAGACGGAAACCTATCTCCGCCAGCAGCTGCTGCAGACGGAGTTCGTCCTCGAGTTTCGCTTCCTTCAAGGTTTCGTAATTGCGCTCGAAATAGGAGCGGGCATAACGCAGGGCATCGGCTTCGTCCAAGGTGAGCTTAGGTATCAAAGGATATTCCTCGTTTGCCGGAATTCCTTTCTGCCAATGTTCGCGCAAATTTGAAAACTGTCCTACCACACCTTCCAAATCGGTGCCTGGATAGAACTTTTCCTGATCGCGGAACAACCAAGCAATGCGCAAGTAGTAACGTGCTAGGTTGCCAGGTAGAATTCGCTGGCGCAAGCACTGCGAATAGATGCCTAAGAAGAACTGAGCCATCACCCGAACAAAGGGATCTTTGACCTCCGACAATTGTCCCAGTGCATGAACGAGCCCTTTCCCTGTTGCGCTCGATGTCAGGTGTTGGCTTAGTAGGTCGCCGGCGAAATCTCTACGAAACGCGTCTATATTCTTCGAGGCTTGACGAAAGCCGGCATCGTCCAACTCGCCTGTAAAGCGACACTTGGGACACACTCCAAAGAAAAACTGCTTCGGATCCACCGAGTCGAAGCCCGGTTTGCCCCACTTGTATTCGGTGGGATGGCCGTCTCCTGTCGTTTTTTGAGCTCGTACTATGTCCCGCTTGAGTCGAAAAAACTCCTTGGTGGTTTCACAAAAGGGGCACTGTATATCGTACTTCCGACATATCTGCAGCTTTTCCTGTTCAGAGAGCATCTGTTATTCCTCGTTTACTCATACGCAGCCAAATAGTCCCACACGAAAGAAACTATGTGTTCACAAATTGTTGCACAACATTAAGTAAGAGGGGATGGTTTCCCACCCCCTCTTAGCTCAAACACCAATGTCGTGCGAGATCAATCTGCCGGCCTACCGGTTCCTGCCTGACCCGCATCCGCTTGAACATCCGCCAGTACATCGCGCAATTTACGACGAAAGCTCAAGATTCTAGATTCAACTTCCTCTATGGACTGCAGAAGCTCCTTTTCCTTGGTGTCGTTGGACATAACAACCCCTTGTTTCTAAAAGGGGACGATAGTGGGGGAACGTTGCGATTCTGCATATCAAACATTGCTGTAGGTGCGCAATTGATCGCACCGGCTCGGATGCCGCAGACGATGTAACGCTTTTTCCTTTATCTGGCGCACCCTCTCGCGCGTCAAGCCAAAACGGACGCCAATCTGATCGAGGGTCATCGGCTCCTCACCTTCGAGTCCGAAATAAAGACGCAATATCTCGCCTTCTCTACCAACGAGCCTACTCAAGGCAGAAGCAATCTGTCCACGAAGGCACCCATGCAGCACGTTGTTCTCTGGGGATTCCTGCTTGTCGTCTGGCAATACATCGAGCAGACTGTGGTCTTCTTCTTTAACGGTGGCGTCGAGAGAGCGGACGGAACGTCCGCACATCAGGGTTTCTTTGACTTCGTTTACAGAAACATCTAGTTGGCGGGCAATTTCATCGACGTTGGGAGCATCGAATCGTTCCTGCTGCAGCGCCCTGGAAGCCTTAGAAATCTTGTACAGGAGGCCGACTTTGTTCAGCGGGAGTCGTACCGTGCGTGCTTGTTCTGCCAAGGTTTGGAGGATTGCCTGACGTATCCACCAAACGGCATAGGAAATAAATTTGAAGCCCTTACCCTCATCGAAACGCTCAGCCGCTGTTATCAACCCCATGTTGCCTGCACTGACAAGGTCCGCCAACGGCACTCC
>CAYNZV010000241.1:0-3577 GCA_964401715.1 uncultured Gemmatimonadaceae bacterium | reverse complement strand
TTCAGGTCGACGCACTACGCAATATGTGCTCTTTGTTGGTGTGCATTGATGAATTGGGCGGGCGCTTCATCGAGCCTGAGATAATCGTAAACAATTCTATCGTCAGTGAGTATCACGACTACAAGGAGTCAAAAGCAAAAATCTTCGCTGGCCCACAATACATCAGCATCGGGCGGGAATATCAAGCATTCAATCGCCAACTCCGCAATTTTTATGGGGCGAAGAACGTAATCGTATCTATGGGCGGAACCAACCCAAGCCAATCCACGTTGCGAATTGTAGAGGCGCTTCACGCGAGCAATTCAGAAACAAAAATTAATGTTGTCGCGGGGTCAGGGTTCGAGTTTGTGGAGCATCTGGAGTCACTGATCCAAAAGAACTACGGAAAGATGCAACTTCACAAAGGCTTGAACTCCATAGCCCATTTGCTGGCGGGGGCTGATGTAGGAATAACGGTTGGTGGCAACACCTTATACGAATTGGCCTGCGTAGGTACCCCGGCAATCGTGCTTTACGAGGAAGCCCACGAACGAAAACAAGCCGAGACGTTTTCCGCATCTGGTTTTGGGGTGTGTCTTGGCGAGGGCAGCAAAATAGGAAGGGCAACCCTTCTCGAGGCACTACGGGCATTTGACGATCCAACGGTCTTGCTCGAGCATAGCAGGAAGGGACAACAGTTGGTCGACGGCTTAGGGATGGAACGGATTGCTTGCATCGTCGAGGAAAGTATGCAATCAGCGCGGATTTCTGTTTGACCACATGAGGGGTGAGATTGATTATGGGCAAGTTTTCTATTAACAGAGATATGTTGACGCTGTCCTCCAAGATGGACGCTTTACGTTTTCACCTACGCCGAGGAGGTGGGCATCTGATGCGTTATCTCGGGAATAGGTTCAGATGGCACTGGTACCCCCGTTTGGGTATACACGGCAAATACCCCGAGCACCTTGATCTCGAACTCGCTTCTGCCTGCAATCTCAAATGCCCCATGTGTTACACGGTCACAAAACGCTTCAAAAGCGAAATCAATGCTAGGGTTATGAGTTGGGATATCATTGAAAAAGTGTTGAAAGAAGCCGGTGAAGGAGGCGTTTTCTCCGTCAGATTGAGTCTCAGGGGTGAGCCTATGCTGAACAGGCACTTTTTTGAAGCTGCTCAAATGGCCAAGGAAGTTGGGATCAAGGAAGTAGCATCTCTCACAAACGCAACAAAACTAACGCCTGAGTTTTTCGAGAGATTGGTCGATATCGAGATGGACTGGTTGACAATCAGTGCTGACGGCGTAGGGGAGACTTATAACGAAATACGATATCCTTCTAAATACGAGTCGTTGTTGGAGAAACTCGCCACGTTTAAAGAAATCAAGAAGAGCAAGAGAAGAACCAAGCCAGTCGTGAAAATTCAGGGAGTCTGGCCCGCCATCAAGGAAAACCCTCAAGAATTTTTCGACGCCTATGGTCCACTTGTTGATCTCGTGGCAAGTGGACCCTTGGTTGATTATCTGGACAATGACGCTCGCGAAAATGTTCGTTATAAAGACCCCTTTACATGCCATGTCCCCTGGCAACGGCTTTTTATAACTGCCGAGGGTAAAGCCTGCATGTGTCACAACGACATCTACGAGGAGCATGTCGTGGGTGATGTACGAGCTTCTACGATATCCGAAATATGGACAAACGACGAATTCAAGCTTGCAAGAGAAACGCACATGCGCGGTGCCGGGGTCGCATGCTACAACGCCTGCAAGGACTGTTACCTCCCAAGGGAAGAAGAGGATGAGGGGGAGATCGAGATATCAGGGGGAGGTACGGTGAACGTTAGTACGCTGGCAGGTAGAGAACAAACGGTAGGGCAATAGAAAAATTTGTGGGCGGATCCGTTTCCTATCTCTGTTCAGAGATGTCTTCCCGAAACGAGTTAATACAAACAACCTCACCTTATAGCTAACATCGAGCGTATAGTTGTGATTGTTCTTTCCATGGTGTGGGAGAGATGTGCGTCGGCGGCAATTCTAGTTGATGGCCGTATTGTGGCCAGCACAAGCGAAGAACGATTCACGCGCATAAAAAATGACGAGCGTTTTCCAGAAAACGCGTTACAGGCCGTCATGGAGATTGCGGGCATCGAAAGCCGTGACATCGATCTTGTAGCGTTGCCAGGAATATCCTGGTCTCCCAGATACATACTGTCGCGCCGTTATTCTGTGGACGGGATGGCCAAGAGGTTAAAGGAACAGAAGGAATACTGGTATCCCCGGATGTATCTGGGAAAGGATATCGATTACTACGACCTATTCGATGATGAGTTGGACATCTCACAAGAACCTAGAAACTGGTCTAAACATATCGCTGCAGACGGAAACCTCGAGGGAAGTGCGCACGACAAGTATTTCCAAGAGTTCCGACGACGAACAATCAGCGAGTTCTTGGGTATCGCACCGGACATTGTAACGTTTGTGGACCATCATCGCTCCCACGCCTTTTACGCGTATTTTGCCAGCAGGATTCGATCGAATGATCAAACGCTTGTTTTGACAGCTGACGCATGGGGCGACAATAACAACGCAACGGTCAGCATCGCTAATCCTACGGGCCTCCGGAGACTACATGGTACCAACGATTTCATGGTCGCTCGACTCTATCGACATTTGACATTGCTCTTGGGTATGCAACCCGACGAGCACGAATACAAGGTTATGGGCTTGGCCCCGTACGGAAAAAGGGAATACTACGAGCCATTGCTTGAGGTTTTCCGCAGGACACAGTACGTAGATGGGCTGGGTTTCAACTACAACTTCAAGCCACCAGATCTCTATGTCTATTTTCGGGAAGCCTTTGAAGGCGCTAGGTTCGACAATATTGCCGGGGCGTTGCAAAGTTATTGCGAGGAGATCGTATGTGAGTGGGTAAAATCCGCGATTGCGAAAACTGGAACAGGGAAGGTAGCCCTTGCTGGCGGCATCGGGATGAATGTCAAGACAATGCAAAAGGTCTCCCAGCTGGCGGAGGTCGAGGAACTCTACTTGCCTCCTACACCTTCCGACGAATCGCTAGCCATGGGAGCGGCATACGCGACGTACTTTGATTACGCTCAGAAAGCTGTTTCAGTCGATCAGCTGAAACCTTTGGAAGATGCCTACCTCGGGTGTGACGTACAAGGTGATGATGTTCGGGAGACTCTCAGTGACGCAAAACGTGATCCTACGCTCAGAATTATGGATCGAGTCAGCAACGACGAAATTGCTGAGCGCATCGTTGAAGGAAAGATTCTCGGCCGGTGCGTTGGCCGCAGCGAATTTGGGGCGCGGGCACTTGGCAACCGCTCGATTCTTGCGGATCCCCGGACAATGGAATCGGTGAATAGAATAAACAGCACGGTCAAAAGTCGGGATTTTTGGATGCCTTTTGCTCCCACAATTCTTAAAAGCTGGGCAAGCAAATACCTGAATAATCCGAAGGCACTGGAAGGACCCTACATGACACTTGCATTTGAAACTACAACTAGCGCACAGAGAGACTTGATCGCCGGTATTCATCCGGCGGATCACACATGTCGCGCCCAGATTCTCGATAGAGAA
>CAYNZV010000240.1:0-3579 GCA_964401715.1 uncultured Gemmatimonadaceae bacterium | reverse complement strand
GATTTTGCACTCCGGCAGCGTCACCTGAAGCACGTCAATCTGGGCCTTGGTGAGTTCGGAGTTGTCTCCGAGATCCAGCGATCTTAACTTCGTGAGCGTTCCCAGGGCATTCACGTCGGTCAGTTTATTGCCACTGAGATTCAACCCAATTAACTGTGTGAGCGCCCCCAGAGCTTTCACGTCGGTCAGTTGGTTTCGGGAGAGATTCAGCATCGTTAACCCCGTAAGCGTCCCCAAGCCATTCACATTGCCCAACTGATTGTCGTGTAGTTTCAACTGCTTTAACTGCTTGAGATTTTCCAATCCCATTGCATCGGTCAGTTGATTGGAATGTAGATTCAGCTGCTTTAATTTCGTGAGATTCTCCAGTCCACTCAAATTGCTCAGTTGATTTCCGGCGAGAGCCAGTGCCGTCAACTGCGTGAGCGTCCCCAGTCCACTCACATTGCTCAATTGGTTGTTATTGAGATTTAACCCCTTTAACTGTGTGGGCAGCTCCAGGCCAATCACATCAGTCAGCTGATTGGAATGGAGGTCCAGATGCGTTAAGTGCGTGAGCGGTGCCAGACCCTTGGCGTCGGTGATGTTATTGTCGGCGAGCATCAGGGTGTTTAACCGAGAGAGCGCCTGCAGGCCATTCGCGTCCGTCAATTTATTGCCACTGAGATTCAACCCCTCTAACTGTGTGAGCATTCCAAGAGCATTCCCAGCGGTCAGTTGATTGTTTGCGAGATCCAGAAACTGTAACTTCTCCAGCTTATCCAGTCCCTGCAAATTGCTCAACTGATTGTTATTGAGTTTCAATTGCTTTAATTGCGTGAGATTCTCCAGTCCACCTGCTCCACTCAGTTGATTGTTGGAGAGATTCAGGTTTGTCACCTTCTCCCAATCCTCGTCGGTGAGTATGTCCGTGGGTTTTTCGAGGGCCTTGCGAACTGCCTCCTCGATGATCTCGGCTTGGGTCGGGGTCTGCGCTTCCGCAGTCAAGACGGACAGTCCCAATGCTAGCGCCTGCAGGGGTATCATCGCTTTCATGGTGGAAAGCATACTTTCACCATGGCGGGCGTCAATGTTGGTTTGGATTCTCCTCAACCATCAAATCCCATCCTCTTCGCTGTGGCGGTCAAGTGCTTGCCGTTCTCCACGCAGTACCTCGAAAACGGTGCAAGTAATTAGATTCGGCGGAATGAACGGATCATCAAAAACATCACTTACTCCAACGATTGGTCAATTCCTTCCATCGGGGGACATCCAGTTTCGAGGTTGTTTTTAACAAGGGCTCCCGTTCACAGACCTCCGAGAAAATTTCAGCCACATATTCACCTATTTGCCAGAGGGCGCGGCGGAAACGGGCTTTCTCGGCCAGTGCTTTCATCTCGGTCCAGGCGAGGTTGCCGGCTCGCTTACTCAATGCGGGATCGCATTGCGGGCCGGTGGGAGTATCGCGTAAGGTAAGCTCTTTCAGTATGCGCTCATTTCGAATGCGCTGGTAACGGCGGTTCTCGGCAAGGATCAGGAGGAGTAGGGACTCATGCTTTGGCTGCCAGCCAAGGGTTGATTGCTTGCCTAGACGACCCCGGCGGATGGCACAACGCATGTAGTGGGTTTGGACGGGCTCGATGGGGGTCTCGACGAGATCGCGCAGGAGGGCAGGCCAGTTGAGGCCCAGTTCCTTGACGCCGACTTCATGAAAGGTCACCAAATCCTGAATGGGACGATTGGCAGGGGTGTATTTTCCGTCCAGTAGATGGAGATCGAGACCAGGAGCTACGGATTTAATCAGGCCATCGCCGATGATGTGCGCCATCCAGCCGAAGCAGTATGCCAGCGGTCTTTCACCTGGGCCAAACAACTCAATGGCATCACCGGCCGCAGCAGCGAAATAGTCCGGCAGTTTTCCCCATGGTACGGCCAGTGCATTATCGGTCTCGTGCCAACCGAAGGCCAAGTGGGCGCGGCCGTAAAAGCGATTGTGGATTTCGCGCGGTGTGATTGCCCGTCCTTCGAGAGACAGCGTCCAAGGCTTCACGGGGCCACCGGTCAAGGGGCTTCGAGTAAGTTTCGCTGTACCGTATCCAACGGGTTGACTGGTATTCTGGCAAATTGCCGCAGGTATAGTGCCGACGTCGGACCCGAGGTATGCTCCACAGAGGTAACTGGGCAGATGTCGCGCCAGCACTCGGACTATGGGTAGACCCAGCTCCTCCGCTGCCCGCAAGCCCAGCAAGGCGTACATTGAATGGCCGATAATCCCACTCACTAGTCAATAGGTTTAGGCATGCAACATCCGCATCCGCCTAGCGGTTCATTCGGGCAAGGTGGAGGGTGTAGTTTTTGCATTTAGCCGAACTCTACGCCCTGTGTCGTTGCGGTCAAGAGTCCGGATAGATAAAAACTAGGGTGAAGAGATTTTCACGAAAAGAACTTTGTTTTTCTGACCTTTGCGTTTGCCAAGCCTGAGGAGGCCTTCGCCGCAGGTCACCCAGCTTTCGGCGTTGCTGATACGGCAGACGCCGGAGTTGCCGAGGGTGGCATGGTTTTCGGCTATGAGGATGCGCTCGGTTGCACGTATGACCTGTAGTTTCTTCGGATCGACCTGACCGATGAACAGGGGTGCCCTGTGCCGCATGACATGATCGTTGTTGGCACCTTTCCTCGTGTAAATAAGGAATAACCCACCGCCGACCGTTACCCAGTGTTGTTGGGTGTTATAGCTCCCCAGTGCTTTGCCGTCGTCAAACGTCCATTCACGTATGGGTTCGAAGTGTAAGCCATCCTTCCCCTTCGCGACGAATGCGGAGTGATCGGCCCTCATAGTCAGGAAGTACTCACCTTGGTATTTGGCGAGGGAAGGTTCGTAGAGGCCACGTCCTTTCGGTATCGTCATTTCCGAACCGTGCTCAATGTAGGTAAGTTTTTGTCCGTCGAATCTGCATCGAGCCACTATGCTCGTGTAATTGTGTTTCTTTGGGTCACGCCAATATCGAATCGGTAGGAGGATGTCGCCGTCGGGGAGATCGACTCGCTGTGTGCAACCGGCGTTGGCGGCCGTGATGGCGTAGCCTGCATGATCCTTCTTCGGCATTTGCAGGAATCTCATAGGCTCCCATTCCCTTGTTTTGTGGTCCATCACGGCATAGGATACTTTTTCCCGCAGACGGTTTTCCCTTTTCCCGTCGGCGAAATTAAAGGTTTTGCCAGTCGCTAGGATTTTTCGACTCTTTGGATGCCAAGTTGGCCAGAGATCACCGGGAGCGACTTCGTATCCGTCAGGTTGCTTCGTTCTCTTAAGGGTGGGGATTACAACTGGTTTGCTCCAGCTCTTGCCACGGTCTTGACTGATGGATTGATAGATGTCGTGAAAGTCATGTACCCCCGTTTTTCCAGTCTCGGACATTGTGGTTAGCCAGATTGGTTGATTCCCGGGAACGTAAGCTGATCTCGCCTGCCACCAATCCCACTTTTCCGAACCTTCGATGGAATTCAGGTGTTCGAACCTTAGCTTCACTGGTTCCGTTGCATGAAGCGCTGCGGTCGAGAGAAGCATCATTACGAGTGTTCTTTTCATAATATTCGGCT
>CAYNZV010000239.1:0-3589 GCA_964401715.1 uncultured Gemmatimonadaceae bacterium | reverse complement strand
CCCTGCGGACTTTTGAATCTTCCGACAAGGCGCCCATTACTTTTACGCCGGGCGACGGAACACCGGAGTTGACCGTGGAAATCGGCGCCGACAGCACCGAGCGACTGGGCGGTCTGACCCAATTTGTGGCTCCGTCCTCGGTGTCGGTGCGTGAGCAGGACGGTCGCTCCGCCGGTTCGCTGGTCTCGGTAAGTTTCGAGCCCAATGGCAATATCACCGGGCTGTTTTCAAATGGCACGGCTGAAAACCTCGGGCGGGTGAGTCTGGCTTCCTTTGGCAATGTCGATGGGTTGAAACGCCAGGGCGACAATTTGTTCATGCAGACGGAATCGTCGGGACAGGCGCTGGTCGGCACGGCCGAATCGACGGTGCAGGGCAGTATCCGCTCCGGTGCGATCGAGATGTCCAATGTCGATCTGGCGCAGGAATTCACCAACATGATCGTAACCCAGCGCGGCTTCCAGGCCAACGCCCGCAGTATCACCACATCGGATGAACTGCTTACCGAAGTAGTGAACTTGAAGAGGTAAAGTTTTATATTAGTGATATTGCGGCCCGAGCTCATTCCCGGCCGGATTCGGAAGGGATTATGATTAAGCTGACACGTCTCAACGAGAGTGAACTAGTGGTAAACGCGGAGATGATTGTATTTGTCGAGGCGATTCCCGACACGATACTTACGCTGACCTCCGGTAAGAAAATCATGGTGTCCGAGCCGGTCGATTTGGTTGTGCAGCGGATCATCGACTATAAACGCGGTTGCAACCGGTTGCTGATTAGCGGTGAATAAGCGGAGAGAAGGCGCACTATGGATATAGCTACAATTTTTGGGTACATCCTAGCAGCGGGATTTGTCGTGTGGGGGATGGAATTCAATTTTGTGACATTTTTAAACGTCCCAAGTATTTTGATTGTGGTTGGTGGCACCTTCGGCGCAACACTAATGGCTAATCCTTTGTCCGATACCATTTCGGCAGTTTCGGTGATCCTAAGGACGATAAAGGAAGCTCCAAGCGCGCCTAACGAGTTGATCGAAACCATCGTCGGGTTTGCAGAGACTGCCCGGCGAGAAGGCATACTGGCTCTAGAATCGGCTTCGGACGACGCGGGCGACGCTTTTCTCAGTGGAGGAATCCGTCTTGCCGTCGACGGTACCGAACCGGACCTGATCATGGACATCCTTGAGACGGAGCTCCTGTATTTGGAAGAGCGCCACAAGAAAGGGGCGGAGTACCTGGCGCGCTGCGCGACCATGGCGCCAGCTTTTGGTATGATCGGAACGCTGATCGGGTTGGTGCTCATGCTCCAGCAGATGGATGATCCGGCGGCTATCGGTCCCGCTATGGCGATTTGCTTGCTGACCACCCTATACGGATCCTTAATTGCCAACTGTTTCTTCGACCCCCTGGCGGCCAAGCTCAAGATCAGGTCTGCCGAGGAGATCCTGAGCAAAAGAATGATCATTGAAGGCATAATGTCCATACAGTCGGGCGACAATCCGCGGATCGTCGAACAAAAGCTCGCAGTGTTCCTTTCGCCATCGATGCGTCCCGTCAGCAACCAAGATGATAGTGAGTAGGAGCCAGCAATCATGGCAAAGCAACAAAAATGCCCCGAATGTCCAAAGGGCCTGCCGCCTTGGCTGGCGACCTTTGGCGATCTCATGTCGTTGCTGCTCTGTTTCTTCGTGTTGCTGCTCTCCTTTTCGACCATGAAGCAGGCCGATTTCGAGAAGGCTGTGGGGTCGCTGCAAGGCGCACTGGGCGTATTGCCTGGGGAACCGATCCTCACATCCCCAATTAAGCTCGAACAGCCGATAATTAAGGGTGATATCACCGAAGCGCGGCCGTCGCTTAAGGATGCGAAGGCGGAGATAGAGAAAGAAGTCCAAGCCGAGGGCCAGCAGGAGAATGTGGAGATAATCCAGTCTGAGGAGGGTATCACCATTCGCATCAAGGACAATGCTTTATATAAAAGTGGCAAGGCGACTGTAAGGCCAGAAATCTTGCCTCTTTTGAATAAGATAGCGAGCGTTATCGCTCGATTGCCGAATTCGGTGGAGATTGAGGGTCACACCGATGATATGCCTATCAGCAATGAGGAATTCCCAAACAACCACTGGCTCTCAAGTAGCCGGGCGCTGGGGGTTCTCGACGTGTTCCGCAACGAAGTGGGCATCGGCCCCGAACGGTTGACGGCGATAGGCCACGGCGAGTTCAAGCCGCTGGTGCCCAATGATACGGAGGAGAATCGGGCCGCCAATCGCCGCGTTGAGATCAAGATTCGCCACCAGCAGGACAGCGAAGACTCTTCGGAGGAACTGATCAAGCAGTTGATCGAGGAGGCCGATCTGGGCGTGGTGGAAAAGCCCGTACCGGAAGAGTAGCACGGAACAGGACAGCGAAAGGCGGACAACTATGGCAGAAGAAGCTGAAGAAGATGCTGGCGGCGGTGGCGGCAGTAGCGATGGTGGTGGGGACGGCGGCAGCTTACTGAAGAAATATGGGCCTCTGGCGGTGATTGTATTATTGGCCCAGGTGGTAATGGCCTGGGTCATCATCCAGTTCGCGTTGAAGGACAACATGCCGGAGGAGCAGGGTGATTTGATCCCTCCTACCGAGAAGAGCGTCGAGTTGCGCAGCGGGCAGGGCGAGTCAAAGAGCCGCCTGCCCCATTACTACACCGGAGAGGCGCTGAATTCGATTACGGTGAATCCGGCCGGGACCAATTCCGAGCGCTTTGTGGTGGTTTCGGTCCAACTCGGTCTGGAGGCCTATGATCACAACGAAAGCCCCCCCGAAGATATCACCAGCAAATTGAAGGACGATACAAAGGTCCTCGAAGATATTGCACTCTACGAGCAGAAGATCCAATCGGTGATTGCCAAGACGGTCCGGCTCAAGACAATCGATCAGCTTGAAGGGGAATTCATCCACGAGATCGAGGACGAAATCCGCATTAAGCTCAACAAGGAGATCTTCGAGCGGCTATTCAGCGCCGATGACGAGGATGGTGAAAAGAAAGAAATCATTGTCTCGGAAGTCGATATATCAAGCATAATTATCCAATAGGCGCGCGACAAAGGAGCGGCGAATGGCCGACATATTATCCCAGGAAGAAATCGATGCCCTGCTCTCGGCGACCGATGAAGACGACGTCGGCGGCGATGGTGGCGACGCCGGTGGTGGCGATTTGGACGGCGGCGGCTTAGACGACGGCTCGCAACAGATTGTCACTAGCTACGACTTCAAGCATCCGGCGCGGGTCAACAAGGACCAGTTGCGCACGCTGGAGAACCTGCACGACAATTTCGCCCGCATGCTCAACTCGACCTTTTCGGGGGCGATGCGTGCCGTCGTCGATGTCGATACCGCCTTCGTAGATCAGACGACCTATGCCGAATTCATCATGAGCCTGTCCAATCCCAGTTGCTCGTACAATTTCACATTGGGCCCGACCAACGGCCAGGCCGTCATTGACTTTGCGATGCCGTTAGTGTTCGCTTTCGTCGATCGCAATTTCGGTGGCAAGGGTTCGTCGCAGGGGGTCGAGGCCAGGCAGTTGACGCCGATCGAGATCGGGGTGATCA
>CAYNZV010000238.1:0-3638 GCA_964401715.1 uncultured Gemmatimonadaceae bacterium | reverse complement strand
GTGCTCTACTCGAAAGACATGCGCATGAAGGGACGCCAGCCACTGCTTTCCATCCTGGGTGACTTCGAGATAGCGGGAAGCATCCTGAATGTAGGGGCTTACTTGGGTCCAGAAAAACTTGGCGTAGTTGTTGCGCATCTCACCAGGCGATTGGTAGCCATGTTCCTGGTTCAGCTGCCCCTGTTCAAATTCGTAATACAACGCCGGAATCTTGCGCAAATAGTCAGGATCACCTAGCTGGCCAATGAAGTCGGCCGCACGCAAGAGGTCACCGTAGCTCTTCGTTTTCTTGCTTTCGCCCTTGACCATCGGCGGGAAGCGTGTCAATTCGATGTATTGCGCCACGACATCCGCATCAATGTCGTGTAGGACCTTGCCCCCAAATCGTTCCCGCACAAACTGTTTGCTCCGGTCAACGTGATACGGAGTCAGAAACGCGTCCGTTGCGCCCTCCGACATCTCGACGGTCTCGCCGTTAACGCCCGTTGCACATCGGTCGTCGGTGTCACCATGGCAAATGCCTCGAACGTAACCGATATCGTGGCACATCAGTGCGGTAATGAAGTGAGCCCACTCCTGGGGCGACACACCCCCTTCGATCAGGTGTTTGCCGATAAGAATCTGTTGACCAACGGCCGTGACCAGCATCGTGTGCTCCACGTCGTGGTATAGCATGTCCGAGTTGGCGATGTTCTCCAAGGCAAATCGCCCAACCCAATTGACAAAGCCGCCATAGTCCGGTTCCAGGTCGCCATAGGCGTCCCGGTAGTCGCACTCCAAGCTCTCTCCGAACCGCTGGATGGCCAGATATTTGAAATTGAACAGCATCTGGGTTTCCTTTGTTTCCGCACAACGTCAATCGTCAACAAGGTTGTAAGCATTTTTTTGCAGTGGGTCAAGAATTCTTCAGCCAGTCACGTCTTCGATGAGAATAATTAGCAGCGGTATCATATCGCGCCGCGATGGATTGGGCGCCTACATGCCGACCATTGCACCGCTTGCGGACGGGAGCTGGATCGCGACCCAACATGTAGGGCAGAAATTGGCTTCTTCTGACAACCGAATCGAATGCTTGATCTCCAGTGACGAAGGTGCTACCTGGAAGAATCTCGGCAACATCCTCGACGATGATGATGGGTTTATCTACCGGGCGCCAAAAGTCGCGACTATCCCGGATGGACGCCTACTCGTTGCTGCCGATCGCTTCCGTCAAGATGGCGGAGCACTCTTCGACTTAAAAAATGAAACCCTGGCGCGACCGGAGATACTGTTGTTCTGGTCGCACGATAGCGGCATCACCTGGTCCGAGCCGCAAATCGTACCCGTCGATTTGCCGGCTAAAAAGTACACCTGGAATGGTACCGGGCCCGTCTTGCAGGTCAGCTCCTCCCGTTGGATGTATACCCTCGAAACCTGGAAGCCCGAGGGATATGCTGGCCCCCCGGATCAGAAATCGGCAGCGGTTTTTTCTAGTGACGGCGGGAAGAGTTGGGGCGAGCTAACCGTTACTGCCGATGATTTACGAGGTAGATTGATGTACTACGATCAGATGGGATCGATCGCGGCCGACGGTCGCATCTGCATCTATCTGTGGACCCACGTGGACGGCACCTCTGAGGACCTGACCAACCATTGGATTGTCTCCTCAGACGAAGGTCGCACCTGGTCGGCGCCGAAACCGACAAATCTTCGTGGCCAAGTCTGCGCTCCGATTGCTTTAGAGGATGGACGTATAGCCGCGGTCTACAACTTCCGTCACAATCCCCAGGGAGTACGCATCGCACTTAGCGAAGATTTGCAACATTTCGATCTGGAACGCGAGCTCGTGTTGTTCGACGCCGGATCCGAAGCCACTATGGGGGCACCGGCTGCAAAAAGCTTCCACGCCGAACATGTGCAGATCGCTTTTGGCAAGCCAGGGGGGTTGCAATTACCGGACGGCGATCTGCTGACCTATTTCTGGTGTACATCGAAAGGTGTCACGCACACCCGGTGGGTCAGACTTGCCATCGATGCATGACCACGCTTGAAGGTCGCACAATGTCGACGTTGGTATTTCCGCTGCAAGATAGCCGCATTACCTGGATCGCCTACGCCGGTGTACTGGTGGTACTGTCTGTCCTTTGTTTCGGCAGTTTGAAGGACCACCTGATGGACACGCACGACGATCAGACGTTTCGCGATAACATCGCCCTCAGTGAAAACTTCTGGTATTTCTTTGCACCTGTTGAAGAAAAACAGTTGGGATCGGGTCGGCCGGTCGCAGAGCTGGTCAAGTGGTTTGGATATCTCGTTTGGGGCAACAATCCGAGTTGGTATCACCTCCTTGTCGTGGCTATCCACATTGTGTGCAGCTGGCTGCTGGCTCGAACGGCGTTACGTTTGGGAATGGATGTGGAATCGAGCTTTCTGGGTGGAGTTCTCTTCCTGACGAACGCGGCACACATTCGCGCCGTGCAGTGGATATCGGGCTTGGACTACCCTCTGGCACTAGCCTTGGGGTTGGGAGCGTTACTCTGCTTTGCACGACACCTCGATACCAGAAGAAGCATATGGTTGTGGTGCTTCGCCGTATGTTTGACACTGGGAGTCATGTCCCACCTCTCTTTGGTTTCAGTTGTGCCTTTTTGTTTTTACTGGTCTCGCTCACGTGCCATCGATTGGCAGCAAGCCCTGCGCAGATTGGCACCGGCTGCTGCTCTTATAGGTTTGGTGGCGGTTTTACTTCTGAGCATAACGACAAAAACCGCCAGTACCTGGCAGGCCCTTGCATTCTACGACAACGAGGGCTTCGCGAAATTTGCGGTCGGAATGGCCAAGGTACTTCTGTTATTTCTCGGTCGCCTCCTCACAACCGCACACTGGTATTTCGTGCCTGCTTACAAGCAACCAGTGTGGGAACCCTTTGTCGGTTTCGCAATGCTCATCCTTTTGCTTACGATTGCACGCAAGGACAGCGGCGCCGGTGCGATTTGGTCGGTTTGGACCCTGCTGACTCTCTTGCCGTTTTTGCTCGTTGGGGAAGCGACGATACGAGCCCTGGTGGCGGGACCTTCTCGCTATTTGTATTCCGCAACCGCCGGCTCATCACTGCTTTTGGCTCTGGGAATACTGGAGGCAATCCACAGAGTTCCTATGAAGAAATGGGTTCTTGGTGTTGTATTGGTCTCCGGCGTCCTTCTTGCGAGTTACGTTTCTCTCAAGCGAGCCGAAGCACTAGCACATTACACTTCGGGCCGACGCTACTCCTACGTCCAAGATTTTCGAACTGCCGAACAACAGTTCCGGCTCGCCATCGAAAAAGGGCCAGGGGTCATTGATCTGGAAGAGACATACTCTCGTCTTTGCCTGGTCATCATGAATCGAGTCGACAAATTGGAAGCCGTTCTTTCGGAGGCTTTGCAGCTGTTTCCGGACAGTACTCGTCTACTTTCCTACAGAGCTGCCGTCAACCGCTTTGCCGAAGATTCGACTAAAGTAGCGCAGGCACAAAGGACACTGGACGTGCTCAAGAGCAAAAACGATTCCGCATTTAACGCTGCTCTGGGCTCGGCCTTCCACAATATTGGGCTCGGATTCGAGGCCGACTCCAAGCTGGAACTGGCGATACAATCTTTCGAGATAGCTCTCGAATTCGA
>CAYNZV010000237.1:0-3653 GCA_964401715.1 uncultured Gemmatimonadaceae bacterium | reverse complement strand
AATTGATCTCACCGAGGGCCACCAATCCCGGGAGCTCTATCAAAGGCGACTCCAGCACGATCTCCGCAGGCATACCCTCAGCAAAGAGCATCAATTCGCTGAAGCGAGACCAGAAGCGGTCAGTACGATTCTCCGTATCGCCAGTAAAATTGGCCAGAGTCGACAAATCGAGAAATCGCACCTTCCTCACAGGATCTTGGATGTCGTTCAGATAGCCGAACTCGCCGTAATCTACATTCTTCAACCGCTCTGGACGCGTAATCGAACGCCAGCGCAAATTACCCTGCGCGTCGCGGTCACCGGTTGACCGACGCATCTGATACCCTCGAATGTTATTTCCGACAACTCGTATCTGGTCTAGCCACACCGTACCGCCAATATCGATGGTCAATACATTTGCGCCGGGATTGAGTGGGTCCTGCGTCGGGTGCTGGTAAAGGGTGCTCACATCGCCGTCAAACGCTGGACCAGGCGTCTTCCCTGCAGCAGTCAAATCCAGTGAGCCGCCTCCATCGACCATGCCCAAACCAATGTTGTCACCCCAACCCCAAACTTCCACGTCCGCGAGACGCGGAAGTTCACGGCGAAAGAATTCTCGGCGTCCCTTGCGTGATTCCTCTAGGGTGTCGTAGGTGAGTTGGTCCACTGGTTCCTCGCGCCCTGCGAAGTCTCTCACGAAATAAACGACATCGCCACGCTCGCCCACAGGCAACTTTTCCCAGGCCTCCTCACTTATCTTGTCGGCCCGCCCGCCCCGAGTGTCAGTAATGGCAATGCGAATTGTCTCTATGATCTTACCAGTCCACTTTGCATCGGCACTATTTTGACGTAATTTTTTTACGCTGCTGATGCCTGCTGCATCGTCCACTAGGCCAGGATTGACCGCTGCAGATAGCGACGCACCACCTGAGGGGCTTTCACTCTCGAATAGAAACGTGCGCTGGTCGACGTTAGGCCCTTCGTGTGGGACAAAGAGTTCGAAATTTAGTTTGCGATCGTCTGTCAGCGACAACGTCTGGTTCTGAGCCAAAAGCAGCAAATATTTCAGGAATGGATCACCCAATTCCTCATCGACGAAGCGAACCGAAATACTCTCGACGGGTAGCGCTCGGCCAAGGTCAACTTCCACCCACCATTTTTCGATCGGATCGTTAGGATCGGGTTCCCAATAGGTTGTAGGGTCGCCGTCGAGAATATTCGCCGCCAGTTCGACATTTGAGCCGGCTCTGCTGACCCCGGCGCGAACTTGGTAGTCGTAAACAAAATCGTCTTTGGCGTCGGTGATGGGATTGCCCAAGACGTCCACTTTTAGCGTGCTGTCGACGTTGAGGATCCGGGACTTCTTATTGGTTATCACCACGGGGCGGAGAATGCTTCGATCGGAAAGCACGTTGTAGATTGAACGCAGCTGGCGGGGTCGCACCGCACCGTCGGCACCGACCGTCGTCAAATGTTCGGGCATGGTCCAATTCACCCAGTGGTCGCTACCCTCGACGACCACGCGATCATCGACGATCTCGTATCCCCGCTGTGCGGCAGCTGGCGAAAATGTCCACAATAGACAGCCCAGAACAGCCACAGCCGCCTTGGCACGTCGCTGCCATTTTACAATAACCATGGCTCGCTCCCCTCTATTCCAGCGGTTTAGTAGAGCCGTTCCACGAACAACTCTACCCGAGTCTTGCTCTGCGCGCGCAGCCGCTTGATAAATGCTTCAATATGCTCTTCTTTTCGTCTCTGCGAAACTATCGCCCGCGCTCGTGCCCGTGCATCCGAAAACGGCAGGATTTCGCCACCTTCGCGCGAGATGACCCGGAAGACCGCAAAGCTGTCCAGAACCTCTACCGGGCCGGACCACGTGGATAATTCAGCCTCAAACACCGCGTCCACCAGATTCGGATAACGGGCGCGAACTATCTTGCGCAAAACCAGTTCCCCTTCTCTGGCCGGATCACCGTGGGTCTCAACACCCGGTTCTGCCAACAGTTCGGATACCTCGTCACCCTCGACCAGGTGCTGCAGCAGTTCGAGGGCCCGCTGGCGAGACGGCGCCAGAAGCTGGTTGATTCGCGCCGATTCGGCGCTGCGGAAACGCGGTTTGTTTGCCTCATAATAACCCACCACTTCCGCCTCGGTTGGTGCCGCAGATGCAGAGGTCTCGTCTGCGATCAAACTCTGCAAAACCAATGCTCTGAGCTTGCGCTCGCGCCAGTCCACAAATCCTTCCTCCCGGTCCCACTCCCGGCGTTTAGCTTCGGCCGCCATCATATAGGCGGGTAGCAATGCCGTCCGGGCCAATTCGACCACCTGCAGGCTGTCCCGCAGTGGCCCCGAAAAACCGAGCGACTGCAGATCCGTAAGATAGTCGCCCAAACTGATCCCACCGCCGTCGAAAGAATACATAGGCTTTGCAGCGACTGCTTCGTCAAGGCTTACAGTTTCTACTGGTCCCGCCTGCTCTAGCAGGTCACGTAAGCCTTCTACGTGCAACCGTAGGTTAAATGAACGGCCCAGCATTTCCCCTTCCATCACCAGCCGTTCCTGCCACTTCTCCGTCGACACGGCGCTAGCCACATCTTCGGCGTGGTCCATCAGTTGGGTCTTGCGATCAGCGGTGAAGCGGAAGACCATCCAACCGCCGGCCAGTTGCAATGGCTGGGCAATCTGTCCCACCGGTAAAGAAAGGAATACCTCGAGAGGTATTGTGTAACGCTCAGCTATCTCGCGCCCGATCCAGCCAACTACACCGTCTGCGTTGGGGGCATGCAGGTCATTGGCAGCGAAAGTGGCCACCAATTCCTCGAAGGCCGTGCCCGAACGCAAGGATCGCAAAACACCCTCCAATGCTTCACGTCGTCGGACCAAGATTCGCTGCAAGCGCCGCTCGCGGTCGAAGCCCATTTCGACGAACGCCCCCTCGATATCGGCCTGAGTTACCTCAACTTGCGGCGCGAGTACTTCGGCCTGATAACGTTTGGCGAGCCGGTTGCGAACCAGTTCAGTGAGTTTGCCTACAACGACAGCTTCCTGGTCAAAGCCCCTGACCGCCGCCTCCTGCAACAGAAGCTCCTGATCTACAATTGCTTGCAAGTTGTCGTCTGCAGCGCCCTCCTTGCCGGGCGCCAGGCGTGCGACAAAGCGCTGATAATCAGCCCTCGTTATCTCCACGGCGCCAACCTGGGCGACGACTGGATCATCCTCGCCGCACCCCAAAAGGGCCGGCACAAACAGTGCTATCAAAATCCTGTGTAGTCTATGCGATGAGTACAAAAGCCGATATCGTTCCCGTTTTGTTGTATAAAAGAGCTTGAACTAATAACAAACCAAATGGCTCTTGTCAAGCTTGTTACGCCATTGACTAGTATCGCAAGTATATGTTTTTTAGCATCTTACCACTCCTCAATACATGCGGGTCACATTGCCTGTAACTCCGCTAAAGCCATCGACAACCAACCACAGCCCGCCGCTGACGATCTGCCCGAGAATCACTCCGAGGAAAAACCAGCGCGTCGACCGATAACCACCCGGCCCCATGTATTTCAATACCACCGATTTGATCATCCACGCCAGAAAGATGCTGAACCACACATTGTTGAGAATCCAGGTGCCTGCAGCCACGTAGCCGATGGGGTGCAGCGGCCACCACAGCAAGT
>CAYNZV010000236.1:0-3670 GCA_964401715.1 uncultured Gemmatimonadaceae bacterium | reverse complement strand
CGCTTGTTATTTGAGCGTTTGGGGGGTAATGATGAGCCATCCAACAGGATGGGCTATAGTTCATATATTAAACAGAGGTGTTTTCCATTCAGGCAATAGAGTTCCTCGGTTAACTCAGATTATCCGGGGCTTTTCTTTGCCATGCGCACCCCACGAGATTAATGGCAGGTGACCACAATGACTTTTTTATAGGGTCGGCAAACACGAGGAATCTGCCATGACTATTGAACCCGGTTTGATATGCCTGTTACGCCCCGATATTGAAGGTAATGAGCGTGTGTGCCGTAACGTTGTTCGGGTCCGCCCCCCGACCAATTTGAAAACCTTCAGGTAAACCACCTTTTTTTACCATCTAACTAGTGCAGCAGCTGCAGTTCCCACGACTGGCCATCTCCATAGTTATGCTTCCTGTCTCTGGGCTCTACTAATGCATAGTGGCTGACGGTCCGCGATATGCGGTCTGCTTGCTTATACTTCAGATGTTATCTTTGACCGGAATTACAAAGTTTGAACGGATACAGTTGCATCAGGCGCTGTCTGAATAAGTCATCGCATAGACTCAAATGAAAATCGCGGCGGCAACCATCTGGGCCCTGCGCATTCCGTTTGTTGAGGCATTCAGCCACAGTGCTTCGACCAGACAGCACTCAGATGCTCTAGTCGTACGCCTTACCGCTGACGATGGCACGGTCGGTTACGGCGAATGCCTTCCGCGGCCCTACGTAACAGGTGAAACACGGGAGACGTGTATTAGCCATATGGTGAATCACCTGTGGCCGGCGGTCTTCAGTACTGACTTCGCCGATATGGTCCCTGGCATTAATCCGTTGGAGAATCTCGAACAAATAGACGCCAGTCTTCCAGAAATCGAGTCCGATGGTATCATCGCCTGGAACGCAGCCCGCTCGGCTTTCGAGATCGCTCTAATTGATGCATTGGCTCGGACGCAGAAGCTTTCACTGGCCGATATATTGCCCCCCAAGAAAAAAATATAGTCTACAGCGGCGTCATCAGCACAGGTCCCATAGACTCTATAGTCCGTCTCGCAACCAAGTGTGCCCAATTCGGCCTACCCGCCATAAAAATAAAAATTGATGGAGACGATGCTTTTGAGCGAGCCTCGGCGGTTCGTGAAGCAATCCCAATCTTGTGAATATGACGTCTAAAAATTTCGGGATTCTTGAAGGACCAACTCGAGTAACCAACGGAATCAAGTGAGTTATGCTTTTTCCAACTTGATGGATGTTTATATGGGTATCTGATCAAAATCCTTTTTTAAGAAACATCGGAATTTAAACAGCCCTCGGTTAACTCAGGTTAGCCGGGGGCTGTTTCTTTGCTATGCGGATCTTCGAGATAAACCGGTTGGTGGCGACAATGGTGTTTTTTATACTGTCGGCAACCACGAGGAGGCTGTCATGACTATCGAACAGCGATTGGAATGCCTGGAACGCCACGCTAAACGTTACCGGAACGCCTTGGTATTGCTGGTAATGAGTGTGTGTTCTGTGGCCAAAGCAGCGATGCAGTTCAATGCTCTAATGGTCGTTGTGTTCTCCAGTCTTTTCATGTCTTCTGCATGGGGATTCCAAGTGACCGGCACGATAAGTACTAAGGTGAGAGTTGTCGGGCCACCCTATTCACGAGTAATCGGCGTGGACGGCGCCGTTGTCCGATTTACCAATGAAGCCAACCCCAAGCAGGTCTTCGTCGGCATCGCCGATGAGGAGGGACGCTACAGGATCGATTTCTCGACGCCCACTGTCGTGGCAAACGAGGTCGTTGCCACACCCTCCTCGTTTCAACTCTTCCAGAACTACCCGAATCCTTTCAATCCTGCGACGCTCATCTCCTACTACCTCGCCGAGGCTGGCCAAACCCAGATATCGATTTACAACAGCCTTGGGCAGAGAGTGCTTGTTTTGGTGGATGGGTGGCAGCAGAAGGGACTTCACTCCGTATCCTGGGACGGCCAGGACAACGTGAATAGGGGTGTGGCTGCCGGCGTCTACTTCTACCGAATCGTCGCCGGAGATTTCACCGTGGCTAGAAAGATGGTTCTTGTTGATGGTCCGGCGGTATCGCCGCGGCCGATCGCTGTCCCTGGCACACCGAGCAGAAAGACAAAGCAGGGACAGACCTACCAGGTCTTTGTCGATCGTTTCGACCTCATTCCGTTTGAACAGGAGGGGATCGCGATAGATGGCAATGAAGTTCTCGATTTTGCCGTGAGCAAGGATCTGCGCGAAGGCAGAGTATACCTCCGCGCAGGTCGCAAGCAGCTCTTTGCCGACCTCTATGTTCTGGACAAGATAGATGGGGTCGAGCGCCTACAGCACTCCCCGCGCAAGTACGAGGGCAATCCCATCCTCACATCCGAGTTTCCGTGGGAGAGCTTGTATATCCAGATACGAGACGCGCCTTTGTGGAATCCAGAAGAGCGTCGATGGGAGATGCGCTATTGGGGCAGAGGCATAGGTGTCGATGGAATTGGCACGTTTTTAGCCGTTTCTCATGACGGATTGCACTGGGAAAAACCGATCGTGGGGGCATTCGAGTTTGACGGATCGAAGGAGAACAACCTGCTGACGCCCATGTCGCCGTACGACCTTTTCCTCTACCATGTGCTCTACGACGAGCGCGATCTCGATCGGCAGCGGCGCTGGAAGGCACTTATTGGCGATACCAACCCGCGACCGGCCGCTTCGGCGGATGGTATCAACTGGACCTTCCTTTCGCAAAAACGCATTTCCGCAGGAGAGGAAGGTTTTTTGATCTACGATGAGCTCGCCCGACAGTTCGTTTTCACGCTGCGTGCCACAGTTGATTCCGGTTTTGGGCGGCAACGCGCGGTCAATATCTCCACCAGCAAGGATTTCGTGGAGTGGAGCGACCCGGTCCTGATGTTTGCCGCCGATGCCCGCGACCAGGAATTGGGAGCCGCCTGGCTGCAGCGCTTTGCAGGTGACCCCGCCTATCGGCAACCGCTGATCAACGACCCGAACCAGTACAATACGCAAGTCTACAACATGGCCGTTTTTCCCTACGAGGGTATCTATATCGGAATACCGACCATGTTCCGCAACTCGGGAAGGAGTGATGAAGTGCCCTGGGGAGACGGTTTTTCGGTGCCGGGTTTGGCCGTGAGCCCCGATTTACGGCAGTGGCAATTTGCGCTCGACGAAGAGCGGCCTGACTTCCTGCCAATCTCCCCAGTGGGAGAAGGTGTGTTCGACACGGCACAGATCGAGCCGCCCTCCCGACCCATCCGCGTCGGGGACGAACTGTTCTTCTACTACACCGGCCTCAAGTTTCGCAGTATCTCCGCCGAGGGTGCCTCTGCTATTCACCTTGCTAGGATGCGCCTTGATGGCTTCGTGTCGCTGCGCGCGGGATCTGAGCTGGGTACGGCGCTGACAAAACCGCTCGTGTGGCGAGGCTCGACACTGTGGATAAACGCCGCCGCCACCGATGGTGAAGTGCGCGCCGAAGTGCTAGATCTGGACGGCAACCGATGGCGCCAAAGTTTGACTGCCGAGCAGGCAATCCCCATTAGTGAGGACGCTATTCGTCTGCAGGTGCGTTGGCAAAACGAGGAAGATCTGAGCGATTTGAAGGGGCGGAGCGTGCGGCTGCGCTTTCTTTTGCGCAATGCCGATGTGTATGCGTT
>CAYNZV010000235.1:0-3721 GCA_964401715.1 uncultured Gemmatimonadaceae bacterium | reverse complement strand
TTGTAAGCGTAGAGCGCTCCGGCAAGCCACAGAAACCGGTTGCTCAGCTTGCGCCGGTCGTTGGCTTCGTTGAAATAGAACTTGAAGTCGTCACTAGTGCCGTGCTTCATCTGTTTGTATTGATTCCTCCAATCGTTGCTGCTCACCCGGTAACCTATTCCAGCTACCAGCGCTACGCTGTCCAGTACCAACAACGCCCAACCTCTGCGTGTCTCACCCATCTTCATCTGGTAGAGTCCGGGGATAAACGCCATCCGTTTGGAGATACCCATACTGGCGTACATGGAGTGTTTGGCCAGCATTTCGATTTCCATCAAACGCTCCGGCGATTGCACTCGGGCAATCTCCATCAGCATCGGATCAAATCCCGAATTGAGTTGAATCACCTTTGCAATGGACATTTTAGGAAGTACTTGTCGGACGCGCACGGCGCCAACACTTTTGGGCGTAACGGCCAGGGTGTCGCCGGTCAAAGGATGGGAGAGCACTTCGTAGGCAATGATGTCGAAGGGATCGCCTTCCATCACTCCTTCCCGCTGACCAATGTCGATATAAACGAGCCCCTCCACGACGCGGATTATAACACCTTTGTCCTCGGTTTTCGCGCTGGCAATCTGGCAAAACATGGACGTGGCTAGACAAATCCAGAGAAACTTCTTCAACATGACGGCACCTCGATCCAACGTTTTCAATGCAGTTTATTTTGCCCGTGTCACGATGTCTCTTCTACGACAATATCGTCCTCTTCTTCCACCTCGAAATCTTCTTCATCGTCGTCATCATCGACCTCCATATCGTCGTCTTCCTCATCCTCCTCATCCTCCTCGCTGGCAGCAGCCATCTTCATATAAAGGTAGGCCACTACCGCAAGAATGCCGATGGCACCGATGAGACCAAAGAACCAGGTCTGGGCATAGAAAGGGGTCTCTTCCTCCTCTATCTCTTCATCCAGCGACAGATCTTCTTCCTCACCCTGTTCGATCTCTTCTTCGGATACCTGCTGCTGGGCGGGAATCTCGCTGCGAAATTCCTCGATCACCTCACGCACGATACCCTTGAGCTCGGAAAGATTCTCTTCGTTCTCGAGGTCGAACCTGCCAGATTCCTCTATGTCATCCACAGGGATGCTTCCCATCAGAGATATCGACTCCTTGATGTCGTCGATATCTTCTTTCATCAAGTTGATGTCCTTGTGGGCACCTTGGAGCTGAACGATGAAACCCTGTTGCATGCGATCAAGGCGCTTTAGGGTCCCTTCGAGTCCACTGATGCGACGTTGCGTAGCTTGAATTTTTTTCGTGAGACCCGAGATGTTGCCGCGCAGCTCCCGACGTTCGCCTTGCGCTTTCTCCTGTCCCAGCATGGCGCTTTCCTGCTCGATTATCATCTCTTCTTCAGGAGTGGTGAAACGAACCAGATCTCCGAAGCGCACCGCCATCAAGGGACGTTGACCCAGATACACATTAGAAGCACGGCCGGAGGTCTTCGTGATCTCGCCGCCGCCGAGATTGATCTCCGGGGCTCCCAGGTTCTCTCCGGTGACGGGGTGGATCACGGCCTCGGAAGGTGGCCGAATAACGTCGACCTTCAGACCGACGACTAACCCGTCTTCGGCGCCCTTATCGATGGTCAGATTGGATCCACGAACCTTGGTAATCAGTCCTTCGCCCGCCTCGACGTCCGCCGTCCCCAGCAAGAGCACTGAAATCAGCGCCAATATCGTTTTCGTCATGGTCATATCCTTGGAGCTTAACTCCATATCTTCTTGGGCCTTACCGCAGCATCGATCCGTTGCCCCGTCCAGATTAAACCGAAATGACCTGTGAGCA
Organism: uncultured Gemmatimonadaceae bacterium; assembly: GCA_964401715.1. Classification (GTDB taxonomy): domain Bacteria; phylum Latescibacterota; class UBA2968; order UBA8231; family UBA8231; genus CAYNZV01. Next base: position 1,892 of record CAYNZV010000235.1, on the reverse strand, counting down.
AATCGAGGGCCATTCCTTTTAATAGAATCGGTTGCATCACACTTATCTTTAGTAAAATACGGATGTTAAGAAAACATTGTACGAGCAGCAACAGATCGCTGATAGGATGGATACGATCCTGATTCGAAACTACATATTCTGTCGGTTGTCGACTAAACCACGATCTGTAGTGGCTGCACCATGCTGGCCGTCAGAAGCTCAATGGATAACTGGGGAAAAATTTTCCGAGTGCCGCTAACACAAGATCATCATTTTGCGAGACGCTAACCTTTCGCCGATCCGTAGCCAGTGGTAGTAGACACCTTTACCCGCTTGGTTGCCATTCTCGTCGCGCCCGTCCCAAACGACGCTGTAAATCCCTGGGAAAGCGGTTTCCTGAACCAACCTGCGCACCAATACCCCAGAGTTATTGCGCACCTCAAGCAAAACCTCGGTCTGGTCATCCACAACTTCATCATCGAGCCCGATGGTGTATTCGATGATGGTGGCGGCATTAAACGGATTGGGGTAATTCTGCCGGAGCCCGAAGGGCACCGGATTCCTTGGGTCAAAGTTCAGGAATGGTTGCCACACCACCTAGCCGTGAATGAGCTCCGAGATAACATCTGGATCACGTGTCCCCCACCAGTTGTTCATGGCGACAATCTCCAAGCTGGAGTTGTTGGTAAGCATTCGATTCACATCATTTATGGTGTTCATCTCCAAGCGGGAGGGCACGACTTCTCCGGAGAGCTCCAGCGCTAGCTGGTTGCGCGAAAACCGGTTTTCGATAATCTGAGGCCTAGAGTTGTGGGAAATGACTCCGACCTGATGGTCGAAGAAGCTGTTCGTGCGGATGAATACTTCCTTGGTCTCATCCATGCGGATGCCAATACCGCCTCGGAACGTGCTGCTGGTCACCTCACCGAAGGTACCAGCACCCAACATCATGTTCGCCCCTCCTGTCAGATCGAGTCCGTTGCCGGTCAGTTCCCCACGGGCAAACAACAGCTCTCCGCCCGACCGCAACAACCCGGCGCCACCGTTGTTCACCAGAGGCGGACCCGCGGCAATCGCGCACGTCCGTATCGATCAGGTCGAGGTGGCCTTGTAGGTCTTCCACCTCGATTCCGCGATCCGCCCAACGAATGGCGAAACGTTCCAACTCCAGAGCCGGGAATCCCTCTATCTTTGCAGCTCGGAGCCCTACCTGGGGGTATTCCATAGCTACTGAATAGGCCGCGATGTGCCCGGATTGCGCCACAGAGATGCCAGCCCAATCACCCGGTTCCGGTCGGTCACGACCCGAGGTCAGCACCACCTGGCTATTTTGCTCTCGATTCATTACCAGCCGTCCCTCGATCGTTAGCTCGGTACGCTGCGGATCCTCCCCTCCAGACAGCAAGTCTTTACCAAAAGTAACGCGAGTGCCTCCCCGTATCTGCAATTGCGACTGGGCCGGCACCACCACATCCCCGACGACCTCGATGTTTCCCTGCCACTCCTCCGAATCCAGCACTATGCCGGCCCGGCGAGAATCGTCCAACACAATGTCGGCGATCATGCCCAAGGCCGATGGCTTTATGTTGGTAATGGCAAGACCGGAAGGAGCAGCAGGGTTGGAGATTACCGAAAACTCGGTCTCTGTGATGCCGTCGAAGGGATCTCCGGCATCTCCCAGATTCCCGGCGAACATTTCGGCGAAGTCATCATCTTTGGCCCAGAAATCGAGGTTGTCGAGCCCGGTCCGCGGTGCGTGGTCGTTACCCAGCGGGAATCCGGCATCCAGATAGCTCCCGTCGGCGCACACCAAGTCCACCAACTTTTTGTTTTCATTGTGGTTGTCTTCTTGGGCTGGATCAATCTTCCAGATCAGTAACCCCTCGCTTGGCAGATGGCGCTCGTAGTAGCTC
>CAYNZV010000234.1:0-3734 GCA_964401715.1 uncultured Gemmatimonadaceae bacterium | reverse complement strand
GGGATTGATTAGGTATTGCCCATCGGCGCCTACATTGAACAGATTCGTGGCGGCACCGCGCCAGGCGGCGAGTGTGCCCTCCCAGCTGTTGAACACGAGAATAAACGACGGTCTGCCGGCGCGTTCGGGCTGCCCCCCGAAGAGAGTCTCTACCCACGACCCGAACTGTCTGTATTTGCCATCGCTGAGACCGAGAAAAGCCCAGCGATCCCAGAAGCCCCAGGACACACAGGGGTAGACCGGCACCTCGTATTTGTGGCCCAGGGCGATGATGTCGCTATAGGAACTGCAAAACACCGACTCCAAGTTGCCACCGGGCATGAGCAGATCAATCAATCCCTCCGCCAACCACGTTTCCAGGTCGACCCCGACATGGATCGAATCGGCGAGGCTGAATGGAGTATGGGCAGCCAGTAGCAGTGGGCGCCCGCGTCGGCTGGCAACGTCGTCCGCCATGCGCCGGATGCGCCGCAAAAAATCGTTCATCAACTCCAGATGCTCCGGTTTAACGGGGTTTCCCTCCAGCGACTCACGGAAGAAGGGCCAGTACTTGAAGAACTCCATGCCGATACAGTCCACATCGTAGTTCTGCGCCACCTCCTGAATGATGCGGAAGATGTGCTCGCGTACCTGCGGAATGGCGAAATCCAACCGGGTCCATTGTCCTCTCGGATGGTGCTGACCGTGCTTCTCCCAGTCGCCTTCCTCACCCATCAAACAGTCGGGATGTTCTTGTTTGAACGGCGCTATCCCGTAGGTCCAGCGGCGGCTTTCAGGTGGAAAGGCGTCGTGAACATCGTTCATACGCAAGCACCAGGCTGCTTCCATGCCGTGCTCGTGGCTGAAATCCAGTTGAATCTGGAGGGTGTCGCGGCCATACTTCTCCACCAGTTCCAGCGGGATCTCCTTGTTGTAGAATCCACCCAGCTTCGTATGGTGGGAGAAGGTGAGGCCCGCCATGCAACTGGCGTACCAGTTGCTGTCCACCTGCGAGCCAATCAGAGGCGTACTGCGAGCTTCGAGGAAATCTTGTACCAGATTTCCGCTGGCGCGCACCGTCAGGCCTTCGGAAACATCATACTCGTGCTCCACTCCGGAGCGCGCTTCGATCGCTTCGTCGCCGTCATTGTTGTAGATGATTCGGCGGCGGCGCCAGCGTGCTTTTTGCCGTGCTGCGTCCATGGATTCGTCTCCTGTGCCGCCGTGTCAGGTCGGCATCTATTAGTTCCTCCGCATCGATCGCACACCCACTTGTGCCGACCGCCGCACCCCGTCCAGCATCTATGGCCGGCAATATAAAAAGCCTTCAGAGGTAACGTTACAGAGAAGCCTGCTCGGCCTAAGCGAAAGCATGATCGTCCACGGGGCAGAAATTAGCAAAAACCCGTAACCAGTCGCGATAGAGGCCTCCGATTAACCCAGCTTAGCCGCGGGCTTTTCATTGCCCTGATTACAGCGGACGTGTCCTAATGTATGTCGCTACAGCTCTCACTTCATCCAGCCATATTCACCTGCTGCTCAGCAATATCGATCTGTACATTAACGCCCAACAAATTCCTTGGCGCAACGAACGAAGAAAACTATTCTATGGACGAGAATACTAGACGAAGGCTATAATCGTACGAGGAGAAATAGGTGGCTGAACCGCACTTAATTTCTGACGAAGATGGATCTGAAATCAAGGACTGGAAGGAGGAACACCAAGCGAACGGGGGAACGTCTGGTTTTTTTGCAGCGGTATCCCGGTACTACGCACAGTTTTTTGACACAGACTTCAAGAAATCGCGGCTTCCTAAACGCCGCCTCGAAAACAAAGATCGTAAGGGCCGGAGAGTTGGGATTCCACTAAAAAAACATCTTGGTTTTTAAGGCATATTTTGGACAATTCTGCAGCGCGAAATTGGTGGCGGATATACATACACAACACCAAAAGGGACACACACCGCTTCACTACCCTCAACGACCCTCGGTGCAATTATGCGTCAAATCAATTTGCTTTCACAAGATGCTTTTGAGAAACCAGTGGGAATTCTTCTTGCGAATACAACCCGTGAAATAGCGAGAAAACCAGACCCAGAAATTTTCCGGGTAACACATGGAAGCAATGGCTTTAACGCCGGAAGAAAAAGTACAACCCCATCCCGACGAAGTCATTGTTTACCCCCAAGCCGGAGACGTGGCCGTTTTTCACAATGCCATGCTGCAGTCGGGAACGGCCAATTTTTCAAAGGACCATCGATATTTTTTTAACGATGAATCATTCCTGGGTCAACTATTCTGGTCCGGTTTCCGAGTTCGTCAAAGCTCGCGCCCGCGCGAACGGAAACCTTCGACTATTAGCGCCTGTTAGGGGAAGATGAAAATTTCGCACGACGGGCCAACAGCGAATTCACCCAACCGGATGAGCTGATGTGGGAACAGTGGTTTGCCGAAGACGCTGCGGTTCGCAAAAATAGCCATCAATGAAGTCTTTCTCTTCTTGTTTCTATCACTACTTATTTTCCAGGTTATTCACACGACTTCTTTCCAAATATGTATTTAGGTATAAGTGTGGTGGTTGGAGTGGTTTGTAAAGTGATTTAGGGAGTGTTTTCTACTTCGTTTAATGATCCCAATTGCTGTTCAGACAGCTTGCAGAAATCGCCATTTATTTCGCAACCGACGAAATAGCTGCCGTATTTCATTGCCACCTTACAAGTATGATGTAGCGATCGCGCCCGGACGATCAATAGTCTGATGGGCAGCCGCTGGCTCTTTTCCAGGTCTATCGATTTACTGGTCCTGTTTCTGCCGGTCTGGATCACCTGGGTCGTCTGTTTCGCTCTGCCGGACCAGATGCTGGAGCGCACTCTGCCTCTGTGGGTGTGGGCGGTCTTCATCGTCGGCATCGATGTCAGCCACGTGTGGAGCACGCTGTTCAGGACTTACCTGGACCACGAAGAATTCGCCTCTCACCGCACCGTCCTAATTCGCACGCCCTTTCTGGTCTTCTGCCTCTTCTTTGTTATCGCCGGATTCTCCTCTCTGTGGTTCTGGCGCGTGATGGCCTACCTGGCACTCTTTCACTTCGTCAAACAGCAGTATGGTTTCTTCGCGCTCTACAAAGCCCGGTCCGGGTCCAGAGCGCCGCACCGGTTCTTCGCCGACGCCAAAGTCATCTATCTGGCCACCCTGTACCCGGTCGCCTACTGGCACCTGAGCGCGGACCGCAGCTTTAGCTGGTTCGAGAGCGGCGATTTCCTCCCTGCCCACACCTTCCTCGGAAGCGGACTGGAAGCGCTTCCCCTCCTGCCCTCCATCGGCAACTCCCTCTACTGGGCGATCATCGCAGGCTGGTGTATCGAGGAAATCCATCTGTGCCGCAAACACCGAAGCCCCTTGCCCATTGGCACAATGCTCTGGCTGCTGAGCACGGCCGGCACCTGGTACCTCGGTATCGTCCACTTCAACTCCGACATCGTCTTTTCCCTGACCAATGTGATCGCCCATGGAGTACCCTACATCGCACTGGTCTTCTTCTACATCCAGAGGAAAACCGTGATCAAGGATTCCTCAAGCCCGCTCTCCCGCTTTCAGGTCGGAGCCAATGTGGCGTTCATGCTGATCGTCATTCTGTTCCTCGCCTTTGGCGAGGAGTACATGTGGGACATGTTTCTCTACCAGGAGCGCGGCGCCCTCTTCGAGTGGCTCTTCACCTATCCGATGCGCGTCGTGCAGAGCCCCTACGCACAGGC
>CAYNZV010000233.1:0-3737 GCA_964401715.1 uncultured Gemmatimonadaceae bacterium | reverse complement strand
GCGGGACCACCGTATAGCCTTGCTCATCAAGTTCATTGAGATAGGGTTCAAGGCCCAGCTTCGCAACTGTCTCTTTGAGTTCCTCGGCCTTCGTTTTCACTGCACTCATGTGACCAACCTGATACCTCTTGAATATGTCGAAATAGTAACGAGATCGACCGTAGATACCAACGAAGGTTGTGTGGCGATCCGTGGTATTGGGTCTATTGCAGTCTCAACCGAGGGTATTCTGTAATAAGGATTTTCGAGGCTTCATGAAAACAAGCGATTGTGCTCGATGGGATTTACCGGTCAAGGCGAGCCACCAACGGACACCAAATAACCAACAGTGCCAGGGTTGCTATCCCCGGTAGTGCTATCGTGTCGGTCAATGCGCACGTATAGCCATCGACATTGGAGTAGAGAATGACTGATTCGACACCTTACACACCCCCAACCGTATGGGAATGGGAACAGGAAACTGAGAGCCGCTTTGCCAACATCAATCGACCCATTGCGGGTCCGACGCATGACAAGGACTTGCCGGTCGGAGAGCATCCTTTGCAGCTCTATTCCCTTGCGACTCCCAACGGCGTCAAAGTCACCATGCTGTTAGAGGAACTGTTGGCCATAGGGAAGGATGGCGCGGAGTACGATGCGTGGCTAATCAATATTGGCCAAGGAGACCAATTCGGCAGCGGCTTTGTGGATATCAACCCGAATTCGAAAATACCGGCATTGGTCGATCACACGACAACGCCGCCGACCCGAGTGTTTGAATCGGGCGCGATTATGTTGTACCTGGCGGAAAAATTTGAAGCCTTTGTGCCGATGCAGGGAGCTGGGCGTGCCGAGTGCCTTTCATGGCTTTTCTGGCAATTGGGCTGTGCTCCGTATCTTGGTGGTGGCTTTGGTCACTTTTATGCCTATGCTCCCGAAAAATGGGAATACCCGATCAATCGTTATGCGATGGAGATCAAGAGGCAATTAGATGTGCTTGATCGTAATCTGGCATCGCGCCGCTTCCTTTGCGGCGACGAGTACAACATTGCCGATATGGCCATCTACAGCTGGTACGGCCAGCTGGTGCTCACCGGCCTGTATGAATCCAAAGAATTTCTCGATGTGGCGTCTTATAGCAACGTCGTTCGATGGGCGACTGAAATCCATGAGCGGCCGGCGGTACGACGCGGCAGAAAGGTGAATCGAGCCAGCAAGAATGGGTTGAAAGAACGGCACGATGCCAGCGATTTGGAAGCCTTCGAGAAATAGTGAGCTCGAGATGTGGGGATTCTTCGTAGGAGTTGCTATCTGTCTAACGGTCTTGGTCGGTGCAGAACAGCGATCCATCGGCGCATTCCTTGATGGTAGGAAGCTCGTGGAGTTTTGTGAGGAACGGGACAACAAATGCACCGGTTATCTGATGGGCTTTGCGGACACCATGGCCCTGACGGAGAACATGTTGAATGCGTTTGGAAACATCCTCGGACCCGATGCAAAACGTCCGCTGATGCTGGTGTGTTTTCCTGCCGGTTTGTCGTTTGAACCCACTCAACTCCGGCGAGTCTGGATGAAATGGGCCAAGGGCCACCCGGAGCTCCTCCACAAACCGGCTTCGGGTTTAGTCCTAGTTGCTTTCGAAGACGAGTGGCCCTGCCAATGATGGACTCCGCCGAAGGTTCCATCGAACTGACGTGGACGGATTGACTAAGCCCCAATTTGCTACAGGCTAAATATCGCTACGCTTCGATCTTTTCTAAGGGAGACAGCCCAAGCTTTTCGCGGAAAGTCCGATGAAAATGGTGTAACGGTGATTCGTTACGACCAAAGATTACTTCGGTGAGGAGTCCGTTCTCGGAGGCCTTCTGTTGATATTCACCCATGAGGTAGTCCTCTTCTTCGACGGTGCTAGTAAAAACCACCATCGATGCAGTTAGTGAAGGCTCACGTCGATGTTCTTGCCTTCATCCAATTGCGTCATCAGTTCTTTGAGAATGCTGACTTGAAGGTCATGATCCATGGTTCGGTTCTCCTGAAGGATTTGGCGGACGATTGCGCATTGGAATCTCCTCACCATGTCGGATACTTTTTAACTCGGTCAATAAATTATTCATAATGCTGGATCGTTTTTTCCTCGACTAAATTCCAATCGATCTCGACGCCCAGCCCGGGGCCGTCTGGTGCGTGAACGAAACCGTTCGCATCGACTTCTATGTCGTTGACTAAGGCGTATTTATTCGCTCCGCTACAAGGAAACACCTCGTAATAGTCGCAATTGGGGATCGCCATCGTGACGTGCAGATTTGCCACATTGTTCAGGGAATTGCCGCCGTGGTGTATCTCACACTTCATATGGAAGCCCTCTGCCATATGGGCGATTTTTAACAGCGGCGTGATTCCACCACAGACGGCTACGTCGCCGCGCAACATGTCGGTTGCTTGTTGCTGCACCCATTGTTGCATCCCATAGAAACCGCCTGGAGCGAACTCGGTATTGAGCATGGGAATATCTAGCTTCTGCTTGAGTTTGACGTAGTTGTAAATGTCTTCTTCTTGCAATGGATCTTCGTACCAAAAGTAATCAAGATCTTCTATCGCACGACCGACACGTAAGGCATCTTCATAGCAGTACGACCACATGGAATCGAGCATTAACACCATCTCGTCACCAACGGCCTCTCGAACGACCTGACATATCTCTATGTCGCTTTTGGGATCGGCATGGGGATGGATTTTGTACGCTGGCCATCCTTGGTTTTTAAAGTGGACGGCCTCGTCAGCAAATTCTTGTGCCGTTGGGAACCAATCGGCGCTAGCGTACGCGGGGACTTTAGTTCGACACGAACCGAGTAGTCGATGAATGGGAAGTCCGGCCGTTTTCCCTGCAATATCCCACAGCGCCACATCTACGGCGCCTATGACGGACGGGTGTATGCCACGGTGAGAGGGCCACAATTCATGCCATATCGCGCCGATATCGAGTGGGTTCTTTTCGAGTAGCCGTGGTTTTAAGCGCATCAGCTGGAGGGCCGACACGTCGCCTCCACCAAGAAAGGCGTTACCTGTGATCCCTTCGTCAGTGTCGATCGCGACGATGCCTAGTTTTGTTTTTCCACCAAAACGCATGGTCGCGGTGCGCCATGGTTCCACTTCCCAGCTGATCATGGTCAGTTTGATGTTTGTAATTTGCATGCCTTTCCTCCGTTTTTTCCCTTCGCTATGTCAAGGATCCCGATCGGAAATGATCGGGTAGTTTACGGTAATCGCTGAGCAGAGGAGGGCCAGTCTAAATGCCCCGATTTCTCTTATGGGCCGTCTTGCCCGTTGGGCATTTCTATTCCGAACTCGGCCAGTACTTCTGCATTGTGTGCCCCCAAGGTCGGTGGGGCGTGATAAAGCGTGGTTGGTGTCTCGCTGAATTTGATCGGATTGGCCGCAAGGCTGATATCCGGATTGTTGCCGCCGGGTTTGCAGGATTCCAGCATTTGGCGAGCCACGACGTGCGGATCGTCGAAAATATCGGCCATATTCTGGACGGGGCCTGCAGGGATTCCGCCGTTTAGTTTTTCCATGACTTCCGCCCGGGTGAGTTGTGTCGTCCAAGCGTGGATTTGTTCCTCGATCCAATCCACGTGAACTAGGCGTGCGGCATTGGTAGCGCTACGCTCATCCGTCATAAGCTCGGGACGCTCCATCGCAGCACACAGCAGGTCACAGTGGTGGGGCTGGACCGCGGCGATCGCGCCGCGCCCGTCTAT
>CAYNZV010000232.1:0-3777 GCA_964401715.1 uncultured Gemmatimonadaceae bacterium | reverse complement strand
TATAATGCTATCCAACTTTATGCATCGACATCAGGGAGATTTGCGCAGAGGATGCCATTGTCAGTCATTTCGCGAACTAATCCCCCGGAGTTCCAGATTGAAAATTACCAAAGTCACTCCCTGGCTAGTTGAAGCTCCTCTGTCGTACCTCGACACCGCTAATGACGACCAGGACCCGGCAGTCATGCGTGAGTATCTGTTCGTAGAGGTAAGCACGGATGAAGGTATTACGGGGTGGGGCGAAGTCACAGCCAAGGGACCCCGCGCGCGCCCGATTTGCGCTGGGCTGAGACACGTCAGCGACTTGATCAAGGGTGACGATCCCCGGCTGATCGAAATGATATGGAACAAAATATTTCGGGCGTACACATTTATGGGATCGCGTGGATTGACCACCAATATGATCAGCGCGGTCGACATCGCTCTCTGGGACATCCGGGGGAAGGTGCTAGGACTGCCGGTATCTGAATTGTTCGGTGGTCCGGTGCGTGATGGGATCCCGATTTACTGCCATCCGAAGCACGGATCATCAGTTGAAGACACTGCTCAGCACGCCAAAGCGATCGTTGCAACTGGTCAGAAAGCGATGAAGCTCGATCCTTTCGTTCCGAAGCACGAGGAGGATACGAACGGGTACCTGGCCGGTAAGCTCAGCGCTGAATCTGAGAATCTGGGCGTCGAGCGGATGGCCGCAATTCGAGAAGCCGTCGGTCCCGATATCGAACTTATGGTCGACTGTCACGGTCGATTCGATGTTCCGACTGCAATTCGTCTAGGCAGAGCGCTCGAGCCGTTCAACCTCACTTGGTTCGAAGAGCCTGTTCCGGTCGAGAGTACGCATGCCCTCAGACAGGTTCGCGAGAATGTTGGCGTACCGATTTGCGTTGGTGAAAGGCATCACACGAGGTGGGATTTCGTGCCGATTCTTGAAAACGAACTCGCCGATTACATCATGCCTGACGTGACGTGGACGGGCGGTATTTCCGAAATCAAAAAAATCGCAACCATGGCGGAGGCTTACTACATTCCTATCTCGCCGCATGACGCCGGTGGCCCGATAAATGTACTGGCGGGAGCCCACGCAATGGCATCGGTGCCAAACCACTATCGGGTGGAGACCTGGAGAGCCAAACTGAACGCCTACAACGTGATGATCGACCATCCCCTCGACATTCGTGGCGACAAGATCTATCTGTCAGACAGACCTGGTCTCGGAATTGAGATGGACAAGGACTACATGCGTGCGCACGTCATCGAAGGCTACGGCGGGTAGCTATGAGAAGTCGGCTAGCGGTTGAGGCTATCGCAAGCTGTATACGCTGCCCTGGCGGGCGGCCGATTCCGATCTGGCACTTACCGGGCACCCGGTAAGTTCGAACATATGATGCCGCAGCGCATCCAGCTGAGTACACAAACCTTCGGAGGTTCCTGTTGAAAATCACCAAAGTCACCCCATGGCTCGTAGATGCCCCTCGGCCTTATCTGGATACTGCCAACGACAACCAAATCGTTGGAAACCGGGAGTACCTATTTGTAGAAGTGAGCACAGACGAAGGCATCACAGGATGGGGCGAGGTCACAGCCGGTTCGCCACGAGCGCTTCCGATATGTGCCGGACTAAAACATGTGAGCGACTTGATCGAAGGCGACGATCCCCGTCTTATCGAAAAGATCTGGAACAAAATTTTCCGGGCTTACACCTTTATGGGGTCACGAGGATTGACCACCAACATGATCAGTGCGATCGATATCGCCCTCTGGGACATTCGAGGCAAGGTTCTAGGACTGCCGATCTCGGAGCTATTTGGCGGGCCAGTGCGTGATGGGATACCGATTTACTGCCACCCACAGAACGGATCATCGCCCGAAGACACTGCCCAACACGCGAAGGCGATCGTCGAAACTGGTCAGAAAGCGATGAAAATTGATCCGTTCCAACCGAAGCATGAAGAGGAGTCGGACGGGTATTTGAGCGGCAAGCTAAGTGCTGAAGCTGAGAATTCGGGTGTTGATCGAATCGCCGCGATGCGAGAGGCGGTTGGGCCCGATATCGAGATCATGATCGACTGTCACGGTCGATTCGATGTTCCTACAGCAATTCGTTTGGCGAGAGCGCTCGAGCCGTACAACATCTGGTGGTTCGAAGAACCGGTGCCCGTTGAGAGCACCCACGCGCTCAGACAGGTTCGTGAGAACGTTGGCGTACCCATCTGCGTAGGCGAGAGGCTTCACACTCGTTGGGAGTTCGTGCCGATTCTTGAGAACGAATTGGCGGACTTCATCATGCCAGACGTGACCTGGACAGGCGGTATTTCAGAACTCAAAAAGATCGCAACGATGGCCGAGGCTTACTACGTTCCAATTTCACCGCATGATGCAAGCGGTCCTATCAACGTCCTGGCCGGAGCCCATGCGATGGCATCGGTGCCGAACCACTACCGCGTCGAGACACACAGAGCCAAGCTGAACGCCTACGACGTTTTTATCGATCATCCACTCGATATTAGGGGAGACAAAATATACCTGTCAGACAGACCCGGACTTGGTATCGAGTTGGACAAGGACTACATGCGAGCGCATGTCGTTGCTGGTTATGGTGGGTAGTCGCTACAAGAGTTTGCATTCCGGTTAGTCACTCTTGTGCCCATCCGGGGGAGAGGGACTAGCACCGTTCGGACAGAAAGAAAGTTCAAATGACTAAAGTTTTGGTCACCGGTTCGGCTGGTCGAGCGGGAACCTACATCGTTCAAGATCTTTTAGCACACGACTATGAAGTCGTAGGTGTCGACACAATCCCACCTAGAGGCACGAATGCAACCCGCTCCCAAGGCTACACGTTCAAATCGGTTGACGTAACCGATTTTGGGCAGGTCCTGTCAGTGATGAAGGGTTGCGAAGCTGTAATCCACATGGCAGCGATACCCAATCCGAACAACGTTCCTGAGCATGAGATGTTTCGAATCAACATGATGTCCAATTGGAACGTGCTTGAGGCTGCCGAAGTACTCGGTATCGGGAAGATAGTGATGGCTTCGTCTATCAACGCTGTCGGTGCCGGTTTTTCAAAGGGCATTACACCCCGCCCGTACTTTCCAATGGACGAGGACCACCCGACTTTCGCCGAAGATGGCTACGCACTGAGCAAGTGGCTGGGTGAGGAGATGGGCGAGACCTTCGTCCGTCGTCGACCGGGCAAGGTGCAGATCGCCTCGATGCGTTTTCACGGGTTAAAAAGTAAGGAACGCCAGCAGGAGATGCGAGCGAACCGAGAAATTGAGGATGCACACAACAAGAGCGCAAAAAACTTCTGGGGCTGGACCGACATTGCTGAGGCCGCACGCGCTTGTGTCTTGGCGATTGAGGTAGATTTTGAAGGACACGAAGCGTTTTTTATCAACAGTGAAGACACTTCCGCCGAAGAGCCGACTGAAGAACTTATTAAAAAGGTCTACCCGGAAGCCGAATTTCGATCACCTATGCCGGGCCACACCACGGCGATTTCAGTCGAGAAAGCGAAACGAATCCTCGGCTGGAAGCCTGAATCAACTTGGCGTGATGCCTGATCCGCTGTGTCCAACGTGAGTTGGAATAGAAAGAAGCCCGGCGTCTTGCGGGGTTTCTTTTTTTGAGACTATCTTGGGTGCTCGGGCTTACGAAATCTCACCATCGAGTGAAGCACTGCTACTCGCCTAGCTCGGCTCGCATGTCTTCCCAAGCAGAATGTCGCGAGTTCGATCCTCGTCTCCCGCTCCAACTGAACTTGAACTGAGGAGTCCT
>CAYNZV010000231.1:0-3821 GCA_964401715.1 uncultured Gemmatimonadaceae bacterium | reverse complement strand
GGGTGAGGATGAGGTTAAGGTTGCGGTGGTGCTCCAGCCGGAAGCGGAATTTGACCCAGCAGAGCTCATCGCGTTTCTCGTCCCCCGGATGCCGCGTTTCGCCAGTCCACGCTATGTCGAAATATGGGATGAATTACCCAAGACGGAAGCGACGGCGCGTATACAAAAAGCCAAGATTAGAGAAGCTGGTGTGTCAGCGGATACCTGGGACCGTATCGAGGCAGGCGTTAAGCTTCCTCGCTGAGTTTACTGGCCCGAGTTGCTTCCAGCGCGCTCAGAATTTCGGCATGTCTGTGACGATCGATGTTGTACAACAACGCAAAACCAAGACCTGCATAGACGATGATCCAATAGAGCGGTCCGTGCATGAACAACAGGCCGTTAAGCACTTCCGGGGGTAATGTCTCGACACTCGCGTGCTCGGGAAACCCGATTATCTCCAGACCAAAACCACCAAGAAGGCCGCCTATTCCCGAGGTGAGTTTGATGGCAAACGTACGGATCGAAAAGATAAGGCCTTCTGATCGATTGCCGGTATTGAGCTCGTGTTCGTCGGCAATGTCGACCAATTGAGAGTCAATCACGATTGGCACGACTGGCAACGCGATATAGCCCAGAACCCAAATTCCGAAGAACGCTGGAAGCAGCCACTGCGAACCGTTGTCGGGAAACCAGCCGACCAGCCGAAGGGTAAACGGCAGGCCTACCAGGAAGGCTGCCGCGATGATCGTAAAGACAACGGTCAGCTTCTTATCAAATAGTTTGGTTAAGTACGCCGAGAAAGTGAGCGCGAGGAATGCCCCGGGCAGCAACACGAGTGATCGTACGGCAATTTGCTCGGTGCTGAACTCGAACACATAGATAAATGCGTACGTGCCCATGACGCCCAAAACCCCGCCCGAAACGGCGAGGATCAACCAGCAGGCGCAGACGCCTATATATGATCGATTAGTAAAGAGTGATTTTATATTTAGCCAGGTATGTTTCACCGCATGGACATAGCTACGTTTTACGGCATCGGCAAGCTTGTTTTTGGCATGCAAGTAGGGAATTTGGTCGGCGGTTAGAAACGTACAAAGTAAGATGGCGGCGAGGATGAAGAGTGAGCCAAACGTTGCTAGCAGTGCGTATCTGTCACCATCGAGAAGGCCGTTGTCAAAGTCGGGTGTGCTGGGAAAGATCACGTACAGCGTGAAAAAACTTAGCGCGATCCCACCCAACATTCCCACTATGTAATTCCAACCAAAGATTGAGGTGCGTTCGTTGTAATCGTCGGTGAGTTCGGCACCCAGCGCGTCGTGGGGTATCAGATAGAAGGTCTTTGCGAGACGCCAGCCAACCATCGTGGCGGTAAACCATAGGAATAATTGGTATTCCTCCAATCCGGACGGAGGTTGGTACATGAGGTAGAAACACAGGGCGAACGGAAAAGCTGCGGCAAACATGAACGGGTGACGCCGTCCCCAGCGGGTGTGGACGTTGTCGGATAAGGTGCCGATCAGCGGGTCGGAGACCGCGTCCACCATGCTTGCAATCAAAAATGCGGTTCCGCACAGAACGGCGGAAACACCCAATACCTGATTGTAGAAAACCATGGTGGCAACACCCGCAGCGCCAACCATGGCTTCTTCCAGTGATCCGGACGAGAAGGCGATCTTGGCCCGTATGCTGAGTTTCCTGTTTCGCGTACCAACGTGACCTGGGCTCTGATGGTCTTGCTCAGCCATATGGGTTCCGCTTAAAGGCTTGCCGCATGTAACACTGGGGCCCCCCTAACGACTTTCCGCAAAGTGATCGAGAACCAGCTGGTTCCAGATCTCCGGTCGCTCAAAGTACGGCGAGTGCCCCGAGTCCTTGATCTCATGCAAGGTGCTATTGGGTAAAGCGTTGTGCAACTTTTGCATCAGACGAGGCTCGAAAATAGGATCGTAGGTGCCGGTGATGATGAGAATTGGTAGGTCCAGAGCCGCCGCCTGCTCGAGCTTATCCGCGTCATCTTCAAATCCGTAATCATTTCTGCCGGTCACAACACGATTGGGTGCTAATCGCCGTATCTGCCCATACTGAAACGCGCGTTCCGGATCGGCTATCGTTGGCTCCGTCCAATAACCGTTGTCGGTGGTGCCAGGCGCTCGCCCAGCTGCTGCCATACGGACCCTCCATTCGTCCATGCGCGCCTCGTTGGCTTCGGGTGTCATCATTTTCTGCATATCGGCTGTCGCCAGACCACCGAAGGTATTGGCCAACGTCAGCGAAAGCGTACGATCCGGATGATCGATGGCAAAACCAGCCACAGCCCAACCTCCCATGGACTGGCCAACGCCGTGGGCTTTTTCGACCCCGAGGTGGTCCAGCAGCGCTTTCAGGTCTGCCACGGCTGTATCGTGACTACCGCCGATCCCGTCGTGATTAGTCGATCTTCCCCAGCCTCTTTGGTCCCAGGTAATGACGCGATACTGAGTTGCCAGAACCGGCGTTTGATACATCCAAATACCGTGATGACCTCCCGCTCCGTGGCTCAACACCACGGCCTGCCCCGAACCGGTACTTTCAAAATAGATCTGATCGCCACCCACCTCGACGAAACCCGACTGGGTCCGACGCACGTCTGTTGAAGCCCCAGAAGAGAGCACTATCGACAGGAGTGCGAACACGCACCTCAATTTCAGGCCGTGATTGATCATGTGAGTTCCAATGGTTCGTGGCTAAGTAAGGGCTCGCTCATCTCGCTTGTTAGGGCGGTGTTTGGACGGGCTCCTTTGATCTAACTGTATAGAAGCGATCCCATCGGGGCAATTCGAGTTGGGATGGTCCTCATCTGATCCTTCTCAAACTGAGGAAGACCCCGATGGGCGTTTCATACAACGACGATTTTCTGTCCCGGTGTAGGCCCTTGGCGGACTGTCCTTGTGTGGCGTATAGGCGGATCTTTGCTCGGCGGCTTCGGCTGCTTTTTGCTGGTGGGGATTCGGTTGCAATACGAACGAAAATTGCAGACTTGGCAAGTAAGCCACGTTCAGGGACCATCTGAAGACGAGGCGGCTATCGCTGGCTGGCCCTCGACTAATGAACAGATAATCAGGCCGATGATGGCGATGAAGCGACGAGGAGATACGCCGATGCAGATGAAGTACGTCCGACTGACGACAGAGGACGCTGTCGCCACCATCACAATCGACAGACCGGGTACGATGAATGCCATCAGCCGCAGGGTGTACGCGGAACTGGATGATGCCTTCACCGCCGCTGAGGATGACGCTGACGTGCGAGTCATCGTTGTCGCCGGTGTCGGCGACAATTTTGGGGCGGGGCACGACCTTGGTAGCGAAGAGATGCAAGCTGAACTCGACGATTTCCCGCGCGACACCTCTGCTCTCGGGCGCGTACGCGACATGGACCGCGGGGTCTACTTTCGTCTGCATGATCGGTGGCGCAATCTAGGAAAGCCAACCATCGCCATGGTGCGTGGCTACTGCATCATGGGTTCGTGGATGCTCGCGTCGACCTGCGACCTCATCATGGCATCAGACAATGCACGCTTCGCCGATCGGTCCGTACGCTGGGGCAGCGCTCATCACGAGTACCCAACGCACTTCTGGGAGATGGGCATCCGCAAGGCCAAAGAGTACCTGTGGACCGGAGACTTTCTGACGGCCGAGGAGGCGCATCGGTTGGGTATGGTCAACCACGTCGTACCTGACGACAAGCTGGAGGCTGGCACCCGCTGGCTGGCAAGGCGCATCGCCGGGAACACCGAGTACGCGTTGCGGGGCTCGAAGATGTCGATCAATCAGGCAGCGGATATCATGGGCCAGACGGCG
>CAYNZV010000230.1:0-3891 GCA_964401715.1 uncultured Gemmatimonadaceae bacterium | reverse complement strand
ATGTCTAATCCCAATGGCTCGTATTCTCGTTCGATGTTAGAAGTAATCTCGGGTGGTCATGTAGAAAGAGCCGTATCGATGGCGGTGCAGAACATGAAGATCTTTCCTATTACAATCACTCTACCAATAACGCGATTCGGGATGGGATCGTTAAACACCACCGACATGCCGACACGTCAAATTTGAACATATTATTCTTTGGAAACGGGCCACGGGGCTTGCGATGTTTCGAGTCGATAGTTGAGGCAGGGTATCGCATTTGCGGGGTGGTTTCTCACAACGTCGAATCTGAGCTAAATGAACGAGCATCGGATCTCGGGATACTAGGTTTGTGGCCTGATAAGGTGAACGAGAAGACCTTCCTGTCATCAGTGAAAGCTGTCGATCCAGATCTTTTCGTGCTTGCCGGATACAACAAGATCCTAGGTAATACACTGCTGGGAGTACCTCGATTGGGGGCTATTAACCTGCATGGCGGAAAGCTTCCAGAATATCGTGGTGTCGCTCCGGTGAACTGGCAGATTATAAATGGAGAGACAACCGGTGGTTGTTGCGTACTTTATGTGGAGTCGGGTATAGATACCGGGGATCTAATCCAGCAGACGTTTTATGAAATCGGCGAGAATGACACTGCTGAGGACATTGTGCAAAGGCAGCTTGTGTTGTTTCCACCGATGTTGCTTTCTGCGCTCGACCAGATCGAGTCGGGATTTGTGAAAAGACAACCTCAGAATCCATTAAGCGGCACCTACCACACAAGGAGATACCCAAAGGATAGCCAAATCGATTGGAAGACGATGTCCGAAAAGCAAGTTCACGACTTGGTAAGGGGAATGAGAGGTCCATCATACCCTGCAGCATATTGCTACTATCGCGGTCGTCAATGCAACATATTGAGATCGAAGAGATTGAGGGAGGATATCAGAGGTTGTCCAGGAAGAATCGCGTTGGCTCGGGAAGAAGGAGTTATAGTGATCGCGAGTGACAGAGGGCTCTTGATAACTGAGATTTGCCTTCATCCATCCTCGCGAATTGGAAACCCGCGGGGATTGTTGGGACTTGGGCACGATTTTGCTTAGGTCTTGTTGGCTTCGACCTTAGAAATCCAGTTAAAGCTGGGTACGGAAGGGAATTAGAAAACGTGAATTCGGCACTGATAACCGGTGGCCTCGGTCTTATTGGCTCATTCATCGCCAAGAAACTCGTGCAGACGAAGGTAGTGGATCATGTGGTACTTATGGATCACTACGGCCGGTACGTGGATTCGACGCGAGTGGACTTTATGGACTACAGAAAACTCAGATTGGCCCCGTTGGGTGATCAAGCCACGATCGAACGCGGCGAGCCTCGTTACTTCAGTGTAATCCTTGACATACTACAAAGGTATGAACCGAAGTATGTTTTCCACCTTGCAGCTTTGCCCTTAGCCAAGTTGCAGAATCTCAACGTTCAGGAGGCTCAAGAAGGGGCAGTGCATTCCACCGGCAACATCTTGGAAGCATGTGGGCTCTTGTCCCAAAGCTCGGGGTATAAGCCGAAGCGATTTGTTTACGCATCGTCAAGTACGGTTTATGGTGACTTCGAGTACGAACCAGTTGATGAAACTCACAAGACGGATCCTATCGAGATCTATGGAACTATGAAACTTGCAGGCGAAACTTTGACTCGTGGCTTGTCGAAGTATTACGACGTTGCCAGTGCAATTATTCGTCCCTCGGCTGTTTACGGTCCCACAGATATGAACAGAAGGGTTTCGCAGATATTCGTGGAAAAGGCGATTTGCGGCGAAAGGATCACAATTCAGGGTAAAGACGAGGCCTTGGATTTTACCTACGTTGAAGACATTGCCAATGGGTTTGTTTTGGCTGCGACCAACGATAATGCCGTAGGAGAAACATTCAATATCACCCACGGCAAAGCCCACACGCTGTTGGAATTTGTCACGCTTCTGAAGAGCCATTTTCCCGAGTTGGATTACGAAATTGTCGCAAGGGATGACTTCAGGCCGAAGAGAGGTACTCTCTCGATAGATAAGGCGAAAAAAATGATTGGTTACGAACCACAGTATGACCTAGCACGTGGCTTGGAAGAGTACATTAAATTTGTTCAAGTCCACAACCCAAACCTTGGAATTGGCTAGTGGGCCGGGGACGTTAATTGCTTGTCCCATCGAGAGGTGAAATGAGCGAGATTCCACTCTGCATACCCGAAATTGGTAAAGATGAAGTGAGAGCGGTCGAGGAAGTTCTTCTCAGTGGCTGGCTCGCCCATGGCGCGAAAAACAAGGAGTTTGAAGAGCAGTTTCGGGTATTTGTAAATACTGATTACGCTGTTAGTATGAATTCCTGTACCTCCGCACTTTATGTGGCCCTGTTGGGAATGGGGATTCGTGGTGAAGTCATCGTGCCCTCTTTTACGTTCGTGGCATCGGTGAATGCTATTATGGTTGCAGGTGCCGAACCCGTCCTCGTGGACATTGAAAGAAGTAGCCGAAATATTGATCCGAAACACATCCGTGCAGCTGTTACTGATCGGACAGAAGCAATAATGGTGGTACACTACGGAGGGCTGCCTGCTAACATGCCGGAAATCATCCAAATCGCGGAAGAACATGGCTTAAGGGTTATAGAAGATTCGGCTGAGTGCCTGGGTGGGCGCTGGCACGATAATGTGGCTGGAGGTTACGACGTGGGCTGCTTTTCGTTCTTCCCCACAAAGAACGTCGCCACGGGTGAGGGGGGGATGCTTACCACCAACGATGAAGAAGTTGCGCGCAAAGCCAAAGCGCTGTGTGGGCACGGCATAGACTCTACTACCTTCGCACGCGAGCGACAAGAGAAGCCGTGGGTTCGGATTGCTTCTATGGCAGGATTCAATTTTAGAATGAGCAATGTATTGGCGGCGATCGGTGTCGAACAAATGAAGAAATTGTCCAAGTTCAATGAGGCGAGGAGTAAATTGGCCGAGCGTTATTGTCAAAGGTTGGCGACTGTTGAAAACGTCGAATTGCAATCCATTCCTAGCCAATTCGAGAGTTCATGGCAGATGTTTACGATCCTCGTTCCCTCACGTTGCCGAGACCAGGTTCTGAAATCTTTGCGAGACAATGGCGTTTATGCTTCAGTTCATTTTGCTCCTCCTGTGCATCTGCAACCTCCCTATAGATCCCTGAAGCGCGGGCCACTTGAGGTTACCGAGCATGTTGCAAGCGAGATCATTACCCTGCCAATGTATGCCGGAATGAAGCTTTCGGATGTTGATCGCGTCTGTGACCTGATTGAATTAGCAAACCTTACTTAGTTCGCCTAATACTAGCTGTCTGCACCGACGGGCCAATCAGACGAGATTCGCGTGCGTCCGCGAGCGAACTGCACGTCCTGTTAACCGATATCTTGTGTTGAATCATTCAATTTTGGGTTGGGAACGTTACTTCTTCAAGTTCGGGGCAATAGTGGTCATCCCCGCGATTGTGTTGCTCTCATACTTGAACTCGATAGACAACGCTTTCCAATACGACGATTACCACTCGTTAGTGGAAAACCCTCACCTCAAGGACTTAGAGAACGTTCCTCTTTTTTTTGTCGATTCGCGATTGTTTTCCGAGGATCGCCGAAGCTTCATGTACCGTCCGGTTGTATTGGCGACCTACGCGATCACAAATCATCTCAATCCGGATCTTCTGCCAAGTGGCTTCAGATGGCTGAACATAATTGTTCATACTTGCAATGCCGTGCTCGTGTGTGTGTTGGTCGTGCAGATCTGTGGCAAGCCGTGGATAGGCTTGGCGGCTGGATTGTTGTTTGGTCTTCATCCGGGCAACAGTGAAGTCGTCAATTACATAAGTAGCAGATCTGAATCGCTAGCGGCTTTTTTTGTCTTGGTTAGTGCAAA
>CAYNZV010000229.1:0-3906 GCA_964401715.1 uncultured Gemmatimonadaceae bacterium | reverse complement strand
AAGATGAAAGTCGTGATACTATGCGGTGGCCAGGGGACCCGGCTGCGAGAAGAGACCGAATACCGGCCCAAGCCGATGGTCGAAGTGGGCGGCAAGCCTATCGTGTGGCATATAATGAAAACTTACGCACACTACGGATTCGACGAATTCGTGCTGTGCTTGGGTTATAAGGGAGATTTTATAAAGCAATATTTTCTCAACTACAAGTATATTGAGAGCGATTTTACCGTCAAACTGGGATCCATGGGCGATATCGAAGTCCACAACGAGAACAAGCGCGAAAACTGGAGCGTTACCCTAGTGGATACGGGTGAGCACACACTTACCGGAGGTCGGATTAAGCGTATAGAGCCCTATATCGACGGCGATCAGTTTATGGCGACTTACGGCGACGGTGTTGCTGATATCAACATCGACGAACTGATGGCCTTTCATGCCGATAAGGGCAGGATCGGGACTTTGACTGGAGTGCATCCGTCATCGCGCTATGGACTAGTCGAGACGGACGAGGGAGGCGAAGTGGCCCGATTTATCGAGAAACCCCGCATGGAAGAGATGATAAGCGCGGGTTTTTTCGTTTTTGAGAGAGACATTTTCGATTTCATACCGGAGGAGGATTGTATGCTGGAGTGCGAGCCATTCGAAGCGCTCGTCGCTGAGAGGCAGATGAACCTTTTCCACCACAAAGGCTACTGGCAGTGCATGGATACCTACCGCGACTTTCTCGAGCTGAACGATATTTGGTCGCGCGAAGCCCCTTGGAAGGCCTGGTAGCGGCATGTCTGGCATTAATGTGAACTTTTGGCGGCAGCATCGTGTCTTAGTCACTGGCTGTTCGGGACTGCTCGGGGGCTGGCTGACAAAGGCGTTGGTCGAAGCGGGGGCGGAGGTGGTGGGTGTGGTCCGCGACAAAGTGCCCCAGACTATGCTTTACAACGAGGGGTGGGATAGGCGGATAAGCATCGTGAGTGGGGACATCGTGGATTTGGGCTTCATCACCCGCGTATTGAATGAGTACGAAATTGAGACAGTTTTCCACTTGGCGGCCCAGACTATCGTCGGCACGGCTAACCGCGAACCTGTTTCTACATTCGATGCGAACATTCGTGGCACTTGGTCGGTGCTGGAATCGTGTCGCCAAATCCCTACGGTGCGGCGCGTCGTAATTGCCTCCAGCGACAAGGCCTACGGCAACCAACAGCAATTGCCCTACGACGAGAATAGTCCACTGGAAGGGCGGCACCCCTACGATGTATCGAAAAGTTGCGCTGATCTCGTCGCCCAATCCTATTACGTCACATACGGCTTGCCGGTATGCATCACTCGCTGCGGAAACTTATATGGAGGTGGCGACCTCAATTTCAATCGACTGGTGCCGGGCACCATTCGCTCGGCGCTTTCAGGTGAGCATCCACTAATCCGCAGCGACGGCCAGTACCTCAGGGACTATTTTTACGTCAAAGACGGAGTTGGCGCCTATTTATTATTGGCCCAAAAAATGGATGACGAGGCGATTTGGGGACAGGCTTTCAATTTTAGCAACGAGATCCAGGTCACGGTATTGGAAGTGACACGGCAGATTTTGAACCTTATGGATCGGGAAGATCTTGAACCGCGGGTCCTCAACGAGGTTAAC
This sequence comes from uncultured Gemmatimonadaceae bacterium, assembly GCA_964401715.1. Taxonomy (GTDB): domain Bacteria; phylum Latescibacterota; class UBA2968; order UBA8231; family UBA8231; genus CAYNZV01. The sequence continues at coordinate 2,270 of CAYNZV010000229.1, read as the reverse complement.
AACGAGATATTGCACCAGTATTTGACCGCGAGCAAGGCCCGAGACCTGTTGGGCTGGACTCCGTCTTATAGCCTATATGAAGGGTTAAGGGAAACTATTGTGTGGTATACGCACCACCTTGCCAATAGAGAATGAAATAGATGATTGACGGAGTTTGTTTTCGCCCATTGCGCCAGATCCCCGACGAGCGCGGCAAGATCATGCACATGATTCGCTGCGATGCCGAGCACTTTACCGAATTCGGCGAGATTTACTTTTCAACCGTCAACAGAGGGGCTATCAAAGGTTGGCACATTCACCAACGCATGACACTCAACTATGCGGTGGTCCATGGGATGATCAAGCTGGTGCTCTATGACGATCGCGAGGGATCATCCACCCATGGCGGGCTCATGGAGATCTTCACCGGCGAAGACAACTACGCCCTGGTTACGGTTCCGCCCATGGTTTGGAATGGCTTTAAGGGCATCAGCGCAGGCCCGGCAATAGTCGCTAATTGCGCGACCATCGCCCACGACCCCGCTGAAATCGACCGCCTGGACCCGTTCAGCGAAAAGATTCCCTACAATTGGGATCTGAAGCACGGGTGAAACATATGAAGGTCTTGGTCACAGGCGGTCTGGGCTATATCGGCGGCCGTTTGGTCGAGGCCCTAGAACGTGACGAGGCGTTTGTGCCAATCGTGCACGCCCGCCATCTGCTCGCCGACGGCGCAAAAGCGGATTTCCGAGTTGCCGATTTCGCCGATCCGTCGAGCATCGCCGGTTTGTGCGAGGGGGTAGATGCCGTGGTGCATTTGGCCTCGTTGGACGAACAAACCTGCGCTGCCGAGCCCGTCCGGGCCCTGCAAGCCAATGTCCTCGGTACTTACCACCTGTTGCAGGAGGCGCTGCGGGCCGGTGTTAAGCGCCTGGTGTACATATCGACTTTCCACGTCTACGGTCCGAGCAATGGCCCGCATTACCACGAGGGCTTGGTGCCCAGGCCATTGCACCATTACGGCATCACGCGGCTGATGGCCGAACAGTACGTGCGCCAGGCCGGGGATGGCGGGCAATTGCAGACGGTGGTCGCCCGGCTCTCTAACGGCTTCGGTGCCCCCGTGTCGCCAACCATCGCACGCTGGGGATTGGTATTCAACGATCTGAGTCTACAGGCGGTCCGTGATGGCAAGTTGGTCCTGGAAACACCTGGTCTTCAGCAACGAGATTTCGTGCCGATGAATGATGTCGTCAGCGGGATACAGCTGTTACTGCGAAGCGAGTTGGAACACGACATTTATCACGTCGGCAGTGGACGGCCGCAGACGATACTGCAGGCGGCTGGATTGGTACAGGATGTTTACCGGGAACTCTACGGGGCTAACCTCTTGATAGAGGCACCCGATGCTGGGGACGATGAACGACACATACCGGTGCGTTTCGATATCAGCCGTTTGCAGGATTTAGGCTTCGAACCTAGCCGCGACTGGCGAGGAGAAATCGCACGTACGCTTAAATTGTGCCAAGCCCATCTTGCAGACATTGGTGTATGAGAAATATGTCTCCCACGGTAAGCGTTATCATTCCGACCCATAATCGCGAATTGCTGATCGGTCAAACCATTCAGTCGGTTTTGGACCAGACCTATACCGATTTTGAAATATTGGTGGTGGACAACGGATCGACAGACCAGACGCGTGTCGTTGTTGAAGCGATCGATGATCCGCGAGTACACTATCACTTTCAGGAGAACACTGGAGGACCAGCGAGTCCCCGTAATTCCGGTATTGCGTTGGCGCGGGGTCGGTACATTGCTTTTCTCGATTCAGATGATCTCTGGTTGCCTGAGAAACTCAAGGCCCATGTGGCGATTATGGAAGAGCACTCCGAACTCGGGCTTGTCTTCGGGCAACACAGACCTTTTGGCCCTAGTGTTGGAGTTGTAAATCCATTTCCTGATCTGGTGAAAGCGCGGTCGGGGATGGTATTTGAAAATTTGTTCCTGTCATGGAACTTCATCCCCTGCCTGGAGGCATTGGTGCGAAGATCGGCGTTGGAAGAGGTTGGTGTCTTTGACGAGGATTCGGCCTTGCGTAATGTAGAGGATTATGATCTATGGCTTCGTTTGGCTCGACAATTTCCTATCAAATTCGTACCTGGAGTAACCAGTCGCTATCGTCTTCATGGCAATCAATTGAGCGACGGAGACCCCGAGACGCAATTTCTCCTAAGCATGAATGTAACGATAAAATTCGCTATGAGAGGGTGGGTCGGCCGTCGACTCTGTAT
>CAYNZV010000228.1:0-3918 GCA_964401715.1 uncultured Gemmatimonadaceae bacterium | reverse complement strand
GTATTGCGGGTTCAAATGGTTTCAGTAACCGGTGACCCCGTTATGAGCGTCTACAAGAGTGGATATACGAGCTATGTACTGGTTGCCTCCAGCGATGATGAAGGCATCGGCCTTTACGGTGATGGAGCGGAAATTGTCTTCGAGGCGCCTACAACGGGTTTATATGACCTTGACGTAACAGCTTTCGGCGACTTCCCTTCTGCATATTTCCTCACCGTCGACCATGCCGATAGGCAAAGTCCTTCTTGCTAGAGGGAAGCTTGTTCGACCTCCATCTTTGCAATCCTTCGCGCCGAAGAGTGTTAGCGAGCGTCTAGTTGTGAGTCACCTCAGGCGATACGAGAGAGCGGTCTGCTAGACAAGGGGTCGAAGACGACGGTCAGCACCTGGCCGCGGATGAGTGGGAAAAGGTAGGGGTTATGACATTTATTACGGCGACTATCGCTGCGACACAGGACAGGGCCGGGTTCCTGGAGGGTTTTGAAGCGAACGTCAAACCAAGGGCCACCGAGCTAGGAAGCCTGGACACATCAGTCTCTCAGTTCGTTATGGGTGGCGAGATGGCTGGTTTGATGGGTATTTCTATGGAATGGGATTCAGTCGACGCAGCTCTCGAAGCATCCGAAACGATCATGAGTCAGCCCGGCGGACGAGAACGGATGGCCAACACCGGTAGCTCGATCGTGCGTCGCAGCATCATGGAAAACATCGCTGAGAATGGTGTCCGCGAAGGTAAGTACCTCTCTTGCACTTACTTGACGGGAACGGTGACCGATGAAGGCGCAGATCTCAGCTGGAAGCATGCGCAGTCCGGCGCAAACGGATTCATGACCTGTCGGGTTGTTGCCGCCGGTATGGCTGGTTGGACCGGAGCAGCATTCGCATGGACCGATTCGGTAGATGCCATGAATGCTTCTAGAGCTTCCATGTTGGCCGATCCAGAAATGATGCAGATCATGTCAAAGAACGACATGCGCCCGGTTGGTCGTGTGATCATGAGGCAGCTTGCCTAACGAGCAGTTGTAGCGCGGTTACATAACAGCGAAAGCCCCGGCCCCATCTCTAGGGTCGGGCCTTTTGCTTTTGTCCTAGGACCCTGCTTTCGGTCCGGTAGTGGCCACTACTCAACACGAACGGCCTTTAACGGACCATGTTCGCTCGCCTTGACGAGGCTTAAGAAGCCTGCGCAGAAGCGGACTGCTGGTAGCTCACCAAGTACGGGTCGTCGGTGAATGCCGTTAGCGCCAAGCGACAAGAACTAGGTTGAAGGTCGGACCCCAGAGGTCCACGGGGGAGTGGTCGCGATGAGTCACGAACAACGAATGGCAGACGCAGGCATCGAGTTGCCGGACGGATATCCACCGGCCGGACTCTATGTGGGCGCGGTGAGAGTGGGCAACCTTCTACACATTGGCGGGCATGGCCCAGTCCGCAATGACGGATCGATGGTCACCGGAAAGGTCGGCGATGACGTCGACCTCCAGGCTGCGCAGGTCGCGGCACGACTGACCGGCCTGCAGATGTTACACACGGCGCGCGAGGAGCTCGGATCCCTCGACGCGGTCGATCGTGTGGTGAAAGTGTTCGGGATGGTGAATTGCGCGCCAGGTTTCAACAACACCCCGGCAGTGATCGATGGCTGCTCTCAGCTCTTCATTGACGTCTTCGGTGACGATGGTGTCCACACCCGCGCCGCGGTGGGGATGGCCGAGCTACCGTTCGATATCTGTGTCGAGGTGGAGGCACTATTCCTCCTCCGCGACGAGAACTAGGTTGACCGCACACGGGCGACGGCACTCCTACCGAGGAGAGCCCTAGTTCTTTACCTGAATGGTGGCCCTGAAACCGAGGTCACGAGGCCGTGCAGGTTTCGGCAGCGGTGATGAAGCACTCGAGAGCCGACAGCATAACCAGCGCTCTAACTTCCGCTGAAACCAAAGTTCGACCATGTGGAGCCGCCATCCTTAGGGGCGGTCTTTCGTTGTCTTTAGTAAGTTCGTCGCCATCTACTAATAAGGGAAAGGTGGAGATATGCCGAAAGTCGTTCTTCATGGAAAGTACAGCGCAGAAGCCTGGGCGGGAGTAGCGGCGGATGGCGCAAGCAGCAGAGAGGCCGCAGTTGGGGCCATGTTCGAAGGGCTTGGGGCCAAGCTCGAAGCTTTGTACATGATGCCCGGTTCGAATTGGGACTTCATGATGATTGTTGACGGCGCCAACGCCGAAATCCTGGCGGCAATTAAGAAAGCTGTCGGACCAACGGGCTCAGTTACTGAATCGAACGCAACCGTGATTATGACGCCCGAGGAATTCGACGCCATTGGTGGCGGGGGTTATTCGGCCCCAGGTCAATAGACCATTCGATTGCGACACTGGCCGCCCTTCGGGGCGGTCGTTCGCTCTAAAGATCAATGGAACCAACTGCCGTTCCCCTGAATGATCTCCTTATCGAATGAAGGATTGTTTAAATGCAAATTGAGTCGATCCGAGCCGAAACAGTTACCAGACCCGAGGTTCTCGGCCGATCCGGCGAAGTGTTGGCGGATTGGCACATTGAGCATGACCATATGAACCCAATGGGTACCGACCCTCGCTATCGGGGCCAGGCTCTTCGTTTCCAGCCCCCGTGGAGCGAAGTCATCTGTGTCGTGACCACGGAATCCGGCGAATGGGGGCTCGGTATGGGTTCTCTCGGGGACATCACGGCACCATTGATCAACGACTATCTCGCACCGATGCTCTGCGGAGAATCGATCCACGACCGTGAACGGCTCTGGGAAGTAATGACGGTCGCTTGCGGTTCACACTTCGGGGCTTCAGGCGTTGCGAGCTACGCTATTAGCGCAGTTGATTTGGCTCTGTGGGATGTCGCCGGCAAAATTGCGGGAAAGCCGGTATATGAACTCCTCGGAACCACAGATCCCGAACCCGTTCGTTGTTACGCAACCGGTCGAGACGTTGAATGGTTCCTTGAACTCGGTTTCGATGCTTTTAAGCTTCCCTGTCCCTGGGGAGCCGACACCACCACTGCGCTTGACAGCCTGACCAACCTCTTAGCCGATAGTCGCGAACTCGCCGGCCAGTCGGCGGAGATCATGCTTGACTGCTGGGCAGTTCAATCTGTGGAGCACGCAATCCTCATCGGAGAAACAGTCCGAGACTTCAATGTCGGTTGGATAGAAGACATGATCTATCCCGAAGATTGGGATGGTTACTCGCGAGTCCGTTCAGCCCTACCTGAAGAGCGACTGGCCGCTGGCGAACGCTGGTACACCGATCTTCCATTTTTGCGGGCGATTGAATGCGGCTGGGTAGATGTTTTGCAACCGGACGCGTTGTGGGTGGGTGGTGTGACACCATGCCGGCGCATAGCAGATGCCGCTGCGCAAGCTGGATACGGTCTAGCGATCCACTGCGGAGCAAACGACAGTTTCGGACAACATCTGGCGGCAGCTCTGAACGGCAATCTGTGGGCGGAAATGTATATCGGCTCCCCTCGCGGTTCATCGCTTATGAATTCCTGGCGAGCGACCCCTGGCATGGAGCTCCCTGTCAACGGTATGTTGCGACCGAGTGATGCGCCTGGCTTTGGTATCGAACTCAGCATGGCCGACATCGAAAGGGCGACCGCCTAGGTCAATGGCCGTAATTTTGGTTCCGATACTTCTAGAGCTGGACTGGTCTCCCTGATTTGTTTCGTCAGATGAATCTTTCCCGTGGGCTTATTGCGGGGCAGCGGCATTGTGGGATTTACCTACAAAACCTTAGGTCAGAGATTTAGATCAAGGCTTCGACTTGGCTCTAGAGGCACCCATCGGCATTGGAGATAGCTACGCCCGGGTGTATTGCTTGAGCTCGATGACGTTGCCATCTAAGTCCCGTATATAAACCGCTGGTCCCCAACCCGCTGCGCCGTAAACG
>CAYNZV010000227.1:0-3953 GCA_964401715.1 uncultured Gemmatimonadaceae bacterium | reverse complement strand
AAAGGAATGCGTATTCAAGATGAACTCCGAGACCAGGGTTCGGTGTGGGACGTATTGGCTGCTCTGCGCTCACTCCGTGAACGCCCCTTTTCGGACTAACGCGCCCAGCTTTTGAACGCTTGACCTTCGCGCTGTCTGATGGCTGGGGTCTTGCTCTTTTCAGGCCCCCTTCGTATAATTCCCCCAACTCCCCTCCAGGTAGTAGCCCCGTTTACCGATCCCCAATATGTAGCGGAATACCTTGCCGAATTCCTCTTGCGCCATCTGTCACGGAACCGGACATATGCCCCGTACATCAGTCTGCGTCTGTTGTTCGACGCTGCCCACTGCTGACAGTGAGTGCTGCTGTCGTGGTAGTGGCCGTATCGAAATGCTGGTCCCCTGCAACCAGTGTGGAGAAGAATACTCCTACGTGGTGGAAGTAGAACGCGGGGAATGGATCGCAACGTCGCGAACCTCCTCTGGGCGCGGCGCATCGCCCGCCGAGGCAATTATGAAAATGGCGAACCAAGCGCCTCACGGATCCGCAGCCGTATTGTCGCCCCTCCACGAAGAGAGCCGCTCGATTATACGGCCTCGGGATTACGCTCAGATCGCCTGAGTGCGCATTACTGGGCGGGACTGTCTGCTGCCCAAACTAGAAGTTTCTTCTCACTCAGAAACCTACCAAAGGCGCGATTTTCCCATGAATCCTTGCAATCTCGATGCAACGACAGTTGGTTCAAGTTTCACATTTTGCCGATAGTAGCCAACGCTTACGTTGGCCCAATATTTGGTCTTTGTTCGACATACTACCTACAGTGCTGCCGGGTATTTTTATTGACTTGCAACATCACAAGATATAGTTGCCCCATCGCTGCAGACCAGCATTGTGGCTGGCCAGTCATGTCTGTTTTCCTTGCTGCAGTACGGGTTTGTGGCACACCCTTTGCTCAATCTCTTTTCGAGATTAAAAATCTCCTCACAAAGCTGGCCTGCAAGACAGGACGTCTTCAGGCCTTTTTTTTGCCTGCCTCTTCGGCTGGATGAGCAAAAAAACCGGGATCGTGATGGTCGCCCCTCTTCTGTAGATTCCCCAACAATCAAGCGCTATTCAGGTCGTCGCGATTGCCTCGATCCCGGCGAGGTTTTTTGAGGTGGAATTTCTTCTTTTTCTGTTTCCACTTGGTCTTACCGGCAGGATTCCCTGCAGCTTGAATTTCGTCTTCTAAAAAGGCGAAACGCTTTCTTGGTCTTGAGATCAAGCCGCTTTTGTACGTAGCTTGGGAATCGGAGGAAATAAATCCTTACTTGGACGCTAATTGCTCCAAGACTGGGAGCAACCTACTTTCCTGCACTCCGGGTGCGCAGAATGTGGCAGTGGGGCATAAAGGAGATCGTCTGCCCCGACTCCCACTGCAACACAATAGCGCTCCGGTCATTCCATCCATTGGAGATAGCGAACATGGCCATCCCACATCCGGTTTTGATCGACGGCGAGTGGCGACAAGCAACTCCTGCAGGAGCCTTCGATTCTTTCGACCCAAAGTCCGCCGAGCCGACTGGCGAATTGTATCCGGTCAGTGCCCAAGAAGACGTGGAAACCGCACTGACCGCTGCTGCAGAAGCAACCGCAGCAATGACTGCAGCGGCAGTAACCGCCGTCCCTGAATTTCTCGAAGCATTTGCTACTCGCATCGAAGCACGACGCGATGAGCTCGTGACCATGGCACACCGGGAAACCGGTCTACCGATTACCCCGCGGTTAACCGATGTGGAGCTACCCCGCACCACGGACCAATTGCGTCAGGCGGCGACGGCAGCACGCTCCGGATCTTGGCGTCTGCCAACCATCGATACCGCCGCAGGCATCCGTTCAACTTATCGGCCTCTCGGCGGTCCCGTGGCTGTGTTCGGACCAAATAATTTCCCTCTTGCCTTCAACAGCATCGCAGGGGGGGATTTTGCCGCCGCCATCGCTGCTGGTAACGCGGTTATCGCCAAAGCCAACTCGTCACATCCGGGTACCACTCGGCTGCTTGCCGAAGAAGCTTTCGAAGCCACGTCTCAAGTGGGTCTACCGCCAACGACCGTGCAAATGATCTACCGCACAAGTCATGACGTGGGTCAATGGTTGGTGGCTCATCCCTTATTAGGTGCCACTGGGTATACCGGCTCTCGGGCTGCTGGTTTGGCGTTGAAATTCGCCGCCGATCGGGCAGGAAAGCCGATCTATCTGGAGCTCAGCAGTATCAACCCGGTAGTGATTCTTCCCGGCGCTATCGCCGAGCGTGGAGACGAAATAGCGGACGAATTCTGCACCTCCTGCCTCATGGGCGCCGGTCAGTTTTGCACGAAACCCGGTTTGATTCTCTTGATCGCCGGGAAAGAAAGCGAGAGGTTTCTGCGAGCCGCAATGGAAAGGTTCCAAGGCGCAGCCGTTGGCACCTTGTTGAATGCCGGCGTCAAGGAAGGCATGGCGCGCAGCGTCAGAAGCCTGTGTGATGCTGGTGCAGAGCTGCTTACCGGTGGATCAGTGGCGGAGGGTCCGGGTTACCGGTATGAGAACACCTTGTTGCAGGTATCAGGCAGCCAATTCCTGCGGCAGCCGGAGAGACTTCAAGAAGAGGCGTTTGGCAATGAGAGTCTTTTCGTAGTCGTCGACGACCTCGATGAAGGAATAGCCGTCGCCAAACGGTTCGAAGGCAATCTCACTGGCTGCATCTACAGCCACAGCGGTGATGCAGATGAGAAGCGTTACCGAGCTCTGGAACCGATACTGCGTCAACGCGTGGGGAGATTGCTCAACGACAAGATGCCTACGGGCGTTGCTGTTTCCCCTGCCATGAATCACGGTGGGCCGTTTCCGGCTACCGGGCACCCGGGATTCACTGCGGTGGGTATTCCTGCTTCGATGCGCCGATTTGCGATGTTGCAATGCTACGACAATGTGCGCGAACATCGCCTCCCTCCCGAGTTGCACGATGCCAACCCTGTGCCCGACATGTGGCGTTCTGTCGACGGTGTCTGGACACAGAAGAGCTTGTGATCAAGCTACCTACAGTGAGACATTCGCCAGATCCACCATGAACGAACGCGTAATGGTGAATGCATTGAACGCGCTGCGTCACCACACGGGCATCGTCATACCCGTTTACATCAACCAGCGCATCGATCGCGCGCTTGCCGTTGACCTGCTGCGCGCCAACCTTCTCCTGTGTTGCCGACAGGTCGAGGATTCTGCGACGATCTGCCTTGTTGCTGATGGACCTGAGTACGGCGGCGACGTGGTCGCCGAGTTGGCTCGTGAGTACGGAGTCACCGCTGCCTTTACGCCGAAGAACAAAGGCAAGCTCTACGCCCTGCGCACTGGTGTTTCACATTTGATGGCGATCAAAGACCTGCGCTTTGTCGTCTCGATAGACGCTGATGGTGATCATTTCGCCAACGAGCTGTTGAACCTCGTGCGCGCGGCACAGCACGTCGAATCTAGGAGCGGTGATAACCGTGCGATGGTTCTAGGAAGTCGGCGTTCAAAACACCGACCGCTGGGTTTTCTAAGAGGGGAACTGGAGGAATTCGCCGACGGTATTCTGGCGGATACCCTGAGCTACGCGGCTGCTACCAGCGGTTGTCCGCTGAATCTGCAATTCGTATCGCCGATGGAGAAGTATCCAGACTTTCATTCGGGATACAAGCTCTTCAGCGCCACCACTGCGCACGACGTCTTTCTCGCTGAGCCGCAGTTGTGTGGATGCTCCGAGGATGCCTACTACAAACATGGGTGCGAGGCGGTTATGACCGTTGAGGCGGTTTTAAACGGCGCCGTGCTGGCGGTGGTGGAACGCAGTACGCTCAACGAGCAACCGGTTTCTACCTTCGGTCAATTGGACCGCACCCAACTGATGGCCGACAAGATCGTCTGGCCATGCAAAAGGTTTCAGGTGCCCCCGGTATTTGTGTCTCAGTGGTTG
>CAYNZV010000226.1:0-4083 GCA_964401715.1 uncultured Gemmatimonadaceae bacterium | reverse complement strand
TTGAGGCCAGTCGTATTCATCCGGATAACTGCCGGGTGGTGGGCATGCTCTATGCTGACATGCTCCTGAAGCCGCCGGTCCAACGAAACGATATCGCGCGGTTCTATCCATTCAATTCCATCGACAGACCCACGGTTATGTTAGGCTTCACCTGGGGATTCGGGCCTGTCTTTCAGCATTGGGACGCGGATGAGCCAGAGTTGATGAACAGGCTGCTTCGCTACCTGGCCGAGCGCGAGGTCAACGTCATCCTTCGCATGCATGACCGATTCCGCTATGAGCGGTCCTATATTCAACTCCTGGAGGAAGTTGCCGAGCAGTACAGCAACGTATTTCTCAAGTACAAAGATATCGAGAGAGACAATCTGTTTGACCTCCTCATGAGCGACGTTATCGTCTCCAATTTCTCAGGGCTTATCGTTTGCGCTTACTTCACCGGGGCGGCTTCCATCCACTTGCATCCGTGCGGAACGCAGGATATTGAGCATCCGCTGTATCGCAAACGGCGCATGAAAAGCGTCCTCGATAAGGGTGTCACGTATCAGTGGAAGATGCCTCCAGAAGAGAATGGAGGCCTGCTCGCTGCGACCGAAGAACAGCTTTTCGAAAGTCTCGACGCCGCGCTTGAAAATCCCGCCTGTTGTCGGCAGCGGTCAGCTGATTTCGTCGGCAAATACATGGAAACTTCGGGCATGCACGGGGCGCAGTTGCAACAGTCATGCTGCGCTCGGTTCGAAGATTACCTCACTCGGTGGCAACAGAACGGGGCCAAGCCGGCTTGAGTCGCAAAGAGATTCTCTTCCGTCATAGTTGAGCCAACAAATCGGGGCCTGGTTAGACTGAGAAAAATAGACAGGAGGCCTCGTTCAGGCCGTCCAGCAAGGTTGGCGACCTGTTATAGATTCACCATGGCGACCGGCGCTGCCTCAACCGCAAGCAGGAAGCTTTGTTCCAGCTCTATGCACCCGTGATGTAGAAAAACACAGCGCTGCCGCCTTTGGGTTTTTCGGATTCATCAGGCAGAGGATTGGCCGAGAGGCTGATGAATCCGGCGATCCAATATCTGAGGATTCCACACGCAAATCTCGACCCACTGCACTACCCAACCCTCACCATTGTTGGTTGGGCGATGGTTTTTCACAGGCATGCCAACGTATATGGCGTGCCTTTTTTTGCGATTTGTGAAACGAAAGGGGAGGTGGGAATCGGAGAATGTGATGGGCACTACCTGACGGATTCTGGCAACGGGAAAGGATGGGCATGAGGTGCGCATTGATGCTTATGGTCGCGTGTTTGTCGCTGGGCGTGATGGGGGTGGGGGCAACAACAGTGGTGCGCGGTAAATTGATAGATGCGACTACGGGCGATCCTCTGGCGGCGGCAACAGTTCAGGTGTTGGGCACGTATGAGGCCACGATTTCAAATCCCGAGGGTTTGTTCGTTCTATCAGTTTCGTCACTTCCGGCGACTGTGCGATTCAGTCATATAGGGTACCAGCGGAACGACATGGTGATTGTAAAACCCGCTGTGGATACGCTACAGGTGCGGCTGGCCCCGGTGCTTTTCATTCTCGATGAAATAGTTGTGACCGCCGATATGGGCGCTGAGATTATGCGGAAAGTGATTGCACAGAAGCAGATTTGGCGCAAACGCTTGGAAAGCTTTGAGGTCGATGCGTATACCCGGTTTGTTTTCAAAAATCACACGGGCATTGTGTCGATTATAGAGAGCGCATCGGAGGGGTATTGGGATCAGGATCGCGGGTGGCGTGAGATCATCAAGGCACGACGGCAGACGTCGAATATGGAATTGCATTTTGTCGATGCCATTCCGACAGCCTCTGCGGTGACCAATTTGTATGATGATGATGTGGAGATAGCCGGGCACCATCTGGGTGGAGTGACGCATCCCGATGCACTTGAAAAATATGATTTTCAGGTGACGGGACGGCGGTATCTGCACGACCAGATGATTTATGATATCTCAGTGAAACCTCGTAATAAGCTGGTGTCGGGGTTTGAGGGGCAGGTGTCTGTGCTGGATAGCGTGTTCGCACTGGTGGCCGTTGATCTCAAGCCCGGACAGTCGTTTCTGTTCCCCCCCCCAGTCAAGGGGTTTTCCGTGGCGTATCGGCAGCAGTTTCGGTCAATTGGCGATGGGGTATGGTTGCCCGTGGATTTCCAGTTTGAGGCAGAACTGGATCTCGGATCTATAGGACTGCAATTTCCACCGATTCATATGGAACAAATGTCCAGACTGTCAAATTATCAGCTGAATACGACGATGCCGGATACCCTGTATGCAACAATAGATAAGGTGGTTGTCGATTCGCTCGCCTTGAAATCCGACTCGTTGCTTACCCGGCCGGGACTTGCCATGCCGCTTTCGGAAATTGAGCAGGAGGCCTATGCGCGGATCGACAGTGCGATGACACTTGAGAAGGCTTATAGCCCAACGGGTTTTTTGTCGCGGTTTATCAAGTACCGTAAGGAAGGACAAGAGGATCGACGGGAAAAACAGGATGAACAGAAGGCCAGGGGCACAAAGGGAGAGGCCAAGCGGTCCCGTAGTGTGTCTTTGGATGCCAAACCGGATATATGGTTCAACCGTGTAGATGGGGGCCATCTGGGTCTGAGTGTTGATATTGGAGATAAGTACAGTCGGAACGGACTGAGTGGCAGTGGCGCCTACAATACGAGTTTGAAGCGATGGGCATTCACAGGAGAATTGACCGGTCGATCGGGCAAGAATCAACGGGGATTTGCGAGCGTGCGTGTATTTCGTGGAACCGATATGCGCTACCGATCGGCTTTGTACAATCGGTTCGCGGTGAGTTCTCAACAACTTTTTGGGGCGGAAGACTATTTCGATTATTTCTGGAATGAGGGAATGGGGGTCCAGGTGGGGTACCGTTTTCGCCGGTCACGCCTCACGCTGTCTGGTGGCATGAATTTCGAGCAACACACGTCGGTGGCAAAGACGACCGATTGGCATATGAGCGGAGACACCGATGTGCAGCGCCCCAATCCAAAGATTGATGATGGGGATCTGCGGTCTGTCGAACTGCGGATGGAATGGAAAGAGGAAGACAATGGTCCGGCACCGCTGTTTAGACAGCGCAAGATTCGGCTGGAGGCAGAGCATAGTTGGTGGGCACGGGATCGTGATATTGGGTTCATCCGATTTCGGGGCGTGATCGATTGGCGATTTGAGACCCTGTTCAGACGCCGTTTTCTGCCCAATGTGCTGGATGTCCGGCTGGTGGGCAGCACATTTACGGGTACGTTGCCACGTCAGAGATATGGAATTCTGGATGCGTGGTTGGACAGGTTTTCGACGTTTGGCGCATTTCGATCGCGTTTGGACAGGCCGTATGAAGGCGAGAAATTGCTGGGGGTGTTCTGGGAGCACAATTTTCGCACAGTTCCGTTTGAGATCGTGGAGCTGCGCTGGTTGGCGGAACGGAGCATCGGTGTGATTGTGCACGGGGCACACGGACGCACGTGGTTTTCATATGCGACGATGTCCTCACTGACCTATGAACCGCAATATCCGGATAGGACACACCACGAACTCGGGTTGTCGATCAATGGCCTGTTCAATTTGTTCCGGGTCGATTTTACCAGAAGGCTGGATACGCCAGGTAACTATTTCAGTTTGGGTATGGCGCAAATCTTCTGACGGTGGTGGAAATTAATGGCGATGGAAATATGATACGGTATGAAATATCACCACACCGGTGCCGTCGATTCTGGTTAAATCTTGTTTTTTTGAAGGTGTTCTCTATGGCCCAGGCATACAAAGGCGTAGTCCATCTTGTTGAGTCGACGTCCCAGATATTGCAGCCGCCCTCCAGGCCGCGACGGCTATCCGGTCAATGACCAGCGATGATGCCTCACCTTCCTCGCCCGGCGCCAAGCTTAATCGACTTTGTCCCATCGAGGAGGTTGAAAAGCCTTGCGCACCACGCTCTTGTTCCAGCAGTCGTGCCCTGAAGGAGTGTCATGTCAACAAACTGTCAGGTGAATACCATCATGGAACATCTATGGGTCATGTCGTTGACATAAGGTGGTTACCGTTACC
>CAYNZV010000225.1:0-4164 GCA_964401715.1 uncultured Gemmatimonadaceae bacterium | reverse complement strand
GAGGGGCAAAGCGATTCCCTGCGTCGTGGCACGGGGGAATCTGACGTTGATGCAGGGAACGCTGACTAACGGATGGAGTGACGGCTCGTTGCAATCGTTGGACAATATCGAACTTGGAAAAGGCGATGGCCAAAGGCTTACATGTCGCGATGAGTTTCCGAAACTTCGAAGCCTTCGTTGCCGTGCAACTTGCCGGACAAATAGTCGTTACTCACGAATAGCGCTTCGGAAGCGCCGTACTCCTTCAGGTTTCACAAAGTAGCAAAACGGCGGACGAAAAATGGCAAGATATTCAAAAAATCTAAACAGGTGATTCCAATGTCGGAAATCTATCATAAGGCGCTGGCCTTCCCGACGGTTCCCATGTGAATTACTGCCCAGAATACCGTTATTAACAAAGGGAGCCGCCAACACACATGAAGACGCACACACATGTCGTAGTGATCGGTGGTGGGATTGGCGGATGTTCTGCGCTTTATCATCTGACGCAAGAGGGAATTGCTGATTGCGTCCTGGTCGAAAGGGACGAGTTGACTTCGGGCACGACGTGGCATTCGGCGGCGCAGGTTACCAATTTCGGCGGCACGCAGACGATGATTCTGCTGAAAAGCCACTCGATCTCTCTTTACAAGGAACTGGCCGATGATCCCGACTACCCGATCAATTACCAGCACGGCACGGGTAGCATTCGCCTTGCTTGCTCACAAGACCATGTTGATGGTTATCAACATTTCATCAGCATGGCCAAAGGGACGGGTGTCGAACTCGAATACATCGATGCCGCCGAATGCAAGAAAAGGCATCCCTTGATAACTACCGATAACCTTTTGGGGGCGCTTTGGGACCCTTTAGACGGAGATATCGACCCTGCCCAACTTTGCCAGGCATTAGCCCGCCGGGCCCGCAAGGCTGGCGCCGAGGTCTACCGTTTCAATCCGGTCTACGACTTAACGCAGAAATCGAATGGTGAATGGATTGTCCATACCAAAAACGGCGATATACACTGCGAAAAGATCGTCAACGCAGGTGGCTATCGGTGTAACGAAATCGGGGCCATGATGGGTGTCGAGCTGCCGGTGGCATCCATGGAGCATCAATATATGCTCACGGAAACGATTCCCGAAATCGCAGAACTCGATTTCCGGGTGCCGCTGATTCGCTGCCCCACCGATGACTTCTACACCCGCCAGGAAAAACACGGACTGCTGGTCGGCTTTTATGAACAGGATTGCCGCGTTTGGGGCCTTGGAGGGATCGACCCGAACTTCACCATGGCACTGTGTCCCGACGATCTTGACCGGGTAATGGACGTCATGGAAGGTGCCTTCGAGCGTTTGCCCTGCCTGACTGAAGCCGGCATTCACTCGGTCATCAACGGCCCTATCACTTATACGCCCGACGGCCTACCTCTGGTCGGTAAAATCCCCGGCAAGCGCAATGCCTATTGCATCACGGGACTTCGCGCCGGGCTTGGGGAAGGTGGCGGCCATGGTTGGCTGCTCGCCCAGATCATAGCCCACGGCGAAGCCTGCTACGATACTTGGTGCCTGGACCCCAGACGCTTTACACCGCACATGGATGAGGAATACACAGCGCTAAAGGCGATCGAAGATTACCAGAACGAATTCCGATTTCACATGCCGCACGAATGCCGGCCGGCCGGTCGACCGTTGAGGGTGTCACCGCTCTACGACATCATGAAAGGCCTCGGTGCGGAATTCACCGTCGTCAATGGCTGGGAGCGACCAGATTTCTTCAAGCCCGCGCCCGATTTCAAGGAGCAGCATTCCTTCCGTATCAACAATGTACATGATGTGGTAGCGACTGAAGTCAAGAGCGTCCAAAATGCTGTCGGTATCACGGAGGTGAACGGCTTCAACCGCTTCGAGATCACCGGTGACGGCGTATTCGATTGGTTGGACAGCGTCGTCTGTTCGCGTGTGCCGCGTAAAGTTGGGAAATTAGGATTGACCTACTTTCTCAACCACGACGGCAATGTCAAGGGCGAGGCAACGATTGCCCACCTGGAAAACGGTCGAATCTGGTATGGTTCCGCTGCCACTGCAGAATACCACGACATGGACTGGCTCACGGACCTCCTACCCGCGAACGGCGCTATCAACATTGAAAGTCTAACTAATACTCATACGATCCTGGTTGTTGCCGGGCCGAAGTCCCGCGACGTTCTCGCCCAAGCTGCGCCGCGTACAGATTGGCGGGCAGATCCCTTTCCTTGGCTTTCGGTGCAAAACGTGCATTTCGGCCACGTGGAAGCGGTGGCCATGTCCGTGTCCTTTTCTGGTGAACTGGCCTGGGAAATCCACGTGCCGCTGGAACATTCGAAGCCGGTATTCGACATCCTATGGCGGGCCGGTCAACCGTTCGGGATCAAGCCTTTCGGGCTGCGCGCTACGGAATCGATGCGCATCGAAAAGGGCTATCGGCATTGGAAAGCAGACCTGATTACCGAGTTTAATCCTTTCGAAAGCGGCCTGGATCGTTTCGTTAACCTGGATAAGACGTTCGTCGGAAAGAACGCTCTGGAAAAGGCCTATAACATCAGCCCCCGTCAGCGCTTCGTGATGCTCGAAATCTATTCCGATGTGGCGGTTGCACATCCGGGTGATTCTATCGTCCGCGACGACGGTGTTGTCGGAACCGTTACCTCAGCATCCTGGGGGCACCGGACGGAGAAGAATCTGGCAATGGGTTTCATTGAACCGGAACTGGGGGAAGACGGATACGAGTTGGGGATTGAGATCATTGGAAAAGTGTTTCCCGCAAAGGTCAGTGCAGCTTGCCAATACGATCCGCAGAACAGTCGTGTGCGGCTATGAGCCAGTCCCAATCATCTCGGATAGACCATTCTGGGGCCAGCCATCTATTACTGGAGTTGGCCAACCTGGGAGCAGTCAATGTTGTTATGTTTAGTCGGGCTGTTGGCATTCGTGGCACAGATGTCTGTGACCACTGCCATCCACGAAGCGGAGACAACGGCAGTGATGCCTATAGACTTCACTCGGTTAATATGGGCATCAGCGCTGGGTTATCTGTGGTTCGGCGAGTTTCCGGATATGTGGACATGGGTCGGAGGTTGCATCGTCTTTATCTCAACGGTGTACATCACCTACCGCGAAGGTCGCATAAGAACGCCTGGTGTTGGTTCGGGGCCATAAGGATAATTTGTCGCAGCAGGCTCGGTAATATGTTTTCAGTGGGAAAGAGCCCTCCTGGCTGACAAATACCCTATATCGATCTAGCGTGCTTTCAGTCTAGATCCAACGGATAGATTGGTCGTCGCAGGTTTTTATATGGCAAGACCGTTAAATCCTTGGTGGCAAGTGCGCCTGAATCGACAATCAAGATCTCGCTAGCGATAGGTTCGTACGCAGCACGGAAATGGTGAATTGATTTAACAGCAATTACGCGCCGGGTTCGCGGGTCAATTCCAACATGCGTAAAGGTTTCAAGCTCTGTGCACTGAAGACGATTTGATGCAACGATCACATCGATGCCTCCAATGCGGAGCACGGCTGTTGGCCCAAGATGCTGGACGGTACCTCCCCAACGAGGTCCAAGCGCAAGATAACTGCCATCGGTAATGGTTGTCACTTCTCCAGTAACCTCAATTGGCGACCCATACGCAGGATCTATCTTTCCGCCTAGCCTGATAGTAACGATTCCTCCCTCACCAGCCGCAATTAGATGCCCCGCTGCAGTGGGGTCACAGATAGAACCAAATGCTGCGTCGTCGAGACCGGCACGGATCATACCGTTAAGAAGGAATGTCGAATCTCCGTAAGCGCCCGAACCGGGGTTATCAGAGGCATCCGCAATAACCACAGGTCCATTTGCGTTGGTAATCCCTGCCAATTTGGCCATCGCTTCATCAACCGACAGATACTCGTTGGAATCAAAGTGTCGCGACTCCCAGGCGTAGTCCATAAACTCTTCGGCGATCTCTTGAAATCGAACATCCGAGCCGTCACCACAAACGACGACCGACGGGCCCGCTTCTTTTAGATCTGCTGGACAGAAACCAGCTTGAACGCTAATGAGCAGAACCCCATCGTTTTTACGCTCTAATTTCTCTGCACGAGCTAGGAGTTCGGTCATCGGATTAGAGACAGTCGTTCTGCCGCTATCGAGACCACTTAAGAGTTT
>CAYNZV010000224.1:0-4169 GCA_964401715.1 uncultured Gemmatimonadaceae bacterium | reverse complement strand
TAGTCGATACCGTGTTTGTGGTGAATGATTGCAGTAGTGACCGGACGGCGGCTATTGTCGCGGAGAAAGCAACACATGATAATCGAATACAACTTATTTCACACGAAAAGAATCAGGGGGTTGGACAGGCCATTATAACTGGGTACCTGGCGTCAAGCCACGATGCGCATGATGTGGCAGTAGTAGTTGGCGGTGACAACCAGATGCCCATGGAGCAGATTGCCGATCTCTTGGACCCGATTATCGACGGCAAGGCTGACTACGCGAAGGGAAATCGTTTCATGATGCCGGAGGTGGGCTTGGAGGATATGCCGTGGACGCGCTTTTTTCCCAACGCGCTCATATCAATCATGACAAAAGTTGCTTCGGGGTATTACAAGATCTACGACGTGGTTGACGGTTTTACGGCCATTACGAAGCGTGCAATAGATTTGATCGATTGGCATAAGGCGTGGAAGGGTTACGGATACCCGATGGATTTTATGGTGCGTTTGAACACTTATGGTCTCAAAGTACTCGATGTTCCTAGGCGAGCCATCTATTTGGAGGGAGAACGACAATCGCAGATCAAAGGGGGGAGGTATGCCTTGCACGTAGCTCCCATGCTTGTTCGCGGGTTCTTTTGGCGACTGTTCAGTAAGTACCTCATTAGGGATTTTCATCCCCTTTTCTTCTTCTATCTATTTGGAATGCTTCTACTCCCGCTTGGCGTCGGATTCGGGGTTTATCTCGTGTACCAGCAGTTGATCGGCATTGGTGTAACTGGGCCGCGTTCGGTTGTGTGTGCCTTAATGATAATTATGGGCATACAGTTTCTGCTTTTCGCCATGTTATACGACATGGAAGAGAGCCAATAGCTGCCTTATATGAAAGTCTGCATGTTGACGACAGGTTTCCCAAGGTTCGAGGGGGATCTGTTTGGCGGTTTCGTACTAGAGTTGATCAGAGAATTGAGATCGAAGAGGATTGACGTCGCGGTCGTCGCACCTCACGAGCATGGCTTGAGAACGGTCGACTTCGTTCATGGGGTTGAAGTTAGGCGTTTTCGCTACTTTTTACCTAGATTTCAGCGTTTGGCATATGGGGGAGGCATTCCGGCGAATCTCGGCAGTAGCTGGTTGGCTCGCTTTCAGGTCCCATTCTTTTTGTTTGCGTTCCTTTTTGCTGCTCTGAGAGCCTGCCGGGACAGCGACATCGTTCACTGTCACTGGACGATTACCGGTTTGATCGCCATCTGGGCAACCAAACGCCGGCGCCTTCCATTGGTGGTTTCTGTCCGCGGCTCAGACATCAACCTCATGGCCAGCGGTTTCATGCGATGTATCAACAAATACGTCTATGGTGGAGTAGATTGTGTTTTGGCCGTCAGCGACGACATCTCTCGCAAGCTGCAGGCAGCGGACGTGGAGCGGTCCAAAATCGAGATCGTCTATAACGGAGTAGACAAACGCTTCAAGCCTATCAAACGCAAAACGTCTCGCCGTGTACTTGGTTTGCCACAAGACGGATTTCTGGTCCTGTATGTCGGACTCATGTCTCCTATAAAGGGCGTCGATAGGCTTCTGCGTGCCGTGCAACTGATCGATGACGATTCCCTGTATTGTGCAATCGTCGGCGACGGTCCTTCCAGAATTGATATGGAAGCTTTGGCGTCCAGAAGCAAGATGCGAGCTCGGTTTCTGTTTGCTGGCGCGCAGTCAACAGATACGATTCCTATTTGGATGAACGCCGCGGATGTATTCGTGCTTCCCAGCCTGTCGGAGGGAAGACCGAACGTTGTGCTCGAGGCTCAAGCCTGTGGTGTGCCTGTTGTAGCTACAAATGTGGGCGGCACGCCTGAGTTGATCACGAATGAAGAAACGGGGCTGTTGGTGGAAAAGGACAATGCGCGAGCTTTAGCGGACAGCATTCGTCGATTGATGGACAGCGAAAGTTTGCGAGTTCGTCTGGGCCAGCAGGCTAGACGGCACATTCAAGAAGACGGCTTGACTTGGTCCTCATGCGCGGAAAAGGTGTCGGTTATATATCAATCGTTGCTGGAGATCGCATAAATGTGTGGTATTTCAGGAAAGGTTTATGCCGACCAGGAAAGGATTGTGTCGAGGGACTTGCTCAAGTCCATGTGTGACGCAATGCAACATAGAGGGCCGGATGATGAGGGCTTTTACGTCAATGGAAATGTCGGACTCTGCATGCGGCGGTTGCAGGTTATCGATTTACCCGGGGGGCATCAACCCATGTCGAACGAAGACGGCTCGCTGTGGATCGTCTTCAACGGGGAAATCTACAACTACAAGAAGCTCAGGAATCGATTAGAAGGCTTGGGTCACAGCTTCCGTACGTCGTCAGATACTGAGACTATCTTGCATTTGTACGAGGAGAGGGGAGTCAACTGTGTTGATGAGTTGCACGGCATGTTCGCATTCGCAATCTGGGATCAGCGCACGCGGGTGTTGTTCCTAGCGCGCGACCGGTTGGGTAAGAAGCCTCTTTATTATTCTATGTTTGGTGGAGGGCTCGTATTTTCGTCGGAACTTCAATCCCTTCTGCGTGATCCGGACTTGGATCTGGAGATCGATCCTAAAGCTGTCGATGAGTACCTGACTTATTTGTTTGTGCCTCATCCCCGGACGATTTATAGAGGCATCTTCAAGATGCCTCCGGCTACTTCGGGTGTTTTTGTCGATGGGCAGCTGAGTCTGCAGCGGTATTGGCAGGTACGCTACGATGAGGTTAATAGAAAGATCACGGAAGATGAAGCGGTAGAGGAATTGGATGCTCGGTTGGGTGAGGCTGTCAAGATGAGGCTCTTGGCGGATGTTCCTGTCGGTTCGTTTCTGAGTGGCGGACTAGATTCCACATTGGTTGCGTCCTTGATGCAGCGGGAGTCCAATGCCACCGTCAAAACCTTTTCCATTGGGTTTAAAGAGTCATCTTTCAACGAACTCGAGCATGCTCGCGAAGCTGCCCGGTTTCTGGAAACTGACCACGAAGAGTACGTTGTCAGCTACGATGTAGAAGAGCTTCTTCCGGGGCTAATAAATCACTTTGGCGAACCGTTTGCCGACTCGTCGGCAATTCCAGCCTATCATATTGCTAGAGCAACCAGAACAAGTGCGACAGTAGCCCTAAGCGGTGATGGCGGTGATGAAGTCTTTGGAGGTTATCGGCGTTACAAAGCCCGCAAGTGGGCAAATATCTACAATCGTATCTTCGGAGCACCACTCGGTGGACCAATTGAGTGGGTTGTTGGGCAAGTCCCTGAGCCATCGATTTACTACGGCGCCAGCCGACTGAAAAAGACCAAACGTTTTCTCGAATTTGCCGCCGCCGTTAGAGCTAGGCCACAGACGAGCTGGGGATTTTTTTTAAACCCACGAGAAAAGAGGTGGCTTTATTCGGAAGAATTTGTCGATACCCTGAATAAGGATCCGGCGGGGGAGAGTTTTGAGCCATACTATCGGCAAATGCGTCACACGCCAAACCAGTACATGATGTGGCTGGATCTCATGACCTATTTGCCAGACGATATTCTGACGAAAATTGACCGTACTAGTATGGCCCGCTCCTTGGAGGTCCGATGTCCGTTATTGGATCATAAGGTCGTCGAGTTCATGGCACAGGTCCCGTACAACCTCAAGATCAAAGGTGCGAACTCGAAGGTTCTGTTGCGAAAGCTTGCGGAGCGTTATGTGCCAGAACGTATATTGAGGCGACCCAAACAGGGTTTTGCGATACCTCTAAGCGCTTGGATTCGGGATCAGCTTCGCCCTTGGGTCGAGGAAGTTCTACTGTCGTCAGAGACTCCGTATTTCAAGTCCAGCACCGTGAAAGCGATGCTGCAGGATCATGTCGACTCTAGAAGGGACTGGAGCCAGCAGCTATGGGCGCTTGTTGTCTTTGAATTGTGGTTAAAAAAGCCGCGTTGATTCGTGTAAAGGGGTTGGTTCAGTCTTTGCTGAAAGAGTAACGCGGCGTGACGAAATAACTCCCCCCGAGTTTCGGTGAAATGACCTTATTGATGGATCTGCAAACGAAGAGATCGGGTTTCGACGGAGCCGAAGGCGCGTTGTCGCGCAAGTTGCCGGTAGTGCTGGGGCTACATGTCGGGCATGATGCCACGGCTTCCCTGGTTGTGGAAGGTAAGCTGGTAGCTGCGGTTGGCGAGG
>CAYNZV010000223.1:0-4175 GCA_964401715.1 uncultured Gemmatimonadaceae bacterium | reverse complement strand
CAGGTTTCGCCGCACGGTTCACTCCTGAGACACTCCTGATGTTGAGGGGCGTCTGACGCCTGCGCTTGCGGGGGCCGGGGCGGTTTCGTTCCCGCGACGGAGCCGACGACGGCCCGACTCAGACGACTTTGAGACATTTGGTAAACTGTCTGACCCACAACAGTCTTGACGAAACCAAGGAGCGGGAGGCGTCTTTGAACTTCGCGCAAGTTCAGCCGTGCTTCTCACTGAGTCATCCGATTCTTTTTCGCGGCTCGCATAGCCGAAGTTCGGGAGCATGATGTACCGAGATCAGCACAATGCGATTGTCTACTCGCCGTCGGATCTCATCCGATTCATGGAGTCACCCTTCGCGAGCTGGATGGAGAGACTTCGTCTGGAACACCGTGAACTCGCAGTCCGTGATCAACCCAGCGAGGAAAGTGAACTCATCGCTAAGACTGGAGGGCTACACGAAGCGGCCTACCTGAGGACCCTCAAGGAATCTGGCCGTGACGTGTGTGAGATACCAAGAGGCGACGACGCGAGTGCTCGGACTCGTAAGGCAATGGCAGCACATCGTGAGGTTATCTTCCAAGGCTATCTGACGACTGGCCCGTTCGCCGGGTACACAGACTTCCTGGTTCTTGGGGATGGCGGGTTGTACCAAGTGTGGGACACGAAGCTCGCACGAAAAGTGAAGCCTTACTTCCTGGTTCAGCTATGCTGTTTCGCCGAGATGCTCGGAGATGTGCAGGGAGCCAGGCCCGAGAACGTCTGTGTTGTTCTCGGAGACAATGACACGAGGAAGTTTCGAACCAACGACTATTATTACTACTATTCGGAGGTCAAAAAGGCGTTCCTGGCTCAGATGGAGAGCTTTAGCGCTGAAGCTGATCCGCCTGTGCCAGATCCTCGGGCGGATCATGGGCTTTGGCAATCGCATGCTGATGACTGGCTTCAAGAACATGATCATCTGGTGCAAGTGGCTGGAATCTCTATTGGCCAGATCGGCAAACTAAACGCAGCCGGTATTCAGACGCTGAAACAGCTCGCGGAAACCGACGCGCACCGCATTCCAAAGCTCAACGACGAGAGATTCAGGAAGCTCACGAACCAGGCTCGGGTGCAATTGGCGACCAGAGTCCGCCAGCTTGAAACCACGGGCGGCGAGGCGACCGTTCCAGTCTGGGAACCCTTACCCCCAATCCCGTCGAATCAACGGTCCGGGCTCGCGACGCTGCCACCCGGGTCGTTAGGTGATGTCTACTTTGATATCGAAGGCTATCCCTTGTTCGATCAAGGACTGGAGTATCTTCTTGGCGCCGTCGTCACCGAGGCCGCCGAGCCAGAATTCCATGACTGGTGGGCTCACGATCACAAGCAGGAAAAGGCTTCCTTCGAAGCGTTCATCGATTGGGTCTACGCGCGGTGGCTCAATGATCCATCAATGCATGTCTACCACTACGCTCCGTACGAAGTCACAGCTATGCGACGGTTGTCGGGGAAGTATGCGACAAGAGAGGATGAGGTCGACACATTTCTCCGCAATAACGTGTTCGTTGATCTCTATCGGATTGTTGGACAGAGCCTGCTCATCGGCGGATCGAACTACAGTCTGAAAACCGTTGAGCAACTTTACCCGGGGCAGCGTAGCGGAGACGTCAAGACGGCTGCGGCGTCAATGGTCTACTACGCACAGTGGATCGAGAGCCAGGAACCGGAAGACTGGCAGTCTTCCAGCCTCCTTCGCGAGATACGCGACTACAACGAGGTCGATTGTGTGTCGACATGGCAGCTCGCCAAGTGGCTTCGTGGACTGCAGGAAAAGAATGGGCTGCAGTGGATTCCACCATTCGACAATCAGGACAGCGGGACGGCCGACACCGCCGATGGCTCTAAAGAGCAGCGGCCGCCACTAAAAGAAGATGATCAGGCCCGTCGGAACCTGGCAATACAGTTGTTGTCACAGGTTCCAGACGACGAAACGGAGCGAAACAAGGATCTCGACCAGTGGTTGATCCAGGAGCTGTTGGGGTATCTGGTCGAGTTTCATCGCCGTGAGGCGAAGCCGATATGGTGGGCGTGGTTTGATCGATTGACAAAGACGGAGGAAGAGTTAGTTGAAGACATCGAATGTCTCGCGGGCCTTGAACGCACTGAAACGACACCGACTTCGATCAAGCGGTCAATGGTCTTCGAGTACGCGTTCGACCCCAGCCAGGAGACGCGGATTGCGAAGGGAAGCAAGGTGGCCTTCTCACATTCTCCTGCCAATCGCACGGAGGTGTTCGAGTTCAATGGAGAGGGAACTCTGTGGCTTAAGTTCGGAGCTGCAACAGTCAGCAAAATGGACGGTGGGACGATGCCATCGCATGTCTCGTTGATTCCGTACGAGTATGTCGATCCCGGCCATATTCCAGGGGCAATACAACGAGTCGCGGAAGACTGGCAGGATAACGGACGGGTTTCTGAGTCTCTAAGACGATTTCTACTTCGATTGCCACCACGAATCACGGGAATCCAACAAGGCCAAAGTCTAATTCACGAAGATGAGGATGTAGTGAACGGCTGCGTTCGAATTGTCCGGAACATGCAAGACTCGACGCTGTGCATCCAAGGACCTCCTGGTGCCGGCAAGACCTATACGGCATCGCATATGATCTTGGCGCTCTTGAAGGATGGCAAAAACATAGGCATCACCTCCAACAGTCACTCAGCCATCATGAATGTGATGCGGGCCTGTTTTGAAACAACGGATGCGACGTTTGCCGCAATGAAGGTTGGTGGTGATGAGGACGACCCACTATTCGATGAGTGGAGGGAGCTGAAGTACGTGAAAGGCGGATCGGCAGCAGTGTCTGATTACCAAGAGGGATTGGTCGGAGGCACTGCATGGTTCTTCTCAAATCCCGGGATTGCGGATCGACTCGACTATCTTTTCGTTGACGAGGCGGGGCAAGTATCTGTTGCGAATCTGGTAGCAATGAGCAGATCAACAGACAACATCGTCTTGATCGGGGACCAGATGCAGCTGGGACAGCCGACTCGTGGCAGTCATCCGGGTGACACGGGGCTCTCGCTGCTTGAGTACCTACTCGGTGACCACGCCGTCATTCCAAGTGAGCTGGGTGTATTCCTGGGGGAAACATGGCGAATGCACCCGACGGTTTGCGATTTCATTTCCCGGACGATTTACGAAGGGCGGTTGCAACCTCACCGTTCGACTGTCCGTCGAATCGTGGAGCATACTGCTGACGAGACACATCTGGTGAACGCTGAGGCAGGCATTGTTTTCATCCCTGTCAAACACTTCGGTAACACGCAAAGCAGTGAACAGGAGGTTGAAGCAATCGTCTCAGTTACCGACGAGTTGCTCGGGAGAACACACTATGATCGAAAGTCACGACCTCTCGACCCAATAGCGATTGATGACATTCTGTACGTGGCTCCCTACAACATGCAGGTGCGGAGTCTTAGAGAGAGGCTTCCGGAGGGAGCTCGAGTCGGCTCAGTAGATAAGTTCCAGGGACAGGAGGCACCCATCGTCATAGTCTCGCTTTGTTCAAGCGCCGGAGAGTTTGGCGCTCGTGGGATTGATTTTGTCTTGAACCGCAACCGGTTCAATGTTGCCATCTCCCGAGCTCAGAGTTTGGCGATCGTGGTGGGCGATCCGGAGATTGCACATACGTCGGTCACCAGCATAAAGGAGATGGAGTCTGTGAATCTGTTTTGCACACTTCTCTCAGCGTCTACACAGTAAGCGACCGCCAGATTGTGGGCATTGGCGGTGACACCGTGATCTGCAACATGAAATACTACGGCGCCAAGCGGAGTCTTTTGAGGTGAGGTCGCCCGAATACTCGCTAAGCCACAACTAAGAAGGCTGCCGGACGCTTCTTCGTCGGGCAACTCGAATCGGTTGAGGACGCCGTGGGTCCCGCCATCGGTGAGGCGTCTCGCGACGGACGGACGCGTCTTCGTCGCCGGGTGCACCAATCTCCTCACTCCAGTTCCAGCGGTCAACGCGCTTAGCGGGGCCGTCAGCGTTGTCACGGGTTCGCCGTGTCGGTCCGTCGGTTATTCGTTCTGGAAGCTCGGATGCTGACGGAGGATCTCGGCAGCGGATTCAGGAAGTTTTTCCAGGTCGAGGTTGAGTCGTTCCCCCTCGTACTTACTGAGGCTCTCGGCCGCCG
>CAYNZV010000222.1:0-4200 GCA_964401715.1 uncultured Gemmatimonadaceae bacterium | reverse complement strand
GAAAAAGCCGCGTTGATTCGTTTAAAGGGGTTGGTTCAGTCTTTGCTGAAAGAGTAACGCGGCATGAGGAAATAACTCCCCCGAGTTTCGGGGAAATGACCTTATTGATGGATCCGCAAACGAAGAGATCGGGTTTCGACGGAGCTGGATGCGCGTCGTCGCGCAAGTTACCGGTAGTGCTGGGGCTGCATGTCGGGCACGATGCCACGGCTTCCTTGGTTGTGGAAGGTAAGCTGGTAGCTGCGGTTGGCGAGGAGCGCCTGAGTAGAATCAAACAACATTACGGATTCCCACGGAGGGGGATCCATGAGGTCTTGAAGCAGGCGGGAATATCGGGCCAAGACGTCGACTGCATTGCCTTGGGTGGGGGAGATCCATTGAGATTAAATCCATGGCAAGTGGCGCACATTTACCAGCTGGAGCGCAATGGGGATGTGGATTTCTCTAACACCGTGCCACTGCGGGTAGGTCGGCAAGCATGTTTTGGGGCTCTGGGTTTGGGAATGAAAAAGCTTCTTGGCGCAGGGGATAACCGAAAAAACCATGCTGCCAAAGCCTTTTTTCGTTGTTTGAGTGAATGTGGGCTCGACACTGAAAAATTGGAAACTGTCGATCATCACCTGTGCCATGCGGTTAGCGGTTTCTCGACATCCGATTTCAATAAGGCGCTCGCTCTTACGATCGACGGCTACGGGGATGGGATAAACACAGCGCTCTGGTCTTGTTCGCCAGCCGGAATAAAATTGCTCGCAAGCGGACCGTCCGACGAAGATGCCGCGGCCTATTCTCCCGGCGATTTCTACTCGTACGTGACTAGGTACCTCGGATACAAGAGGAACCGTCACGAAGGCAAAATCACGGGTTTGGCTGCCTATGCATCGCCGGAGGATTTGTTCGCCACGTTGGAAGATCTACTGACCCTAGATCAAGCAAGTGCTTGTTTTTCTTCAAGCGTAAATGCCTTTCGAAACATCCGGGAACGCAGGCCTTGGGTCATCCTTCGCCGCTTGATGAGATGGGCGATCAGCGGACGGCTGTGGGATCCGATGCTTGTCGACGAACTCGGGCTCAGGTGCAAGGGTTTTACGCCTGCCCAAGTAGCTTCGGCAGCTCAAAAGCTACTTGAGGTCCGCGTTGTGGAATTGGTTAAGCATTGGATCCAGGCAACGGGGCACACAAAGGTCTGTCTTGCCGGAGGAGTTTTTGCCAACGTCAAGCTGAACCAGAGAATTGCCGAACTCCCAAGTGTTGAGGATGTCTACGTTCATCCCAACATGGGCGATGGAGGGTTGGCGACTGGTGCCGCACTTTGGGCTGCAGGCGGTTCTGGCGACGGAGGAGCACTCGTTCGTCACTGCCTCGACGACGTGTTTCTGGGGCCGGAGTTTAGTGCCAATCAGATGCGCAGGGCTCTGGAAGATGCGGGCTTGATGTTCGTGCGTGACGATTGCATCGAGCAAACCATGGCCCGCGCTATCCATGACGGAAAGGTGATTGCGCGCTTCGACGGAAGAATGGAGTACGGCCCTAGGGCACTGGGAAACAGGTCGATCTTGGCGGCCCCGACAGATCCAGAAATAAACCACTGGCTGAACGAGCGTTTGCGGCGAACTGAGTTCATGCCGTTTGCGCCTGCCGTACTTGCGGAATCGGCCGCCGATATTTTCTCAAGCTTACCGGTAGGTCGAACACTTAGGTTCATGACCATTACGTTGGATATGGAACCTGAATGGAGACAGAAGGCACCTGCGGTTTGTCACGTCGATGGCACGGCTCGTCCCCAGTTTCTCGATTTGGACAGCACGCCGTCATTTCATCGGACGGTCTCAGAGTATTACAGGATATCAGGATTGCCGTTAGTAATAAACACAAGCTTCAACATCCACGAGGAACCCATTGTCTGCACTCCTAAGGACGCGGTGAGAGCGTTCTGCCTCGGCCATCTCGACGCCTTGGCCCTGGGTCCTTTCTGGGTGGAGTCGCAACCGAACCGCGGTTAGCTGCAGCTAGGCGGATGAAAGAAGTTACCCCGGGTTCCGCTGGCCTGTACAAAAAGATCTATCGCCGTATTCAACGGTTCTTGGACAGTGATGTAGATGTCGAAGTGGAACCCGCAAACGTGGGCTTTTGTGTCTGCTTCCGCCACGACATGGACAGGTTCGATGAGCGCAACTTCGAATCGTTCGTACGCTTGGAGGAAACTGTCGAGGCCTCCTCTACCCTTTTTTTTCTGGAATCGCAATTCACCAGATTCCCGGAAAAAATATCGCAGCTGGACAAAACGAAGTACGAAATCGCCTTGCATAGTGAGGCCAAACCAACTCCGTTTTGCATCTCATTACATCAGCTTTCCAGAGTGCTGGAATTTGCATACGCCCGGAGCCTGAGGAAGCAGGTGCGAAAATTTGCGAGTAATATTGGACTTCCTCTCGGACATGCAGCCCATTCGGTAAATAACTATCTGCCATTTCAGGGGTGGATAAACTGGAACATCATAGAAAATGCCAGTCTTCGATGTCGATTTTCTTACGTGTCGGATTGGCGTCTGCCTTCGCGAATTGCTGAGGGCGAAGAATTTGTGCCTGCCTGGCCAGCGTACTTTCGAAGACGCGGAGGCTCCTCAATCCTGGTTCTGCCAACTAGCTGGGACGACAAGTATTTCTTCTATTCCTACGAGGACTTGCATTTCAGACGACTGGCATCTGAGGAGGTCGCATACCGTGACTGTTCTGCTAAAGCTGCCTTCGGGTCAGTGCTCCAACAAGTCGCGGTGTGCCGTTCATTGAACACTCCTTTTGTCCTTAATATTCATCCGTGGCATGCTGCATGTAACGGCCAGAATCAGTTTTACGATCTCAAGAAATTCTTGATCGATTGGTGCAACAGCGAAGGAGTACGTATTGCACGGTGCGCTGACATCGTATCAGGGATTAGCAAATGCTGAGAGCAGGCGAGTGCTAACGCCAGGCAATCGGTTTCCGACCGGATTTGTTTATCTGTTGATCGTTCTTCTTTTTCCCGTGACGGCCGTATGGGTCGACCCTCCTCGCCAAAAATCTCTTCACAATATCTCAGTATCGATTCAGAGCCAAATAGACAGATCCGTGCTCTCGAAGCCGAAGGCCCCGAGAGAATTGCGTGTTGCTTTCATGAGCAACTGTTTCTTTCGCGGGGCCGTCCGCAACGGAAACAATGCGACTGTCTTGCCTGAATCGCACGGAATGGTGGCCCGGTTTGACAGATGGCTCCGAGGACAGGAGGAGTTTGATGACAGGGAGGTTACCGTGTTCAACGCGTCCGTCGACGGCACCTCGATTCTCGACCACATCGCCATTGCCACGAAGCTGACCGACTACGGTGTCGACGCGATTGTCATTGCCATGACTTATACGGAATTCAGGACGCTGCCGCTACACCCTTTGCTGGGCAGTTTTTCATCGTTGCTGGAGTCGATGGATTTGCAGGGGGACCCATCCGGTTTTTTCAACTCTAGAGGAAGATGGATATCATTCGATTTCCAACGCTGGCTGACCGCGCGGAAGTACCAACTGTACAGAGCCCTGGTGTTTCCTGAGAATATGCTCTTGTGGAACAACGAATTGAGGACGCGCATTGGAGCTTCCGGTTTGGAAATGGATTACCGCGAGTTGTACGGAGGGCAACCCATTCCAATAAAACACATTGGTTTGGGGTCTCGTGTTGACCAAGAATTCCGCAAATACCTTCCACGATTTCTCGAGATTGCCGACTCAGGCGGGGCTCATGTGGTGCTAGTGAACCAGCCGATACGATTCAAAGACACCATCGAAGTTGTGAATCCAGACCTCTTCGAGGAACACAAGGAGTTTCTTAGGTCAACAGCAGAGAGACGTCCAAGCTGCAGTTTCATCGATTTGGACGCAATGATATCTGTGGAAGACAACTTGTCAGATTACATTCATCTTACGTTCGATGGAACTTTGAACGTTTCTCAAATCTTGAATCCAGAGCTGAAGAAAATTTTAGCTCAAATTTAAGTGTCCCAGTTCAACGCTCTCGATTTCGCACTCCTCGTCGTATTCGCAGCTATAGCGCTACGCATTTCAAACAGCGGCCAGCGAGGAGTAGTCCTTTTGATTTTCAGTTTGCTCTTTGTAATTGTTGCGACCAACGAATTCGTCGCCTTGTGCATGTTCGTTGCCGTGTGCTTGACGTATTTCG
>CAYNZV010000221.1:2566-4223 GCA_964401715.1 uncultured Gemmatimonadaceae bacterium | reverse complement strand
CCGCCAGGAAGAATCATATTATTGATGGCTTTAAGGGCCCATTAGAACACAGAATATCGCTCAACTTTAGATGTTTGAAATCGTAATATACCTGAACGCCAGGTAATTTTTCCGGCGCACCATGTCGTCCACAAACTCGCCTACCTTGAGGCCATTTATTTCCCCTATCATTGCTAACTTTGAAATCTGGCAAAATGTTATTAATCCTGAAAAAAGTGGACAATTCGCATTAGAAAACGACAACCTCCATTGGGAGGATCATGTAAATTGACCAAACACAAATCAAAACGATCAAAACGCAAGAAACGCCATCCAGCTACAAAGGAAGACCATATTTTGATCCAAGCTTTCGATGGGAACAACAGTTCTAAGACTTGACCACACTCTTGGAGCGCAAACCGGCATACGTTCTCGTCGGCGCAAGCTGGGCCCCTTGCCCGTGATCTCATCTAGCATTTTTGGCAGCTATCATGCGCCCCCTGCGCCCGACTGACGAACAACAGGCCATTCTGGATGCGCACGGTCGCGTTGTGCTGATCAATGCCCGGGCTGGCACGGGAAAGACCGCTACGCTGCGCCTGATCGCCGAAGCCCATGGCGATCAGAAGATTCTTTATCTCGCGTTTAACAAGCAGGCTCAACTTGACGCCGAAGGCACCTTTCCGCCGGCAGTGGAGACCAAAACCGTGCATGGGTTTGCCTTCAAACACGAGGCGCAGGTGTACAATAGACGTTGGCAAGTCTCCAACCAAGGTATCAGTCCCGCAGATTTCCTGCCTGCTTTTCAGGTAGATGCGGTGACCCAGCGTCGCCTTGCGTGGCTGAGTCACGGGTTGATGAATTTCTACATGAACTCACCCTATCAACCGCTGGAGAAAGCCCTCCCCCTATTCTCGTGCCAGTATGTGGAAGAAAAATTACAAACAGTTCTCGCATCTCAAGCAGAGGCCATTGTTCATGCCTGTCGCACCATGGCAAAAACTTGGCATGAGGGTGCCAAGGAGTGTCCGCATGATTTTTATCTCAAACTGTTCCACGCAAGTAAACGGTTTCACAAAGCCTTAGAGGCCTACGACATCATTTTGGTCGATGAGGCTCAAGATTTGTCTCCGGTGATGTTGGATGTGCTGCAATCATGCCCCAAGAAGCTGTTTGTCGTCGGGGATACACACCAGCAGATCTACACGTTTCGGCATGCCGTAGATGCCATGACCAAGCTGGACGCCGATCAGGTTTTGGAGTTGAGCCAAAGCTTTCGTTTTGGGCCACAGATTGCCGAGTTGGCACAAACTTTAATTCAGGAGGCAAAATCGATTCCGGGTTTTATAATTCGAGGAAATCCAGCTGTGGCCTCGCGGGCTTCTCTTTACGGACGACACGAAATCCACCGTGAAGTTCGCTCGGCCACGCTCTTGGCACGTACCAATCTTGGTCTATTCACCACCGCCCTGGATCTGCATAAGAAGGGAATTGCGCTTCGATTCGATAAAGATATGACGTCGGTGTTAGGACAAATACTCGACGTCATGCATGTTGCCCGTAATGCGCCGGAACAAGCACGGAACGCTTTCGTACGCTCATTCCATTCATTGAAAGACATTGATAAATATGCCGAAGAGACCCAAGATTTTGCTTTGGCACAGACGTGCAAAATCGT
>CAYNZV010000221.1:0-2466 GCA_964401715.1 uncultured Gemmatimonadaceae bacterium | reverse complement strand
AAGCCATCGAAGACAAGGTTACAGAGATTGTAGATCAAGCTAAATCTGATGAACGTCTCAATAATATTCGCTCATCTGAACGGCTCGCGGATATCAAGGATGCCATAACTAAATCTGCAGAGAAAGTTGTAGACATTGCAAAACAGGCTAAACCTGATGAACGTCTCAAGGATATTCGCTCATTAATAACCGATGTTGTGGATCTGGCTTTAGAGAAGGTCCCCGAGGCAGCCGATGCGTTAACCAGTCGGATGGATGAACTCAGTGGCGAGAAGATGTACAAGGAAGTCGAAGAAAGGTTGAATCTACAAGACAAGTACAATGACGTTATTGCCACAAAATTACACGAAGCGCTGGAACGTATTCAAAAACTCGAAGAGATTGCGAAGAAACATCAGGGATAGTCGAAGGCGGCGCGTAGTGCAAATCAGCGAGTTTTTCGAACGCTATACAGGAATCGAAGTCAGCAAAATCAGCGAACTTTGCTGCACCTGGCAAAAGGAAGAGCCAAGTAGAATTTCCAATGCATCGACGGCAGCTGTCGTTCTTGCCGATTTGATTTCCGGTGATGGTACTCTTGATCATATTTCCCCAGAGCTTCTTACGGCATTTAGCAGCTTTTTCGGCAGGCAAGTGGACACTGCTGAAGAAGTTCGAAGTATGCTATTTGAGAAACTGTCCGCAGGAGATACTGCAGTGCAGGGTTTGGTCAATCAAATAAAAGGGCGAATCGGAGAACTGGAGTTCCAAAGAGCTTCCCAGGAAGCGGGACTTTCGGCTCGCCTGGCGGAGAAAGTGAATCAAGAAGCCTGGGATGTCGCTGTGGAACATGGAAATGGCTTTACGCAATACATCCAAGTAAAGACTCGTGCGGACGCCGATTCAGTTGTGCGTGATCTGCGTGAGGTCAATAGCCGATTGGCGCAAGGTACAGTGATCGATGGCGAACGATTAGTGACACAAGTGGATGTAGCTGTTCCTGCGGAAATCGCCAAAGAGGTCTCAAGAAAACTTGAAAATTTCGACATCGCCGCGACCGTATACAACATGAATATGACAGCTTCTGAAGCAGCGGAAGTCGTTGAAGAAGGAATCCAATATGTAGGTCCTGGTGCAATTGCACACTTATTCAAGGAACTATC
Source organism: uncultured Gemmatimonadaceae bacterium (assembly GCA_964401715.1). GTDB lineage: Bacteria > Latescibacterota > UBA2968 > UBA8231 > UBA8231 > CAYNZV01. Next base: position 1,324 of record CAYNZV010000221.1, on the reverse strand, counting down.
AGACTCTGCGGTATCAGTAGCAGTCCTGCTGGGTGTTGCTAACGCCTTTCTCATATACAAGGAGTCCAAAGATTTTACCAAATACCTCTATACCACGACAGAAGAGACTATTGTGTCGACGGAAAGCATTCTCGGGGGTATGTCGGTGGAATTAATTCTTACAAAGATTTCATTGTTGGGTGGCCTGCCCACATATGCATTGGTATTCGGTACGACTATTGCCACCAGGAGATTTCTCGAGAGAATTGCACGACGTGGAGATTACGCTGAGCGGATCTCAGTCGTGAATATTCATCTTCGAGAACTGATTGCTGGAACGGAGTCGGCCTGACTTTTTGCCGCTCAATGCTTGTTGGAACTAACCGGTGGGTATCCCTTACCGTTTTATTATTGGGGTATCGATATTGTGAGGTTTTGATTATGTCTCGAGACGCGAAGCGCATACTCCAGACCCTAGCCGATGGTGTCGATCCTACGACGGGTGAGGTCATCGAAAGAGATCCCTTGCTCGAGCGTGTCGAGGTGGTGGATGCCTTCTGTCTGGCCATCAAAGCGTTAGAGGCTAATAGTAGCGATTCTGCGCCTCTGCCTGGACCGTCTGTGAGTCCCGATCAAGTGAGGGAGGCTGGACTGATACCGGGGGGCGAAGATCCGCCGCTGGTCGAGGTAACGGCGGATATGCTGGCTAACAGCAAACACGAGGAAAAAATCCGCGCGAAGAATATAGCATCAGGCCGGCCCAGAAATAGTGGGGTAGCATGGACCCCGGCCGAGATTTCGTTCTTGCGCGATAGCTATTTGGCTGATCCGAATAATTGGAGTCAAATAGCAGACCAACTCGAACGTTCAAAGGGCGGTATTCTTATGAAGCTGAAGCACATCAATGTAATTTCGGCCTCCGAATGCAATAGTCTCCGTGGTCGGTAAATACGGGCATTACGAACACTTTGCCAGTTGTTACTGCAACATCGTTTCGCCATTGGAGTATATCTTCAGATGTCTGACGAGGCTGCGCGGTGACATCTTCCTGGCCTTCTCCACTGGCAACCACCTGGCGAATGACACGCAAAAGCCTTTTGCGCTCCAAATGCTGCCAAACAACCAGCTCGACGGTTTCTTCCTAGGCGTTGCGGAAGCGGTCGAAGAAGCGATTTTGAACGCCCTGACCGCAGCGGAGACCATGACGGGTTTTAGGGGGCGTACTGCCTACGAACTCCCACTCGACGCGTTACAGATTTAGCCCGTAAAGCCCACCCGCATTTGAGAAATAACTATGAGACGCCTAATCCTTACTGATGTCCATGCCGTACTGCCTGCACTGGAG
>CAYNZV010000220.1:0-4283 GCA_964401715.1 uncultured Gemmatimonadaceae bacterium | reverse complement strand
TGGGCAGCAAGCTCAGACTGAAATCCGTCTAAAGGCACCATGATTTCTGGCCGGACAATTAAAGCATCGTCGTCTTTGCGGTGCGCTGCAGCAGCTTCGAAGATTGCCGTCGCCTGCATTTCAGTGATTTCGGGATACAGAATACCTAGCCGGCAACCGCGGCAGCCGAGCATGGGATTCTGTTCATGGAGTGCCTCGATACGTTCAACGACGAAACCGACACCCAGCTCTAGCCGCTTAGCCAACGCCGCCTGAACATCCTCATCTTGCGGCAGAAATTCGTTCAGAGGTGGGTCAAGTAATCGAATGGTGACTGGCCGTCCAGCCATTGCCCCGAATAAGCCAAAAAAATCTCTACGCTGGAAAGGAAGCAACTCGGCAAGCGCTTCTCGGCGTTGTTCTTCAGTTGCCGCAAGAATCATCTTGCGCATGTGGTCAATTCGATCCTCGGCAAAAAACATGTGTTCCGTCCGGCACAGTCCGATTCCCTCCGCCCCAAGTGTCATCGCTTGTTCTGCCATTTCGGGAGTGTCTGCGTTGGTTCGGATCTTTAAAGTGCGGTGCTGATCCGCCCACGACATCAAAGTGTCAAATAAATGAAAATTTTGACTCGCATTGCTCTCAAGACGTCCGGTCAGCACTTGGTGGACATCGGAATCTGTGTTTTTTATCGATCCCGCGTAAATTGCTCCAGAGGAACCATCTAACGAAATGTCGTCGCCTTCCCGCATAACGATTGGATCTCCGCGATTCGATTCGACCACGAGAGTGCGATCTTCGTAATTCATCGTCACGTCCGAAGCGCCGCATATACACACCTTGCCCAACTGACGAGCAACGAGTGCCGCGTGAGACGATACGCCACCTCGAGCGGTCAGAATGCCCTGGGAAACAAGCATGCCTTTGAGATCTTCGGGCGACGTTTCCGTGCGACATAGCACGACTTTATCTCCTGCGTCAGCAGCACGGCACGCAGACTCGGAAGAGAACACGATTTTCCCCGATGCCGCACCGGGACCAGCCGGGAGTCCGTGGGCAACGGCTTCAGTCGCTAACAACGCTTGTGGATCGAAAACCGGGACAAGCAAAGAATCAATCGATTCAGCCGGTACCTTCAATAATGCAGTGCGGTCATCCATTAAACCGTCACGCTGCATTTCGACCGCGATGCGGACGGCCGCCTGGCCCGTTCGTTTTCCGTTTCGGGTTTGCAACAGATACAACTTGCCCTGTTCAATCGTGAACTCAAAGTCCTGCATGTCGCGAAAATGTTGCTCGAGCTTTTCGCGAGTTCGCAACAGTTCGTCGAAACTCTCTGGCATCTCCTCAACCATCTCGGCAATATTCTTGGGGGTCCGCACCCCTGCAACCACATCTTCTCCCTGTGCGTTGACTAGATACTCACCGTATAGAACGTTTTCGCCCGTCGCCGGGTCGCGAGTAAACGCCACTCCCGTTGCGCTGTTCTCTCCTAAGTTTCCAAACACCATGCCCTGAACGTTAACCGCCGTGCCCCAAGACGCAGGTATTCCATAGCGTTGTCGATACAAAATGGCGCGATCATTTCGCCAAGAGCTAAAAACAGCATCGATAGCTCCCCACAGTTGCTCCATAACTTCCTGGGGAAACGGTGTGCCCGTGCGTTCTAGGATAAGTTTTTTGTAGCGTTCACAGACTCGAACAAAGTCGATGTCGCCGCCTCGAGCAGCTTCCAACCGAAAAATTAAGTCAAAGGGCTCTTCTTCAGTTTCTTCCTCCGCACGAACACCTAGAACCACATCGCCGTACATATGGATGAATCGGCGATAACAATCGAACGCGAACGACCGATTTCCGGCTGCTTTGGCCAAGCCCTCGACGGTTTGATCGTTGAGCCCAAGGTTCAAGATAGTATCCATCATCCCTGGCATGGACTCTCGCGCCCCCGATCGAACCGAAATCAGGAGCGGGTTATTGGGATCACCAAAGCATTTGCCAATTTGCTCTTCCAGCTCTTCTAACGCGATAGCAACCTGATCGCTCAAAGGTTCTGGGTATTCCCCCGCATGATCGTATAAGTAACTGCAGACCTCGGTACCAAGCGTAAATCCTGGCGGAACCGGCAACCCAATCTTAGCCATCTCCGCTAGATTCGCGCCCTTACCACCGAGAAGATCACGCATCTCGGCACTACCGTCCGTGTGGACACCAAACGCATACACGAATGGATGGTCCTCGTTGACGACCGGTCCCGGCATTACCCCGTATCCACTCCCCGCTGCTTCCCCACCGGAGACTATCATGCCGTCGCGAGACTCCAAACGAGACGTACTTAAATCCATTGGTCTGAAACGACTCTGCCACGAAAGATCGGCAGCAAAGAGCCGATGCTTGTCCCAACAAAACTTGAGCCAGTCGATGTCCTTCTAGGTCCGCGCCTAAGAAACTTGGACAGGGATAGAAGCTTCGTTCTCAACCTCCGAACGCGGGCGCGTCGCTTCCGAGCGATACGGGTGGCTGCTGCCAGAATACGTCTGTATTCGAAAGCTCGACTGCGGGTCGCAGGTGGTGCATGGATCCCCATTCAGTCTCCGCTATGGCTCGGAGTTCCGTAATTTCCTTGCCATCGAAAGGTCGGTGAGTCACGGCTTCGCGCAGCCCCAAACTACGCATCCATACGCCAGTGCGCGCAAGCGAAACACGTACCCAATAGCTCCCTCCCTGCTCGCGTTGCCGCAGCAATGCTGCCAAAGCGCCGTATGCGGCGAGATAACCGGTGGTGTAGTCAGTTACCGCGGCAGGCTGCAGCTGAGGTCTGCCATCGTTGTAGGACTTGCCGTGCAGATACGCCATGCCCGTCACGGACTGTGCCAGTTGCTCCCAACCCGGCACACTCCGCCAGGGCCCCTCGTGCCCATAGCAGTTGACCGACACGTAAACGATTCCGGGCTTTGCCCGCACGACCTCCGCGACTCCAAAACCCTGCCGCTCCAGCGCGCCCGTGCGATAGCCCTGCGAGAAGACATCGGCCTCACCGATCAGCTCGCGTAATTTCACACGACCGGTGTCCGTTTTAAGATCAATGTGCGCCGATCTTTTTCCAAGTCCTGTCTCGGCAACAAATAACGGTACATGGGGCAGGTCTTGTGCGCCGATGCGAATAACTTGTGCACCGTATGAGGCCAGAGTGCGCGCGCACGTGGGTCCCGCAAGAACGCGAGTCAGATCCAAGACTTTATAGTCAGCCAGTGGTCGGGCACTGGCCGCAGCGGGCCGTGGGTCAGCATCGCCCACTTGTATGATTTCCACAACCGGACGCGAATTGAGGATTCGGCCCATCGGCGACCCGTCCCATTCGTCAGGTTCACGGAGCATTGCACTGCAAAGACCTCGACGCATGATTTCTTGCTCCAAACGAGATGCTTCCCAACCGGCAATGGCCCGCCTAGCCTCATCCTCGTCGCGAGGGTATCCAAGCAGCTCAAGCAGCGATTCGGTGTTATGGGGAAACCCGGGATGGATGTACATCCAACGTCCGTCACCTGCTCGTTGGAAGCCCGCTATCATCGCTCGCTGTGCGGCAGCCACACGCGGTCCTGGCGCGCGGCTTGGATCCTCGAACCTAACGTGCGCGTAGCTTTCTAACGAAGCCTCCACGTGGCGCGTGGAAACACGCACCGTGCCGTCCCCGATGAAGCGCGATGCAATATATCCTCCCGCACCAATTGCAGCGACCGCAGCCTCCGTTGCCCGTATCCGAGTGTCAAGCGCTAGATCCTGGGCTACGATCTCTATGTCACTCGTGTCGAGCCCCGCAATCGTCAACAGGTCATCGAACGCTGCACGAGCAAGAGAAGCATCAGCTGTGGACAAGGGCCTTCCTCCCCCTTTAAAACCTACCACCCGTTGGACGAGCAGCCGAGCTCGTTCCTCCGATACCTGCAACCCTACCGTTGCCTCGTCATCCCACTCAAATTAGCTGAGTATTCACGAGGGTCGCATACACTTCGAGAGACCTAATCTGTTCTACAACCAAGAGACCTCATCCGGGAAGCGACAGTGTCGAATCGAACCGTCGTTACCACCCCGCAACAAACGACCTCTCAATACGGACAAACACAACGACCCATTCCGCCAATAAACTGAAGCCGACACGCAAAACCGTTGAGCTTAATCGCCCTGTAGTTCAATTTTCATTGGCTGACCCATCGCCGTCACGATATCGATGACGAAATTGCCGGCATTCCCCGGTCTACTGTACTGAAGCGTCTTCAGGCCACCGCCACTTGCGTCCTTAAACTTGA
>CAYNZV010000219.1:0-4289 GCA_964401715.1 uncultured Gemmatimonadaceae bacterium | reverse complement strand
CGCTGTTGCCTCTGGCAACTCAGTAGGCACAGCAAAGACCGTATTGGCGAGCACACTACTCGGGGTTTGCAGCAAAATGATCGCGGTTTCCCGCGGTTAATAAATACCGCTTGAGCGCAAACTCTGGCGATTCCCGGCGGGGTTTGTCCTCGTTTAAGTAGGCGACGGCGTCAAAATCGTCAATTTTTGATCTGATCGCATATACCGGCTCGAGTCCTTTACTGCCTACTGAAAACGCCAGCAAAATGGCGACAGACTGGAGAAACCTCATCGATTGCTCTTTGATGAAAGCTGATTTAGAACGGAAAACGGTAAAAAATCAAGGTCGGAATTCAAGCCATCGAATTCACGGTTGGTTGCCACCCCCCGCCCCGTGTTGGTGAAAACGATCAATTGTTGGCGGCGGCTCAGTAGCCTATTTGACCGCTATCAACTCAACCTCAAAGATAAGCGTTGCGTTGGGCGGGATCGTCGGCGGTTTGCCTTGCTCGCCGTGGGCGAGGTGTGGTGGTACCACAAAACGGGCTTTGCCGCCCGCCCGCATCATCTGGAAAGCCTCAGCCCAACCGGCCATGACCTGATTGAGAACGAAGTGGGCCGGTCCCGCTTTGTTGGAGGAGGTGTCAAAAATCCTGCCGTCGATGAATTTACCGTTGAAGTGTGCCGTCACGGTGTCGTCGACGGAAGGGGAGGTCCCCGTACCCTCTTCGACTGTTTGAAAGATTAGACCCGAGTTGGTGGTTACAGCTCCAGGCCATGCCGCTGCCATTTTTCGAAACTCGATCCCCCATTCGAGGTTCTTCACGGTACGACGAGCGGTCAACATGGCGTTCATCGGCTCGACGAGAGAATCGAAGTCAACGAGGGTGTCATGGTGGGCAATGGCATCTTCGAATCCCCGGGTGACAAAGACCATCTCGTCCTTTTCGAAAAGCCCGGCCAGCACAAATTGGCGAGCAACTGCTTGACCAAGGGCGTAGAGCTTCTTCTGGTCTTCTGTTTCCAACGGGACGGGTTCTTCGATGACTTCATGTTGCTGGCCACAGGCGAGCAACATGAACACGGCGGGAAACAAAAAATGGGCGGATGACATCGAGGTTTCTCCTAATGTCCACGGGTAATTGTAGGGTCTTCGCGGTGGATGGAACTCTGTATTCTCGAGGTGTCCGTTGTAGAACGGAATGGATCCGCTAACACCGAAAATACAGGGCCGCCAAAACAACCACAAGAAACTGGACGAGCAACTAAATGCGCGAGTGAAAACGTAATGACGCGTGTCAAATACATCCTGGGAATGAACGACCTCGGACCAACATGGCATCGTTTTTTTCATGAGGTCCGGTGTATCGACAACGGGCGCTGACATAGTGAGTGGCATAACCACGTCGTCGACGCGCTGTTCGATTCGGGCGGCTACTGTGAAGTATGAGGCCATGGTGGAAACTGCAGTCGCCGGGATGCAGCTCCACCGGCGTTTCTTCCGGAAGGCGTTCGTCCAGAGCCATCTGTTCGAAACGCTGCCATTCCGAACGATCGATAAAGCCTCGTCTGTGCGTGCCGGGCAACATCCACAGACACCCGGTTGCGATCGTCGCATCGTCTAGGGCACACCAGCAAGTAACCATATCGGGTGGGTCGATATGAAATCCCAGCGGTGCATCCTGGTGGTACGACTGACGTGAGCCGATCCTTGCCGGTTTCATGAAGAGTTGGTCTTGGTAGAATTTGATGTCTGGACCTAAGAGCGACTCTATTACATCTAGGATTCTCGGATTTCGGGCATGTGTTTCGAAGACGTCGTCATAAAAGGCAACGTGACTGATCTTGCGCAGGGAATCGGCATAGGTGTCGGCTTGCTTCTTGCCTTGCTCAACATCGGGTTCTACCTGAAGGCGCTCAGGAGGGACATGACCACTTTGACCGCCGGCCACAAGCTCCGCCCGAAAGGCGATGGACTCGATCTCTGCGCTGGTCAATAATTCGCGAATTACCAGAAAGCCACCTGCTCGGAAGCGCTCAATCTGATCTTGCGACAACATCGTCATTATTGATGAGGTCTCACCTTCTTCGAGCGCACGGTGTTACAAACAAAAGCGGGGGCGATGTAATCTTGTACACCGCCCCCAATGCAATAATTCGGAATTCGTGTTAAAGCGGAACCACCGCCTCGGCCGCAGGTCCCTTTTGTCCCTGAACTACCTCGAACTCAACCTGCTGCCCCTCGGAGAGGGAGCGGAAGCCATCGCCTTGAATGGCGTTGTAGTGCACGAAGACATCCGAGCCATCCGCACGTTCGATGAAGCCGAATCCCTTCGAATCGTTAAACCACTTGACGGTTCCCGTCACGCGTTCTGCCATGTTTGCCCTATCTTTTCACGATATGTTAATGCTGGTACAGGCTCCGATACTTCGGTCAGAATCTTTCCTAGAGACAGGAAGGTAGGACACTACGAGGTAGGCTCTACTGCGGTTAGCTAACTACGCGAGTTAGGAACTGCTGCCGGTCCAGGGTAAAACTCTACTTCGGTCGGAACAACTGCTCCGCAACGATTGCGGAAACGAATATTAGCGTTAATATGGGAAAAATCTAGCGGATAGCAAGGGGCATGTCGGCATCCAGAATTACGATTGAATGTCGGCCAGATCCATGATCCGCCCTGCTCGATCACGCAAACCATCAAACAAGGCAAAGTACCGCCAACGAGGTATTGCCATGCGCGTGGCAACTGGAGGAATAAGTCACGAGACCAGCACCTTCACCATGGTGGGGACCGATCTGGGTTCATTCCACGAACGTGGTTATCAACGGGGAGCCGAAATAATTGAGGTGTATCGCGGCACCAACAGCCCCATCGGGGGCTTCATAGATGGGGCTGAAAAACACGGTTTCGAGATCGTGCCGACCACATTCGCGGAAGCCCAACCGAGCGCCCCTACGCCCCGTTCGATCTTTGATGGTATTCTGAACGACCTGCTGCAGGAAATCAGCAAAGCCGGCCGACTCGACGGGGTATTGCTAGATTTGCACGGTTCGATGGTGGTTGGCGATCTGGACGAGGCGACCGGAATCGACGACCCGGAAGGCTATATCTTGACGGCTATACGCCAGATTGTCGGTCCCAACGTACCGATACTGGCACAGCTGGACATCCACTCGAACGTTTCCCCGCGAATGGTCGAGATGGCGGACGTGCTGATAGGGAGGGAGAGTTACCCCGAAGTGGACATGGCGGAGCGCGGGCGTGAGTGTGCCGACGTGCTGATGCGCATTCACAAGGAAGGGATCAGGCCGACTATGGCATTGCACCAGATCCCGATGATCTGGGGCATGAACCAGGTGACTGCCCACTCGCCGATGAAGGAAGCGATCGTGGAACTCCACCGAATCGAAACTCAGCCTGGTGTTATCTCCGCCTCCATCGCTACCTGTTACCCGTTAGCTGACGTACCCGATATGGGTGCGTCAGTCTATATCGTTACCGACGACGATCAAGAACAAGCCCAACGATACGCCGACGAATTGGGCATGTGGCTGTACGAACGTCGCGCGGACTGGCATTTCCACGTGCCGACCACCCGCCAGGCGCTCGAAACCGGTGAAAAGGAAGGGAAATATCCGATCGTGTTTGCCGACCGTCACGACAACACCGGCGGCGGATCTCCCGGGGATAGCACCGGAATGTTGCGCACATTCGTTGAAGCTGGTCTGCAGGATGCGTGCGTGCTCTACATGGTAGATCCAGAGGTTATTGCTGCCTGCCACAAAGCCGGACTCGGGGCTACCTTGACGATGGATGTAGGTGCTAAATCGACGCTACTCCAAGGCGACCCGGTAGCAATGACCTTCCAGGTGATGGGCTTATCTGACGGTGCGTTTCGTTACGGAGGGGATATGTACTCAGGGCTCAAGGGCAACATGGGCCCGTCGGCCTACATTAGGCAGAATGGCATACACGTGATTTTAGCGACCGTTCGTGAACAACCATTCGACACCGCGTTTTCTGAAACCCTAGGGCTCGAGCCTAGGAAGATGAGCTACATCGGAGTTAAATCGGCGGCTCATTTCCGCGCCGGCTTCGAGGATTGGGTGGGTGCGGTTTACGTGGTAGCTGAGCCTAGTTTGCACGACTCCAACAATGTCAACTTCCGACGTTTGGGACGCCAGTTGTATCCGATTCACGATCGTGAATAACAATGTTCGTTTCTATCCGATTGTTGGCTAAGTGCCCCGCACGCTACCATAGTGATGCCTCCAAAGTAGCTATAGGGACTAAGGGTTAGCAGCGACG
>CAYNZV010000218.1:0-4313 GCA_964401715.1 uncultured Gemmatimonadaceae bacterium | reverse complement strand
TCCAAGGACGTCGCGATGCGTGGAGGATGTTCAAGCTATGGAAAGAGGCGCTCCCGGAATTCAAAGACGCCTACTTCTTCACTAGCGGCCCCACGGCGGGGGCACGCGAGTCGCGCCGCATCGTCGGTGATTACACTCTGACCGGTGACGACATTCGCCACGCCCGTCGCCACGACGACGTTGTCGTGTTGGGCGCCTGGCGCATCGACCGCCACCCGGAGACCGAATCGGGGTACCACGACATGCCCTTCGCGCCACCGTACGACATCCCCTACCGCACCCTGCTACCTCAAGACATCGACAATCTCTGGGTGGCCGGTCGCTGCCATTCCGCCACCTCGGAGGCACTCGCATCTAGCCGTGTGACCGCCAACGCCATGGGCATGGGACAGGCCGCAGGCACCGCTGCCGCCATGGCCGTAGCTGCGGGAGTAGGCAGCCGAGAAGTGCCGATCGGCGATCTACAGGATCGGTTACTGGTGGCCAACGCGATTCTAGATCCTGAAGCAGCGATGGGGCCTAAGGCTTGAAAAGCTCGCGGGAAAGCCGCAGAGCCTAGATAATAAAAGCGGCCTAGTGCTCTACGCCTGCGCAAATCTCAAAGAGTAAGCGAATACAAGTTATGTGTCCTTCATCAGAAACCAGACCTGCACCGCTTGACCAGCCAACTTTGGCAGCGAAGGCCGAGGCTTGCCGGCTTGCATCTCTCTTCTCACTACAGTAATTTTTTCAGCGTAGAGCGTTGCGGTCTGTTCTTGCATATAACCCGCAGCAACGGGAGGCAACTTAGTGAAGATCTGCATTTGTACAACCCCCATACGGCCCAATCCAGACTCATTCCCCCCTTTGGGGTCTCTTGCCATAATACAGGCTCTTCGCGAGTTCGGAGAGGAAGTTTTTTTCTACAACATAGACTATCATCGACCGAATAAAGAGAAAGTCAGAGAATACTTCAGATGTCAACATTTTGACGTGGTTGGTATCAGCGCAGTAGTGTCGACGGCCTATGCCTACACGAAGGCACTTGCCGAGTTGATACGCGAAGAAAATCCCAATGCGACTATCGTCGTCGGCGGTAATCTGGCTGCCAGTGCTGAGTTGCTACTCCGAAAGTGCAACGTCCATTACTGCGTGGTTGGTGACGGCGAGCAAATCATCTGTCGATTAATAAGTCTGCTTCGCGAGAAATCGTTTGATGTCAAGGCGCTTAAGGACCTCAAAGGGATTGCTTATCTCGATGATGCTGGTGCTTTTCGATTCACCGGCTATGCAGTAGCACCACCAAGAGATCAAATCTCTTGGCCCGATTACCGGATCCTTGAAGAAGACGGTTCTATAGAGCATTACATCTCTGACAATATTGAACACGAGTTCTATGGAATGATTCCGTCGGATAAGATCTGCGGAAGAAAATTTGCTTTTGTCATATGCTCAAAAGGCTGCGTTGCTCGCTGCACGTTTTGCCATCGTTGGGAAAAAGGTTACCGAGCCAAACCAGTGGACCAGATACGCGATCACATACTGTATCTTCGCGATCACTATGGGGTGGGCTTCCTGAGTATCGGCGATGAAAATTTTGGTTCAAATGCGCAACTTACTGAGGACATAGTCAAGGAACTTGGTGCTTTGGGAATGAGATGGCGAGTTGCAGGCGTCAGAGCCCGCACGGTTACGCCCGAAAAACTGCGATCATGGAAAGAAAACGGCTGTGTGGCAGTCTTCTTCGGCATCGAATCCGGCAGTCAGAAGATGCTCGACGTTATGGAAAAGAACACCTCTGTCAAAATGAACAGCGATGCTATCAAGTGGGTTCACGATGCAGGCTTGTTTACCATCATCCAGCTTGTGATTGGAATGCCTGGCGAAGACGACGAAACGATTCAAGAAACAACGGACTTCCTATGCGATCTTCTCCCGTACTTGGATTTGAGAGGAAAAAGCCCAGGCAGTGTAGTGAGCATCAACTATGCTCAATCATTGCCTGGAACGCCATTGTACGAGTCAGCTCGAGAGGAGGGGGTGATTGGTCCTACAGAGCAAGACGAAGAGGAATACCTTCTTAAGATTAGCGACACGAATGCAGCCCAAACTGATCATTTCGTCAACTACACCGAGCAACCTTTACTGAAAGTATTGGGATGGCGATTCTGGATGATTTCTCAGCTTGACGCCCACCATCTGCAACGAACCTATGGATTGAGTTTGTCCGTTTGGCAAGTAGCTTGGGCGTGCTTCCGGCGATGCTGCGCTCACGTGGATCAGTGGGCTAGCCAAAAGAGCAATAAGATCGAGCGAGTGAGTTCGTTCTTATTTGGCGCCCGGTTACAGGACAACCCAATCGGCCGGAAGCTACAAAGCGATGATGACTATGCCAAATCTGGTTATTTCAACATAAGAACTGGAGGTTTTGCAGTACTTTTCTTGAACTCCACATTCAGACGGCTTGCCTACCCCTTGTCGAGAATCGCAGTGGCTATGAGAGAGGCCGATTCATTTGGTGGTTTCCTCACGCTTTTATGGGAACATGTGATTTGGAGCCTGAGGATTCGTGCTCCTTCCCGATTTGGCCGCGAGTGCTCCCGAAAGCAGGTAAGTAAGTCATTGCGAAAGACCGTAAACGTTCAAAGTAGTGAAGAGGATCCGATGCTGGCTCTCCGGCTGGGGCGTTAATCAGTTTCAAATACAGCGCACGTCAAAACATTTTTTTGGTCATCTTCAAGCTCGGCTGATGGAACGTTTCGTCTCATACGGTCGATAACAGCTGCCGGCGCCGGCTTGGCTATCAACAATTGAGCCTCTGCACACCCTTCTTCGTGGATGGGATTAAGGAGAGACAGGACCGTTGATCCAGCAACTCACGAAGCACACCGATACTTTTCTAACGACCACATGATTACCGAAACCTTCCAGCAACCTGAGGGCGCTGAAGGCGGACCCGCCGAACTTCAAATTGCCCAGTCTTGCACACTCTAATGGCGCTCTGGTCCTACATCTGTTTGATGAAGAATTGCGGCGTATAGAGACGATTTCGGAAATCACTAGGGCGATACCGGCACAATTGGCATCCAAGTTTGCGTCAGACACTCTCGCAAAGCTTCACTGAAGATTTGGCAGAAACCACTCCCGTGCGAGGTGTGTATTTTTACCAGCAAATGAACACCAAGTCATTTGGATAGGATTTTTTCGAACTGCTTGACGGAACTACCCATGGGGAGCCTCAGGCGCGGCAGATGAGTCTCAATTCGATTACGTTGAACCTATGTTCGCATGTTTCATATTTGCTGACGTAAGACTGATGGATGCTGAGAACTGCGGCCACGTCCTTCTGGGTCATTCCGGCTTTGTGTCGGGTTTCTTTTAGGAATACACTGAATGCTTTGTAGTCTCGGCTGTGTGCGATCTTGGCCATTTATCGTCTCGAGCACACAACATGAGCTTCGCAAATCTATATCCCATTTTGGGATATTTAATGTTGAAAAGCAGATCGAAACCGCATTCTCGGGAGCTGCACAGAACAGGGCCGTTGGATCCCCGTTTCGGATAAGTTTTCGGTTTCCGGCTACATGAAGCTGCCTTCCATCAAAGCCCGAAAGGCAGCTTCGGCCAACAACTCCCTACGGAAAGGACAGCGCCGCAACACTGCGTAAAGCGAAGTATGGAGCGCGAGCCGTGAGTTCGCTGCAAAAGCGAATTTGCATCGGCCAATCCGAGCAATGCGAGCCGTGTTTCTACACAGTGAGCCGGGGCTGTGCGAACTGATCGAGCCTTGGCGTCCTCTGATAGCCAGGTCAGAGTCATTGCGCTCGTGAACTGGGAGATAGTAGGAATGGAATGCATTTGTTCGCCATCTGCGTACCAGGACCTCGCATCAAAACTGCTTCAGAGCTACGAGCTCGAGGCTTTGGTCGATGAAACTCAATTGTTCGTAGATAATGCCACCAAGCATGTCGAGGCGTTTTTGGCCGAGATCGCAATCTTTGCCGAGACAATGTATCCGGGAGTCTGCCTCGGAAATGAATACCGCTACGAATCACAAACGATGGCCTGTGCTTCTCTTGTCCTAGAGTGTGATCTTCTACACGCATCCTTTCATAGGATATTGCTTCCAGTCCTGTTTGCTTGTTCGTACTCGGTGCTCCCAAGCAAGCGCGGGGAAAATGCGTTGTCTATCGCACAAGATATCACCCGGAAAACGCGAATCGTTGGTATGGGACGGCCTTGAAACTACTCTCCTGGAGCATACTGGGCATCGGCCTGACGGTCAGGGCCGGGCTGGTTTTCTACATTGAGCCGATGCTCGACTGCGACGAGGC